>DATKGE010000197.1:0-11005 GCA_035510955.1 Occallatibacter sp. | reverse complement strand
TGGACCGGACTGACGCTGGACGAAATCGAGTCGGGCGGCAAGGCGCTGATCATCTTCAGCCTTGGCGTGCTGGTCATTTATCTCACGCTCTCTGCGCAGTATGAGAGCTTCGCGCTGCCCTTCATTATCCTTCTGGCCGTGCCTATGGCCGTTCTGGGCGCGCTGGGCGCGGTCTCATTGCGCGGTCTCTCCAACGACGTTTACTGCCAGATCGGCCTGGTGATGCTCATCGGCCTCTCGGCAAAAAACTCCATCCTCATTGTCGAGTTCGCCGAACAGCTGCGCAGGAAGGGCCGCTCCATCGCCGAGGCGGCCATCGAGGCCGGCGAGTTGCGGTTGCGCCCCATTCTCATGACCTCCTTCGCCTTCATCCTCGGCGTTCTTCCGTTGGTGTTTGCCACTGGTGCGGGCGCCCTGGGCCGTCACTCGGTGGGCACTACAATCGTCGGCGGGATGCTGCTCTCCACGGTGCTGAACCTGTTCTTCATTCCCGTGCTTTATGTCATGTTGAGCTCAGTGCTGGCGAGCTTTGCTGCAAACAAGAAGCCGAGAGAAGGCTGCTGATCGGAAACGATTCAGATTCACTTCTTTTCGCGATGCGCGATGATGAAGTACTTAATGCGGTCATAGACTTCACTGCTTACGATTCCCTTGTCGAAGAGATCCTGCTTGGTGCGATAGGGTCTGAAGCGCACAACTCGCTCCGCCCAGCCTCGGGTCAAGCCCGGCACCTTGAGCAATTGGTCCATGCTGGCGTGATTAATGTCCACGCGCTGCTCCGGTGGTGGCGCCGATGCAGAGGTCTTCGCCACCCCGCGACTGTCGCGATCCTGATTCTGACCCTGGGCGGGCCAGCAGAAGCACAAGAACAGGATCGTCGCCGCCCCTATCGCCGATTGTGTTCCTGTTCGCACCTGACCATTCTCCGCCGAATGCGGCGCGGCCCGCAAGACCAACATTTGACACCGCCCCCGTTTTCCCTTAAGGTTTCAATTAGATGCACAACCCCCGCCATCACGGACACCACCACGATCATCATGGGACATCCATGCCGGCGGACTGCCATGGCCTGATGTAACGGCCAGAGAGATCGAAAAATTATCAGCCCGCCGGCGACCAACGCTGGCGGGCTTTTTGCTGCGCTGAAAAATCCACATCAAAATCAGGGAAGAATGAAAAACAACACATCGACAATCGACTTCGACAAAATGGACGGCCTGGTTCCCGGCATCGTGCAAGATGCGCGGAGCGGCGAAGTGCTGATGCTGGGTTTTCTCAACCCCGTCAGCTTCGCCAAAACACTGGAATCGGGCTTCGTCACGTTCTGGAGCCGTACCCGCCAGAAGCTGTGGATGAAGGGCGAAACCAGCGGCAACAGGCTACGCATCGTCTCCGCCACAACTGATTGCGACAACGACACGCTGCTGTTCCGCGTCGAGGTTGAAGGCGACGGCCTGGTCTGTCACGAGGGCACCGTCAGCTGCTTCACGCGGCCCATCGTGCGCGCCGGCAACTCCGAACCGGAAACGAAAGAGGAACCCCGTGGCTAACAAGCTCAGACTCGGAATTCCCAAAGGCAGTTTGCAGGATGCCACCATCGCTCTTTTCAAGCGGGCTGGCTGGAACATCTACGCCGACGGCCGTTCTTACTTTCCCTCCATCGACGATAGCGAAATCGAATGCATGTTGATCCGCGCGCAGGAGATGGCCCGCTACGTCGATCACGGCGTGCTTGACGCAGGGCTCACCGGCATTGACTGGGTAGTTGAGAGCGGGCTCGACGTCACCAGCGTGACCACACTGACTTACGCCAAACAGAGTCGCCGCAAGGTTCGCTGGGTGCTCGCCGTTCCTGAAGGCAGCGGATTTGAAAAGGCCGAGGACCTTGAAGGCAAGATCATCGCCACCGAGCTTGTCGAAGTCAGCAAGCGCTACTTCGCCGCCAAGGGCGTGAATGTGAAGGTCGAGTTCAGTTGGGGCGCAACAGAAGTGAAGCCGCCCACGCTCGCGGACGCCATCGTAGAAGTCACTGAAACGGGGAGTTCCCTCAAGGCCAATCACCTCAAGATCATTGACACGGTGCTGGAAAGCGAGACGCATCTGATCGCCGGCAACGCCACGCTCGCCGATCCGTGGAAACGCGAAAAGCTCGATCAGATCGCGCTGATGTTGCGCGGCGCAATTGATGCGCAATCGCAGGTTGGCCTCATGCTCAACGTTAAACGCGACAATCTTGAAGCGGTGCTCGCCGTGCTCCCCGCACTCAACTCGCCCACCGTCTCGCAGCTGAGCGATCCGGATTGGGTTGCGGTGAACACCATCGTCGAAGAGCGCGTCGCTCGCGATGTCATCCCGCGTCTGAAAGCAGCCAAAGCAACGGGCATTGTCGAATACCCGCTCAATAAAGTTGTGCTTTAGCCCCGGAGATCGTCGATGAGAATCATTCGAACGAAAGGACGCGGCGCGCGGCAGGCGGAGGAGATCCTCGCCGCGCTTGACCATCGCGGCGGCGCGGCGCTCGACTCCGTACTTTCTGCCGTCCGACGCATTGTGAGCGATGTGCGCAAGCGCGGCGACCGCGCGCTGCAGCGCTATGCTGCTCAATTCGACGGGCTCAAGGACGCTGCCGAACTTCGCATTACTCCAGCAGAAATGGCCGCTGCATGGGACAAGCTCAATCCAGCTCTGCGCGACGCCCTGTCGACAGCCGCCGAGCAGATTCGCGCCTTCGCCGTCAACCAACTACCCGCATCGTGGTCAGATGAATCCGTTCCCGGCCTCACCACCGGCCAACTCGTTCGCCCCCTTGGCTCGGTTGGTTGTTATGTTCCAAGCGGCCGGCATCCGCTGCCCTCTACGCTGCTGATGACCGCCATTCCAGCGCAGGTTGCGGGCGTTATGCGCATCGTGGTGGTCTCGCCAAAACCCGCTGCGGAGACCCTTGCCGCCGCGCACTTGCTGGGAATCATCGAGTTCTATCGCCTCGGCGGCGCCCATGCTGTGGCCGCCCTTGCCTATGGCACCGCAACGCTCCAGCGTGTCGACAAGATCGTCGGCCCTGGCAATCTTTACGTCACTGCAGCCAAGCGCCTGGTTGCCTTCGATTGCGCCATCGACATGCTCGCCGGTCCCACCGAAATCGTCGTCACCAGCGAACGCGGGCGCGCAGCCGATATCGCCTCCGACCTTGTTGCGCAGGCCGAGCACGATCCCGAAGCGCTCGCCATCTTCATCACCACACGCGATGACCTTGCTCAAGACGTTATCGCCGAGACAAAGCTGCGCAGCCGCAACAACGCTGTTGCGCGCCAAGCTCTCAACCGCAATGGTCTCGTCATCCTTGCCTCCAACGTGGACGAAGCGCATCGAATTACAAACCGCATCGCGCCCGAACATTTAACGGTGGACGCAGCCGGCGATCTTGACTGGGTGCAGAACGCGGGCTCGGTGTTCATCGGCCGCTGGTCCGCGCAGCCCATGGGCGACTATATCTCAGGTCCGAATCATACCTTGCCCACCGGGGGCACGGCTCGCGTGCGCGGTGGCTTGAGTGTGAACGACTTCGTGAAGCTCATGACTGTGCAGGAGTATTCCTCGCAGGCGCTCCGCACGCTCGGTCCCAGCGCCGCGCTGCTCGCCGAGGCCGAAGGCCTCACCGGCCACGCCGAAGCCATTCGCACCCGTCTGCGTTATAGGAGGTCCCGTGATTGAACTGAGCGGCGATACTGAACTGAGCGGCGATGCGGTAGGTCAGGGCTTTAGCCCTGACAATGAGACATCAGGACACGCCGGGGCTTTAGCCCCTGAGGCATGGGCTTCGAGAACAACCCCAAAGCCGCGCGCCCGAGTGCAGGCCATGAAGGAGTATCACCCTCCGCTCGGCAGCCGCGATGCGCTTCGCCTGGACTTCAATGAGAACACCGTGGCCTGCTCGCCGAAAGTGCGTGAAGTGCTTGGCAGCATTTCTGCCGGCGCGCTGACGCGCTATCCCGAGCGCGAGCCGGTTGAGGCTATCGTGGCTGCGCATCTTCGACTGGCGCCTGAGCAAGTGGCTCTTACCAATGGCGTGGACGAAGCGATCCATGTTCTCTTCGAGGCATTTCTTGAAGCCGGCGACGAGTTGCTGCTGCCCGTGCCCACGTACACCATGTATGAGGTATACGCCTCAGCAACGGACGCGCGCGTTGTAACGGTGCAGGCCGGCGATGAACTGCTATTCCCTTTCGAGCGCCTGCTCGCCGCCATCACGCCGAAAACAAAACTCATCGCCATCGCCAATCCTAACAGCCCTTCCGGAAGTGCCGCCACCCGTGAGCAGCTTCTTCAAATCGCTCAACGCGCGCCGCATGGAGTGCTTCTTGTCGATGAAGCTTACTTCCACTTCCACGGCGAAACGGTGATCGATCTGGTTGGCACTATGCCCAACCTGGCAGTCGCCCGCACCTTTTCGAAAGCCTACGGACTGGCCGGACTGCGCCTCGGCGTGCTTGCCTGTCCCGTCGAATCAATGCGCTGGATTCGCCGCGTGCTCTCGCCTTACAGCGTCAACTCTCTCGCCCTCGCCTGCCTTCCGCCTGCGCTCGAAGATGAAGCTTATATCGACTGGTACGTGGGCCAAGTGCTTGCCGCCCGCACAGAATTCGAAGTTGCTCTCGATGCCGTGAATCTTCGCCGCTGGCCCAGCCGCGCCAACTTCGTCCTTGTCGACATCGGCGCTCGCCACACAGAGTTTGTTCGCCTCATGCGCGCCGAAGGCGTGCTGGTCCGTGACCGGTCCAACGATCCCGGATGCGACGGCCGCGTACGCATCACCATCGGAACGCGCGCGCAGATGCAACAGGCAGTCGTTGCACTTAAGAAGGCCGTCGCCGCATTGAACCTTGGAGTGAAAGCAGAATGAAAATCGCCAAGAGTGCCAAGTCTGCAACCAAAACAAGCGCCCGCGCTTCCATCGTCGAGCGCAACACCGCAGAGACGCGCATCGCGATCCGTCTCACCATCGAAGGCCGCGGCCAATACAAGGTCTCGACAGGCATTCGTTTCTTCGATCATATGCTGGAGCTGTTCACGCGCCACGGCGCCTTCGATCTGGAACTCAAGTGCGACGGCGACCTGGACGTGGATCAGCACCACACGGTTGAAGACGTGGGCATCGCGCTGGGCGAGGCCTTCGATCGCGCTCTCGGCGACAAGCGCGGCATCCTCCGCGCCGGATACTTCCTCATGCCCATGGACGAGACCCTCGCCATTGCCGCGGTTGACCTTAGTGGCCGCGCCGCATTCGCTGTAAAAACCAAGGTGCGCACGCGCCTTGTAGGCGACTTGCAGACCGAGCTCGTGACTGACTTCTTTGAGGGGTTTGCCCGTGGCGCCCGCGCGAACGTTCACGTCAAGACAATGTACGGACGCTCCAATCATCACAAGATCGAGGCCATCTTCAAGGCATTCGCGCGCGCGCTGCGTGTGGCCTGCTCGCGCGACAACCAACTAGGCGACATGCTGCCCTCCACAAAAGGATTGTTGTGATGCGCGTAACCGTCATCGACTACAAGGCGGGGAATTTGACTTCCGTGCTCAAGGCGCTGCGTCATCTTGGCGCAGAGGCCGAAGTCACCGATGGCGATTTCGCGCCGGTCGAATCAGCGGAGCGAATTGTGCTGCCCGGCGTAGGCCATTTTCAGGCAACTGAGCGCCTCGACGTTACCGGCCTTACCCGTGCCATCCGCGCTGCCATCGCGCGCGGCGTTCCGTTCCTGGGCATCTGCGTCGGCATGCAGTGGCTCTACTCAGGTTCGACCGAGGCGCGGCAGCAGGCCGGCCTCGGGCACTTCACTGAAGCTTGCACGCGCTTCCCGGATGCCGGCGAGAAGGTTCCCCACGTCGGTTGGAATTCACTCGAAGCGCGCGCCGGATCTCTCCTCCTTGCAGGCGTGGACGCTGGCGAGTTTGTTTATTTTACGCATTCATACAAAGCTCCGGTCACAACCGATGCCGCCGCCATCACCCACTACATCGAGCCCTTTGCCGCAGCCGTCGAGCGCGCCAACGTGATGGGCGTGCAGTTTCACCCCGAGAAATCCGGCACGACCGGTCTTAAGATCCTCGGCAATTTTCTCGCCTGGGAAGGAAACTGAATGCTGACCAAACGCATCATCGCCTGCCTCGATGTCCATGCCGGCCGCGTTGTAAAAGGCGTGCAGTTCGTCGACATCGTCGATGCTGGCGACCCTGCTGCGCTGGCCGCGCGCCATGCCCGCGAAGGCGCAGACGAAATTGTGCTGCTCGACATTACCGCAACGCACGAAGGGCGACAGACGCTGTTTGATACGGTGCGGCGTACGGCTCTTGCGCTCTTTGTGCCTTTCACAGTCGGAGGCGGAATTCGCTCTGCGGACGATGCGGCACAGGTCTTCGAAGCCGGCGCAGACAAGGTAAGCGTGAACTCTGCCGCGATCGCAGACCCAGCTTTGATTGAGGCTATCGGGCGCAGCTTTGGCGCGCAAGCCGTCATCGTCGCTATCGACGCCCGCCGCGATCCCGAGGCTTCCGATCCAATCCGTGACGCGCAGGTCTTTGTGCAGGGCGGCCGCAAGCCCACCGGCCGTCGCGTGGTCGAATGGGCACGTGAAGCGGAGGCGCGCGGCGCGGGCGAAATTCTACTCACCTCGATGGACTCTGACGGAATGCGCACAGGGTTCGATTGCGAACTCACCGCCGCGGTCAGCGAAGCCGTGAGCATCCCCGTCATCGCCTCGGGTGGCGCGGGAACTGTCGATCACTTCGTCGATGTTTTCGGACGCGGAAAAGCCGACGCCGCGCTCGCGGCTAGCATTTTTCATTTTGGCGTGTCAAGCGCGCGTTCATTAAAAGAAGAACTGGCGCGTGCAGGAGTCTCGGTGAGGTTGCCATGCTGATTCCATCCATCGATCTGCTGGGCGGGCGCATCGTCCAGCTCGTGCAGGGTGAAAAACTTCGCCTCGCTTTCGACGATTTTGAATACTGGATTGAAAAATTTGCGCGCTTTCCGACGGTGCAGTTGATCGACCTGGATGCTGCCATGCGTCAGGGCGATAATTCAGTCCTTGTCGCGCAAATAGCCAAGCGGCTCCCAGTCCAGGCCGGCGGCGGCATTCATTCCATCGAGCGCGCCCGCCAAGTGCTCGACGCAGGCGCAAAACGCGTCATCATTGGCTCTGCGCTTTTCTCTGAGAGTGGCGCAGTGAACACGGCCTTTGCCTCTGAACTGGCCGCAAGCATTGGCGCGCAGCGCATTGTGGCCGGCATCGACACCAAGAACGGCCGCATTGCGGTGAAGGGATGGAAGGCGAATGTGGCACTAACGCCCGATGATGCAATCCCTCAACTTGAAGCCCATGCCGGAGCATTTCTCTACACACACGTCGACGGCGAGGGCCTGATGCAGGGCTTTCCCATCGAGACAGCTGTGCGCCTGCGCAAGCTCACGCAGCGGCAACTCATTGTCGCGGGGGGCATCCGCAGCCGACAGGAGGTCGATGCGCTCGACTCGCTCGGGGCCGATGCCGTAGTGGGTATGGCTGTCTACACCAAGCTGCTCGCAGTTTGATATTCGGCCAGGTTATCGTTCACTGCCCGCGGGAGTCCGGCAGGCGCTCATGCTGACATCGGATATGCTGGAAGCAGATATTTCCTCACCCTGTTACGAAAGGATACCCAATCATGGCGACGAAGCTGAGCGGGATAAGGCTGGCCAAGCGGCTGGATGAAGTTGGATTTTCCGACATTGTGCAGATTCGCAACAAGGTGATGGAGCTGCGCGCGGAGGGTGTCGATGTTCACGCTCTGCATGGGGGCGAGCCGTTCTTCGAGACTCCGCCCGACATCAAATATGCGGCAATTCAGGCGCTGGTGGAAAACCAAACCCACTACGCGCCGTCTTCCGGAGTGTTGCCGCTGCGCAAGGCGCTGGTGGAAAAGCTGGCGGCAAAGAACAGCATCCATGCGACCATCGACGAAGTGATCGCCACCGTGGGCGGCTCGCAGGGTTTATACGCGGCCTTTCAATGCGTGCTCGATCCCGGCGATGACGCGCTGGTGTTCTCGCCTTACTGGACGCCGATCGGCGACCTGATTACCGGAGCGCAGGCGCGGCCGCTGCGCGTGCCCACGAGCACGGCGCGCCGCAACGGCATTCGCAACACCCTTGAACAGTTTTCGACTCCCCAGACGCGCGCCATTTATTACAACACGCCGCAGAACCCCAGCGGCCTCGTGTTCACGCGCGCGGAAGCTGAGGAGGTTGCGGCATTCGCCATCGAGCGCGACCTGATTGTCATTGCCGACGAGGCCTACGAAGATCTGGTTTATGACGGCGAACATGTATCGCTCGCGTCGCTGCCGGGAATGGCGGAGCGAACAATTACCACCTTTACATTCTCAAAGACGTACGCAATGACCGGTTGGCGAGCCGGATATGCAGTGGCTCAGGAGCCCTTTATGAGTGCGCTCCGCAAGATCGTTCTTTACTCCACCAACGGAGTCGCCACGCCGGTGCAGTACGCAATGATCCATGCGCTGAAGACGCCAGGGGCCGAGATCGCTCGCATTCGCGAGGAGTATCGCAAGCGGCGGGACCTGCTGGTCGCCGGGCTGAATGAAGTGGGCCTGGAGTGTGCATTGCCGGCGGGAGCATTCTATGCTTTTCCGAACGCGGAAAAGATCCACAAGAATAGCCGCACGGCCGCGCAGATATTGCTTGAAAAGGCGCACATCGCCACCATTCCAGGCTCAGTCTTCGGCGCGCAGGGAGAGGGCCATTTGCGCTTCGGTTACGCCATTACGATGAAAGAGATTGAAGACTGCGTGGATGCGCTGCGCAAATTCTTCGCGTAATCGGTTCTCCTATTTTTGTGCCTCCCCGACTGCGCGGCTGGTTTCAACCCGCGAGGCACGCAGCAACCTGGCAATCTGCTTAAGGTGTAATTGCACGGCATAAGCGCGCAGAATCTCCGCCTGGGAGAATGCAATGCCCGTGTGGCGCACCGCGTCCATGCGGGCTTCGAGTTGCTCGATGTCTTCTTCCAGACTGATGTTCGACGGCGCAACGTCAAAGCGCCACTCGTGAATGCGGCCTGCAACGTGCTGAAAGCCGCTGCGGACGTCTGCGGCCAGCTTTCCAAGCGCCGGTTCCAATTGCTGCGCGAACGCATCGCAACGGCTGTCTTTGACTGAGAAATCCAAGGCGACCAGTGCGTCAAAAAGTGAGCGGCCAAACTGCGAGAGCATGTTCAACCCTTCGCGCCAGCCTGGACCGCCGGAGGGCTCGTTGCGCGCGGCGTCCAGTAGCTGATTGTTGCCGCGGAGCATGGCCAGCGCATCCTGGCGCAGGACCGGCAGGTTCTCGTCAGGAGCGCTGAGAAACCCCTGAAGAATGGCCTCAAAGAGCGCGCCCAGCACCAGGAACTCCTGCGCCAGGCCATCGCGGAGCCTGAGCCGCGCGCGATCGGGCAAAACAAGCGTGGTCACCGCCAGCGCCACCACAATGCCCAGTACCACCTGGCTAACCCGGTCGAGCGCCAGGCTCCAGCGCGGACCCGTCTTCTCGACCAGCATCACAAGGGTGATCGTGACCCCGGCCAGCCGCGAGCTGTTGCGCAAGCCCAGCAGGCCGCACACAATCACTGCCGCAAGAACGGCCAGAATGTAGTTCCACGGAAGGACGCCAAACAGCGAAAACGAAAAGCCGAAGACCGCGCCGATCAGTGTGCCCAGAAGGCGATCCCGCGATGCGCTTACCGTCGAACCCACATCCGATTGCAGCACGATGATGGCGCTGATCGAGCCCCAATAACCTTCGTGCAGGCCGAAGCGCAGCGCCAGCCACCAGCATAGGGCCGCCGCCAGTGCAGTCTTTGCGGCGTGGATCACCAGCCGCTGCTGCTCCCAGGAAAGCATCCACGGCTGGCGCGATTCCTCCACGCGCAGCTTGATTGCAAGTTGCCGCTGGGACCACGTCTTGTTTGCCTTCAGGCGCATGGGTTCAATCCGTATTTCGAGACTGTGACAAGCGCAGGATCGGCATCGTCCCTCACCGCTAGTAACCGGTCTCACGCTTTGTTTCGGCTGTCTATATTTAAGGCTACCAGCCTGCATCGCCTTAGCGCTCGCCGAAAATCGTCGTTCGCGTTTAGCATTGAGTGATGACCTCTGCATCGATCGAATCTCTCAAGAAAACACTGCGCGTCGGATACCCCGCAACGCTGGCGGCAGAACTGCTCAGGGGTTTTCCACCGGAAGTCGAGCTTATCCCTTTGTCCGATTCGCCTGGACCGGAGATCGACGTCGATGTGTGGATTCCGGACCCTTATCCGACGCGCGCCATGCGCACATGGCCGAAGCTGCGCGGCGTACGCCTGGTGCTTTCGCTCATGGCGGGCACGGAGTGGATACCGCGCACCGTGGGCCCGCACGTGACCATTTGCAACGCGCGTGGCGCTCACAACATCTCCACCGCGGAATGGACCATTTCCTCGATTCTGGCCATGTTCAAGCACTTCCCTTTCTTCCTTGATGTGCAACGTTCCGGCAAGTGGAAACGTCGCTTCGAGGCCAGTGCGCAATACGCCGAGATCAGCGGCGACACGCGCCCGCTCTATCCGCCCGTGATGCTCGAAGAACTCACCGGCAAAACCGTCTTGCTGGTTGGCTACGGCTCCATCGGCAAAGACATTGAGCGCATGTTAGAGCCGTTCAAGGTAAATCTGCTGCGCGTTGCTCGCAGTGCGCGCACTGTTCCCGAAGTTCATGCCGTCGTCGAATTGGACAGTCTCTTGCCAACAGCCCAGGTGGTAATTCTCATTCTGCCCGCCACGGCTGAGTCGCATCAGCTGATCGGCGCGCGCCAGCTTTCCCTCATGCCGCAAGGCGCGATGCTGGTGAACGCCGCGCGCGGGCCCATCGTGGACACGGACGCTTTGGTTGAAGCGCTCCAGTCCGGACGCATTCGAGCCGCGCTCGACGTTACCGA
>DATKGE010000196.1:0-12544 GCA_035510955.1 Occallatibacter sp. | reverse complement strand
AAATCAGATCGGTCGGCTGCGCCTGCTGCTTCTTCTCTGCCTTTCGGGCTTTGTTTCTATCCCTCAGTCGCTCGAAAGGCCTGACTGCGCCGGTCGTGCTTTTGCAGTAGCCGACGCCACGTTTTCCGCGCACTTCAATCTCAAGGATGGTCTCTTGGGTGGCATCGTCTTCGACGATGGTCACATCCCGGAACTGAAGGCGGGCGGATTCATCCGGCCGCAGGCCGGTATTGGCCATGAAAAGCACGTAATCATGGAGTTGTTCGGCTTCCCACTTGTAACGCGGGTTCTTCGGATGCTGCACGCGTTTTCTGGTCGCTTCATAGAGCTTCTTGTACTCCTCCGGGGAAAACCAGGCGCGGTGCGAGATTTTTCCCGATGCCTTGTAGGGCTCCGACAAGTCGGGGAGATACTGGAGCCATTCGTGACGCACAGCCGTCTTGAGCGTCTGGCGCAGCGTCACGATCTCCTGGTGCATGGTATTCCGGGCCGGGGGCTTGCCATGCACCTTCATCGCCTCTTCACGGCGGTGAATGCGGTACTCCTGAACCTGACCGGGGTTTATTTTTGAAAGCCCCATGTTGCCAAAAAAGGGAACCAGATGGATGCGCAGTCGGCGTTTGTGATCGTTCACATAGACCCGATTGCGCTGCCCTTCGGTAATGATCTCGTATTCACGCTCGAACTGGGCGGCTGCATCACGAAACGTCCTTTCCGAGATGAGTTCGCCATCGTAGATTTTGCCACGCAGCCCCAGGTACCAATCCTCGGCGAAGTCCTTGGCCTTCGCGAGGCTTTCCTCTTTTGTTGATTCCCGCCGGTTCTTGCCGGCGAGGTAGCTGGCACATTGCCAGTAGCGGCTGTCATCGTCGCGTTTGTAGACGTGAACTTTGCCACCGAGAATGGTGTGATGCTCCGGCATCGGTTACGCCCTCACAATCGTGAAAGTGTGTAACACTTGTGCAAGGGTATCACGGAGAAAATATTACGACAAGATTTGCATTAAATAACAGATAGTAAAGTGTTTATAATTTTTATTATTTCTTGAATGATAGGATTTTAAGTCCGCTGCGTCTGCCAGTTTCGCCATCCGGGCTCGGACAGGTTTTCAACTGAACTTATGGTAACCGAGGAGACAGTCGATGTTCCCGCGGAAAGGGGGCCGGAATCCGACCTCCAAAACGGAATCTGCCGCGGAGCTGGCTAATCTGCCGCAATGCGCGGGGCAGACCCGCGCAATCCGATGGGGCGGAAGCTGTGTGCGACCGTCACAGGTTCGATTCACTGAACCGGCTCACCGCGCAACTCACTGAAGAGGCCGGTAGCAGATGTTTTCCCCATCCAGCCGGTACTCGGCCGAGCACACGTCACCGCCGCAGATCATGGTCTCTCCCCCGCCGAGCTGGCGGCGCGTGATGAGGCCCATGGTTCCACAACGGGGGCAGGACATCACGGCAACGTACGGGTTTTGCGCATGACCCAGCTTGGCCTGGTTCTCGAGTACGAAAACCGTTCCAGGGTCCATTCTTTCGGGAATCCATTCTTCCAGAAACTGCAAGTCGGCTGACATCGTGCCCTCCAGGGTATGGATGTAACCAGGCCGCGTCGAGTCTTTCCGGCCGGCTCCGTTCAAGAACAAAGGCAGGCTGCGAATGGCATCGCGGAGACTGGGGCGCCTCCGGTCCAAGACAGTGTCGGGTCGCGCGGTCAAGGAAGTCAACCGGAATCGTCGCTGCAGAGTATCGAGAGGGGTTCCCCGGTAACAAATGGGGATTACCTGGGTCAGCGCGAAGCCGCCAGGCTCGCCCTGCTTTGCGCACCGGCAAATTCATCGATGGCCCGATAGGTCTCTTCGTTGCGCAGAATCGCTTCGACGTATTCGCGCGTCTGCGTGAAGGGGATGGACTCGACAAACTCGTCGATGCCGCTGTAGGGTCCGGCGGCCTCCCAATCGGCCACGCGATTGTCGCCCGCGTTATAGGCGGCGAAGGCGTACTCCGGCACGCCGCCAACCTTGTCCAGCATCTGGCGCAGATAGCGGCAGCCGAGACGGATGTTCGTCTCCGGGTCGAGCAGTTGGAAGGTCTGGAAATGGGTGTTGCCTTCTTCCCGCGCCAACTGCTTGCCGGTCGAGGGCTCGATCTGCATCAGGCCATACGCATTCGCATAGGAGATGACCGAGGGATTGAACTCGCTCTCCTGCCGGATGAGCGAAGCCACCATATACGGATCGAGATTGTTTTTTGCCGATTCCGTCTTGATCGTCTCCCACCACGCCTTGGGGAACAGAATCCGCCAGTAGGCCAGCGGAATGGACTTGATGGAAGCCGATGTGGCGTAGGGCAGCGCCTTCTTCAGAGCGCGCATGGCGCGGTAGGTCTCACCGTACGACGCATAAATCTGCGCTTCGGCCAGTGCGCTCCAGGAAGAGGAGTCGGGATCGGCGGCAATCTCCTGCGGGATGTACTCGTTCAACCCGGCATTGGCCAGCAGGCGCGCCTTGGCCAGGTGCGGACTGTCGACAGGGAAGGTGTCTACCAGAATGGGCACCGGTGGCGCCTGGATACGATCCAGTTGCGGCGCTGCCACCGGGACCGCGTTGCCCAGAGCAGTCAGCCGTACCCTCGCCATTTGCGCATAGAAGAAGTGCTGATAGACGCGCACCAGGGTGCGATAGTTGGCCTCGGCATTGGCCGGCTTGTGGTCCTCGGTTTCGTAGAGCCGCCCGCGCCAGTAGATGGCCCCTGCTGTCTCCTTGTCGTCGGGATAAAGCTTGATCTGCTCGTCGAACATCTTTGCCGCATCCGCGTAAAGGCCCTGGCGGTAACTGAGCCATGCTGCCCTCCAGTGCGCCGTGGGTGCGTTCTTGATTTCAGGAAAATGCGTTGCCAGATAGGTGTAATAGGTCACCGCTGTCGGATAATCTTTGCGCAGCATGTACATGTTGCCGCTCGAAAACAGAGCCTCGGCCAACCACGGGTTGCGCGGGAAGCGCGACTCCATCAGCGCGACAATGCGCTGCTGATCCTGGACATCGTCGCGGTTGCGCGCCAGCTCCATCAACAGGTAAAGCCGTCTTGCGCCGTGCTCGTCGTCGGTATCGGCCAGGCCCTGCACCTGGGCCGGCGTGAGCCGTTTGAGTTTCAGTTCGCAGGCCGCGGCGTCCACGGCAAAACCGTTGCGCGCTTCCGCATCGAGGCCCGCCTTCCGCTCCAGGGCCCGGTATTGGTCGTCTGCATCGCCGTAGCGACCAGCGTTGTAGTAGGCATCGCCCAGGCTGCGCAACTCCGTCACGGTCAGAGACGATTCGGCGCCCATGGCGGTCAGCTTGGCGCGCGCAATCTGCGCGTCGGAGCTCAGAGGATGGCTCAAGAGCAGCTTCTTGAAGATCTCCCCGGCCTGCTCCGTCTGCCCCAGCGCAAAGTCTACCTGCGCCAGAGCCAGCTGATAGTCGGCGCGATCCGCCTCATCTGGGGCTGCTGCCAGCACCCGCTGCGCCTCCGGCACATTGTTCAGGGTGAGCAGAACATTTGCCTCGAGCGCCGGCACCTGCGAATTGAAGATGCTGTCCTCATAGCGATCGGCGAATCCGTGCAGCAGCGTTTCCGCAGCGGTTTCATTGCCCGCCTCGTGGTCCGCCTGGGCGCCCAGGAAATCCGCGTAGTCTGCCAGCTCCCCGCCGGCGTGGCTAGCCAGACGTAGATTCTCCCCTGCCTCGGGAAAGCTCCGGTCGGCAAGATAGGCGTGGCCCAGCGCCAGGTAAGCCGCGGCGGCAGCCTCGCCGGTGTGCTGATGCGCATATTTCGTAACGCCGGCATAGGCCGCGGGGGTCCGCAAGGTGGCTAGTTGCTGGGCCATGGGACGCAGCTCCGTCGATGCCACAAACGCCTGCTTGATGCGCGCCGTCCGCGCCGTCCTGGCCGCCCGGCTGGATCGTGTCCTGCCCCTTTTTCTCGCCTTCGACGATTTGGTGCTCTTCCTGGAGCTGGGTGCCGCCGAGGTCTTTTTCTGCGTCGAGGAGCTCGCCTTAGTGGAGGAGCTGGCAGCCGGCGTCGAGCTGCTTGCAGCGGTCTGCCCGGCCACGGGATAAACGGCCATGAGCGCGGCCAGCACGGCAGCCAGCCAGCGCGCGGGACGCGGATTTGAATTTGGGGAGTTCACAACCCTCATCCTTTCACTTTAAGCTTCTTTGGCCTTCAGAAGTGGCCCGGAACCACCGACGTTACGCCAAGTGCACCGTTTCGGGGACATTTCACTCGCCTTCCAGCCCGCAGCAAGCCGTTCGCCGGCGAGATCGCTCCGCCGCCGTTTGGGTGCTGTCTTAAATCTGCGTTGAAGCCAAATCGCGGGAAATTGATGGGATACTGCAGCAGCTTGCCGACTCGGACGCGCAGAAATGGCGTTGACGCCGGACGCGCGATCTCTCGAATGACAACTCAGTTCGTCTTCTATGCCTTCCGCTCTTTAGCCCAGGCGACCATAGCGCTGGCAATCGCCATGACAAAAAAGAGAACAGCTCCTTCGAGGAAGGTCCGATAGGATATTGGATTTCTCCCCGCTACAACAGTGGACGAGAATGCGAAAATACCCATCAATGCGAGTCCCCGCGTGATGAGCGCAATGGCTGCGCTGACGATGCCGAGCCAGTATGCCGCTGTGGCTAGCTGTTTTTCCATGTTTTCCCCCTTGATGAAATTCACTGAGTCTTGGGGGAGGGCATGATTGTTTCACATTCGGGGTGCGGGGAGCTAGAAAACTTCGATTAAACGCAAAACAGACCAATACCACGCAACCCGTCTGCTTAGCCGCCATTTCTCACAGGGAGCGATTTGATGGCGGGCGGCGGTGCGAGGCATGCGGGAAGAGCCATCAACCGGCTTGAAATCGGCTTGGCGATAGGTTCGACAAGTACGCGGAGAGGCTCATCGCGGATCGATGCCGGATTTGTCGCATAGCTCCGCCAGGCCGATTCTTGGGTTTGTGTGGAAAAGCTGTTTGGTCGCTGTGGAGACGGTCAGCAGCGCAGCGCGTCGAAGGCCCGAGCGTAAATCTGCTTCCACGGATAGGTGGAACTGAGCTCCAGCCACACGCGCCGGGCGCTGATTCGTACCCGGGCGCCGATTTTGAACAGCTTGAGCCGGATCGTATCCACCTGCGCTTCGGCCCACTCGGTGCCCTTGAGCGCCAGCCGCCGCAGCGCTTCAACCAGCGTATAAGCCAGCGCCGACAGGTACAGCCGCAACTGATTGCCCTTCATTTCTTCCGTCGAGAGGCGATAGGCAAACAGGCACATCTGCTCCTTGATGCGGTTCTCCATCTCGCCGCGCTGGCAGTAGAACTTCTCGTACAGCTCGCGCGCCGCCCACTCATCGGTGCTGAGTGAGGTAACGACGAAGCGTGGATTTTCGCCCTTGTCCAGATACTCGGCCTTGGCGACTACGCGCCTCGCCCGCGCCCAGCTCGTGTGCGTTTGATAGTCGAACTCGGTAAAGACACGCGCTGCCTTGCCGGTCTCGGCGTGCTCGAGCTTGGCCTCGTGCATCTGCTTGCCGATGATCTTCTGAAGCCGGCTGTTGCGAGCCAGACCGAACAGGAAGTCCACTTGGTTCTCGTCGGCCTCACACCAGGCCATCAGTTCCTCGCGGCAGAAGCCCGAGTCGCCGCGCAGCACGATGCGTACCTTGGGCCACCTGGTGCGCAACTGGGCCACGATGCGCTTGACTTCATCGAGCGCACCGGCCGCGCCATCCACATTGCTGGGGCGAAGCCGAGCACACAACAGTTGATCGCCGGCGAAGATATAGAGCGGCAAGTAGCAGTAGCTATCGTAGTAGCCATGAAAGAACCGCTCCGGCTGATGGCCGTGGAGCGGGATGTCGGTTGCATCCAGGTCGAGCACGATCTGGTCGGGCGCTTCGCGGGTGCCCTCTGGGCGCGACTCGGTGAACAGATCGCAAAGCAGAGCGTCGATCTTTTCCGGCACGTAATCGATCTTGTGATAGCGCTTGCTTCCGCCGGGAAGTTCCAGCCGGTTCAGCGTGCTCTTGCCGGCCAGGGGATCTTCCAGCTTGCGCCGGCCCGCCAGCACGGCCATCAGCGGATCGTGGCGCAACTGCTCATGATCGTTCAGGTCCTCATAGCCCAGCGCCAGCCCGTAGATGCGCTGGGAGAGCATCTCACCAAGCTGGTGTTCGACCAGCAGCGGCGACCGCCGGTCGGTGAAACAAGACGCCACCCGCTTCAGCAAATCGATCTTGCGATCAGCCTGACGTAACAACAGCGCTCCGCCATCGGTCGATACCTGACCCGCGGTGAAACTGGCCTCTACGCGGCGCGAAAAATGAGATGCAAACGAGAAGACTTCTTGATTACACTCTGTCATGAGAAAGGCCGCCCTTTCCGCAGCCATAACAAGCTTCGACAACGTAGTTATGACACAGAAAAGACGGCCTTTCCAACTATTTCCGCTCCCAAACTCACCCAAATCGACAATCCGCCTGTGAGATATGCAGGTTAGCCATCCGGGAAAGCATCAACGCAGATTTAAGATAGAATGGCCGTTTGGCCTCCTGTACCCCCATCCGGTAAACTTGATTCTTGCCGGCCGTCAACCACCACCCCAACCAGCCCCCAACCAGCCCCAAGGATTTCTAGCATCCAACCCCCATGGCCACCATCCAACCTATTGCAGGTGAACTCGAGCCGCATCCCGACGTAGCCCTTGTGGAAAGGGTTCGCGAAGGGGATGTATCGGCCTACGACACGTTGGTCCGCAAATACGAACGGCAGATCTTCCGCATTGCGCAGCACATCACGCAAAACCGCGAAGACGCTGAGGACGTAATGCAGGACGCGTTTTTGAAGGCCTATGAGAAGCTCGAACAGTTCCAGGGGAATTCAAAGTTTTACACATGGCTGGTCCGGATTGCAGTAAACGAAAGCCTGATGCGGTTGCGCAAGCGCCGCACCGGCAAAATGGTCTCGATCGACGAGGACGTCGAAACCGAAGAGGGCAGTGTTCCCCGCGACCTGGCCGACTGGGCGCCCGACCCGGAGCAGAACTATACCCAGTCGGAACTGCACAAAATCCTGGAGAAGACCATCAAGGGATTGCCGCCCGGCTTCAAGGTGGTCTTCGAGTTGCGCGACGTGCAGGGACTCTCGACAGAAGATACAGCAGAAGCGCTGGGCCTCAGCGTGCCGGCCGTCAAGTCGCGCCTGCTGCGCGCCCGGCTGCAGCTGCGCGAGCGGCTGAGCCGCTATTTCCGCAAAAAGAAGGGCGTTGAGAAATGACCTGCACCGAATTTCTCGCTCTGCTCGACGACCTGATTGACGATGAGGTAACCGCGGAGACACGCGCCGAACTGCAGAAGCACCTGCACGGCTGCGACCACTGCGAGGTCACGCTCTCCACCACCCGCAAGACGATCGAGATTTACCGCTCGCACGAGATCTACGATCTCCCTCCCGGCCTGCGCGAGCGCCTGCACGCAGCCATAATGGCGCGCTGCAAAAAGGGCTGTTAGTCTCACCGATCAGCCCAATCCAGCCAACAACTCTGTCATCCTGAGCGAAGCGTACTTCAGCGGAGTCGAAGGACCTGTTGTTGCACTTCGTAGGTTTCACAAGCCGCCATTGCCTCACTCCCAGATCCCAAGAGCGACACATGGGGCACCTATCTTTCGTGGCTGTCCAAGCCGACGCCGCGCTCCCCCAATCTCCCGCCCGTTCATTCACAATCCTTTGAAAATCCGTTCATCAGCCTGCAACAGCACCATGGGAGCTTTGGGAGCGGAGGTCTTTCCCATGAGAATTCGCTTTATCGCGGCATCCGCCTTTGCCCTGGCGGTTGCGGCCGCTTCGCCAATCAGCTTGAACGCTCAACAGGATAGTCAAGGATGGAACCCAGGCGGTGATCAGCAAAACAACGGCCACCAGCATTTCGAGTTCCGGCCAGATAGCCTGGTGGTCAGCCGCAGTGTCTATGAGGGCAAAGCCTCGACGATCACCATCGGCGAAACCTTGCCCCTCGGTTGCCAGGGCGGCTTGACCGGCCTGACCGTCAACGTGTCCCTGACTGCGGGCGGCACCACCCCCGTGACCGTGCCCTGCGGCGTGGCATCGGACAACGGTGAATACCCCAACCTGTTCGATAGCCACAACGTTTGGAACAACGCCAACTCTGACCCCAGCTTCGGCCTCACCTCACCGATCTTCCTGGACAACATCACGAGGGAGGGCGAGTTGCTTGGAACTCTGCCCATCCCGACCGATCAAATTGTGACCAGCTTCAGCTCGAAATCCGAACTGGCTCTGAACCGCTCGATCGATGGCCGGGCGATCACCTTCATGGCATACCGCGGCGGCATCGGCTGCGGAGGCACAGAAGTTTCTCCCACCGCGCCCAGCCTTCTTGACGTTTCGGCTTCCAACACACCAGGCGTTTGCGATCCCACGAATCCGGTGATCTCAACCTTCCTCAGCAATCCCGTCGTTCCCACGGCATACTACCGCGCCGTTGCCGAGGTGGACGGAGATGGCCACATCAGCTACACCGATGGAAACGCCTATAGCGGCGATAACGGCCGCGCGGCGATCAAGGGCAGCAATGACCTGTACTACATGGTGGGGAACGACAACTCCGGCAACCTGTCGAAGAAGCAGATGTCGACGACCTTCGATGGGATTGACCTGTCGAATGCGACCGGGGCCGAGCTGCTCTACCCTGGCGCGACACCGCCGGTTCCGAGCAACATCGACATGATCGGGCGCCTCGAATTCGGCGCCGACAAGCCGGGCAAAGACACCAACTTCCGCGGCTTGACCATCTTCAACAACACGCTTTACGTGACCAAAGGCAGCGGCAGCAACGGAGTCAACACCGTATATCAGGTAGGCAAGGCGGGGACGCTGCCCACGGGCTCGGCTAGCGGCCTGGCAGCGGTGCCAATTACCATCCTGCCGGGATTTCCCTCGACAGCCGCCAGCGTAAACACCGCGTTTCCCTTCGGCATCTGGTTCGCCAACGCCAATACGCTCTACGTCTGCGACGAGGGCGACGGCGTCCTGGTGACGCCTGCGGTCAACGGAAACGTGGCCGACACGCAGAGCCAGCAGACCGCCGGGCTGCAGAAGTACAGCCTCATCAACGGCACCTGGGTGCTCGAGTACATTCTGCAGGATGGCCTGAACATCGGCGTGCCCTACAGCATCGAACGCTATCCAACCTCGCTGAACCCCGCCACCGGCGGCTGCCGCAACATCGCCGGGCGCCATAACTCCGACGGAACCGTCACCGTCTACGCCATTACGTCGACCATCAGCGCCAATGGCGACACCGGCGCCGATCCCAACAAGCTGGTGAAGGTCACCGATCGCGTGAGCGACTCGACCCTGCCCACAGGCGACGATCACCTGGGCCACTTCCTCGCCGTCCGCAGCGCTGAGGCCGGCGAAGTGTTGCGTGGAGTCGCGTTGGCTCCCGGAGACCAGAGCTGGTAGCAAGCGGCAAATAAGAGCGACACGCCATGAGCCGCGACACTTTCGCGGCTCCTGGCTTTTGGGCTCAGCGATGTCTCAGTGTGCCCCAGTTCTAGATTCTCAAACTAGGTCTTCGGCTGTTTGATTTTCTTACCAACACCGTGCCCCATCCTTCATGTCATTCTGAGCGAGGCGCAGCGGAGTCGAAGAACCTGCTTCTTGCTATTCTGGCGAAGGGGTGGGAAACCACGAACCCCAAAAGAGCGAAATCACGCGTTCAGAGACCTGGGTACAGAATCTCCCGACGAGCTTGTCATCCGGAGTGACCATGGACCTGTAGCCCACCAATATTCATGAGAATCCAGTTACGGCGCTCCATCCTTCGCTCCCGGAGGGAGCCGTCGAGAAAAGCCCAGGGCAAACCCTGACCCTGAGCGAAGCGAATGGGGAAGGGGCAGCCCTGGGGAAGAGCGCGAATTGCTCAAACAAGCCCCGGAGCGGCGACCGAAGTCCAGCAGATATTTTTCGACGGAGCGACCGAAGCACACCGAAGCGACTCGAAAGCCTGCCTCTGAGCGAAGCCGAAGGGGACCTGCCGTGGCACTTCACTCGCCTGCCCTTCCACCTCACGGAAGTCTTTGCATAAAATATCGCTCTCTCAATCCACAATAAGGAAAGATCGAGCATGGGCGGAAAGGACGCACGGCACTCCGGATCGCACCCCCAAAAACAACCACAACCGGAAAGCTTATGGACCCCACCCCTCCCCCGTTTTCGATGCAACACCCTGACAACAATGCCTTTACACCGATAATGACACCGAATACCCTCTTAAAACAAAGGGCTTACGCGAGTCGAGAACTGCGGAATGGCGGAAGAACGGGCGTCTCGCAGCGAATTTCCTGCTCAATTTCAGCGCTTTTTGCCGGATGCCCCATTCTCTCCGCGCGCATTACGGAACGGTGGGAGGCTACCAATCTTCGTTTGCGCGCCAGCTGTTCCCTGTTCCCTGGTCCCTGTTCCCTGCCTCTATCACTCTTCGCGAAGCACTTCCAACGGCCTTAACCCGAGAATCCGGTAACTCGCAATCCACCCAGTAGCCGTCGCCAGAACCGCCGTGCCGATCAGCGCCACCAGCGTCGCGCTCCACTCGATATGGAACCCCACTTCCAGCCTGCTCAGCAGTACTCGCGTAAGAATGTTGGCAAACACCACGCCCACCGATCCCGCCAGCAACCCCAGCACGCTGAACTCCACGCTGAAGGTGCGCACAATCCGCATCCGCGTCGCGCCCAGCGTCTTCAGCACCACCGCTTCGCGCATGCGCCGAAAGCGAGTGCTGGCAATGCTCGAAGCCAGAATCATCAACCCCGCGAAGATGGAGAAGCCGGCCAGAAAGCGCACCACAAACGTAATCTGATTCACCACGCTCTCAATCCGCTCCAGCACATCGGCCAAGTTGATCACCGTGATGGTCGGATACCTCTGGAACAGCCCTCGCTCCATCGCCGCCACCTGTTTCGGATCGATATGCGCCCCGCCGTACCAGGTGGGAGTCAGGTCCTTCGCCAGTCCTGACGGAATCACAAACTCAGCCTGCGTCGCCAGATGCTGCCCATCGGATCGATAAATCGCCGCCACCTTCAGCGCATGAGCCGTTCCACCCAGTTCAAGCTCAACCGCCGAGCCCACGCCCAGGTGCAGCCGCTCGGCCACGCCCGAGCCCACGGCCAGTTCCGTCGCGCCGCCATCGTTCCACCATATGCCCTGCAAAACCTTGTCACCGTCGGGCGGCGCATCGGCATAGGTCAATCGCGCGCTCTCCAGCATGCGGCGCGGAAAATGCTGCCCCTTCAGCTCATCCAGCGTCTTGCCGTTCAGCGAAACAAACCGCCCCGTCACCAGCGGCATCAGGTCAAGCCCGCCATTCATGCCGCTCTGGTGTGCGAAGAATTCCTTCACGCCGGCAATCTCATCCGGCGTCATGTCGATCAGAAAAACATTGGGCAGCTTCGGCGATGCTGTCTCCCGCAAATCTCTCAGCAGCGCCGCCTGCATCAGATAAACCGCCAGAATGAGCATCACGCCCAGCCCCAGCGAGGCCAGCACCGCCGCCGACTGGTTCCCTGGCCGGTAAAGATTCGCCAGCCCATGACGCAAAAACGACGGCAGCCGCAGCCGCACGCGGTTGAGCAAAAAACGCAGCGCCCGCAGCGCCGCCGCCGCCATCGCCAGCAGCACCAGCAACGCCGCCGAAAACAGCAAGGCGAACCACTTGCCCACCTTGGCCGAGTCAGAAAGCGCCCACGCAATTCCTCCCAGCGCCGCAATCACCACAACAGAAATCCCCAGTTGCAATCGCCGCGCCCACCAACGTGCAAACCACCCGCCAATTCCCTCCGGCCCCGGCTCCACCAGCCTGCGCAGCACCAGCACCGGCCGAACGCCGCGCACGTCGAGCAGCGGCGGCAGGCAGAACAGCAAGGTCGTCAGCAGCCCCGTTCCCAGCCCCGCCGCAATCGATCTCCACGGAAATTCAAGCGCCGCGTGAACCGGCAGCAGATTGCCGAACACCGCCGGCAGCGCAGCCATCACGCCTACGCCTGCAGCCACGCCCAGCAAGCCTCCGGCGAGGCCCAGCCCCAAAGTCTGCAACAGAAAAATCCGCAGCAAATCGCCGGAGCCCGCACCCACAGCTTTCAGAATCGCAAGCATGTCCATGCGCTGTTCCAGGTGCGCATGCATGGCCATGGCCACGCCGATCGCGCCCAGCACCATGGCCACCAGGCAAATCAGGCTCAGAATCGCAGTCGAGTTCTCCAGCCCCTGGCTCAGTGCGGGATTGCCCTCGCGAAAATCCATCACCTGCGCATCCGGCAGAGCCTGTTCCACGTCCTTGCGCATGGCCACCGGATCAAGCTGGGCCGGCAGCTTCAGCAGCAGCCGCTGGCTGGCCCGGCTGCCCGGCGCAATCAGCCCGGTCCGGTCCAGGGCCGCCTGCGAGATCATCACCCGCGGCCCCATCCCCGCGCCGGCCGTGATGCGGTCCGGCTCCTGCTTCAGC
>DATKGE010000195.1:0-5164 GCA_035510955.1 Occallatibacter sp. | reverse complement strand
CAGGCGATCTACGATCGCTTGACCTACAATGTCCAAATCAAATGAATACGCTCAAGGTTCTGGGCCGGAGGTGGCAGGAATGTCGCGAATCAATCGGAACAAATATTCACCCCTTGAGCATTCTTTCCTATGGACCGTTGCAACGCTTCTGCTTCTGGGCCCGTCCCTGGCCAGGTCGCAGGTGCGTCTGCTGCCGGCCCCGCGTGAGGCACATTTCACCGGAGAGGCCTCTCTGTCCAGCACCATTGAGGTCACCGTCCCAGGCCACGACCCTGAAGACGAAATTGCCGCCCACGATCTCCGCGAGACTGCCGATCGATGGGCGCCGCGGCCAATACAAACAATACAGAAAGGGCCGCTCCCCTACCGCGTGGTTCTGATGCGCACCAGCTCACCCGAAGCGAAAACCATTCTCTCCCGCCACAATCTCTCCTTCGACCCCGCCATGAACGATGAAGGCTATGTGCTCATCGTCGAACCGCACGAAGCTTCAATACTTGCCGCATCCGGCGCCGGCGTTTTCTACGGCGTGCAGACCTTCAAGCAGTTGCTCCCTTTTCCGGGTGCAAAGTCCGTTCTTCCCACCGGCACAATTCGCGACTGGCCGGCCATGAAGTATCGCGGCATCCAGGACGATCTCTCCCGCGGCCCCGTTCCCACGCTCGATTTCCAGAAAAAACAGATCCGCATCTTCGCCGCTTACAAGGCCAACATCTATTCGCCCTACTTTGAGCACACGCTCCTCTATCCCGATCATCCCATGGCCGCGCCCCTCGGCGGATCCATGACGCCAGCCGACGTAGCCGAGCTTGTTCGCTATGCGCGCCAGTACCACATCACCATCGTTCCTGAGCAGGAAGCCTTCGGCCATCTGCATCACGTGCTCAAATACGATCTCTACTCTGACGTTGCCGAGACCCCGCGCGGCCATGTGCTCGCTCCCGGCCAGCCTGGCTCGCTGCCGCTCATCAAAGACTGGTTCACCGACATTGCCAATGAGTTCCCTTCTCCCTTTCTGCACATCGGCGCCGACGAAACTGGAGACCTGGGCAAGGGCCTCACCGCGCAGCAGGTCAAGAACCGCGGCTACGGCCCGGTCTACGTCGACTTCCTCAAGCAGATTCACGATGAGCTCGCGCCGCTTCATCGTCGCCTGCTTTTCTGGGGAGACATCGGCGGACAGGACCCCAACGCCGTGGCCGGTCTGCCCAAAGACATGATCGCCGTGCCCTGGAACTACGACGACACCAAGGGATTCGATAAGATGATCGAGCCCTTCGCCAAGGCCGGAATCGAAACCTGGATCGGCGACGGCGACGCCAATTGGGGGGAAGTTTACCCCGTGGCCCACACCGCCTTCGGCAACATCCAGGGCTTTGTGCGCGACGGTCAGCGCCTCGGCTCCACGGGTTCGCTCACCACCGTGTGGAATGACGACGGCGAAGGCCTCCACAACATGAACTGGTATACGGTGCTCTTTGGCGCAGTGGCCGCGTGGCAGCCCGGCGAGAGTTCCATCGCCGACTACCAGGACGCCTACGGCCCCATCTTCCACGGCGACGAGAGCGGCAAGATCAACGCCGCGGAGAAGGAGATCATGGCCGCCTTCGACGCCCTCTCGCAGGCCAAGATTGGTGTCCGCAGCGACGATATCTTCTGGGTCGATCCGTGGAGCCCTCTCGGCCAGGTGGCTGCGGCAAGAATTCTTCTGCACGCGCCCGAGTTGCGCCGCCATGCCGAGCAGGCCATCGTGCTCGTAGCCCAGGCACGCGCGGAGAATCCCAATCTCAAAGAAGCCGAGGCGCTCACCGCCATGGACCTGGGCGCGCGCCGCCTGGACCTGATCGGCATGAAGTTCGAACTGAGCGAAGAGATCGCCGAAGCCTACGCCCAGGCCGCCGCGCGTCCTCACGACAAAGAGCACGACGACGATACCGGAAACCTTCTCGACGAAATCGCCGGCGACAATGGCCGCTGCGAGGATCTGCGCGATGCCTACTCCGCCATCAAAGCCGAGTACAGCCAGGTGTGGCTTGGCGAGAATCGCCCCTGGTGGCTCAACAACGTCACCGTCCGTTACGACCTGGCCATTGAACAGTGGCAACGCCGTGCCATGCAAATCCAGGCTGCGGAATTTGACTTTGGCAGCGGCAAGCCACTCGCGCCTGCTTCGTCGATAGGCATTCCCGCGCCGATTGCGGCGGGCAAAACGGAATAATTCGAACGGACGCGGTGCGCTATAGCATTTTAGGAGATGGTGTAATCGAAGCCACGGACCTCAAGTCGACGCGACCAACAGGGAGCGGCGACCTCGCACAATCTTCCCAAGGCCACAGTATTTCCTAAAATGCCTTAAGCCACGTCCGATGGAACCTCGAACGTGACCAGTTCCGAACGAAAGCCGCGCGTGCGCACCGCGCCGTAGGCGATGCCGGCGATCATCCACACCGCGCCCAGCACCAGCGCCGGATTGCTGAGGTGGACCCAGATGAATCCGCAAATAAGAAAGCCCAGTGCCGGAACAATGTAACCACCCACGTTGCTGTGATTCTCATGCCGCAGATGATGGACGAAAGCGGCCGCATTCACGCCCATGAACGCCACAAAAGCGCCGAAGTTCAGGCACTCCGCGCCAATCTCGTAAGCGCCGCCGCCCAGCCGATCGGCAAAGAACTGAAGCAGCGCAGCGCCGACAAGCGCAAAAGCTCCCACGGCAATAATGTTGTTGCGCGGTATGCGGCGCTTGGGCTCGATGACGCCGAAGAACGATTTGGGCAGCGCATTGCCGCGGCCCATGCCGTAGAGCAATCGCCCGGCGGCGAGCTGCGAACCCATGCCTGAGCCCATGTTGGCGATGAGCAGCGTGAAGTTGACGATCTGAAAAAGAATGGCCCCACCGGCCCGGCGCGAGACAATCGCGAACGCCGAAACCACATCGTCGCTGGAAAACTCCTTCGATCCCCAGATCAGTTGCGCCGCGTACACTTCAAGGCCCGACAGGACACCCGTGATGAGGCACACCAGAACCGTGGCCAGCATGATGTTGCGCCGCGGATTTTCCACCTCTTCAGAGAACGTGGAGACAGCGTCGAATCCAATGTAAGTGAGCACGGCGACGGAAGTACCCGCAAAGATGCTCGATGGATGAAAGCTGCCCGCTTCGTAGAAAGGATGCGTGAAGTATCCAGGGTCGTGATGCACGCCCCACACCGCGCGGACAACCGCGGTGAGGAATAACGCAACCACAACGACCATGCCCGCGCAGAGCGCCTCATTCATCCGCGCCGAGGTCTTGATGCCGCGAAGATTTGTCCAGGTAAAGAACGCCGCGAAGAAGATGATCCACACATAAAACGACAGGCCGGGGAGGATATTCATGGCGGCCTGCGCGCAAAAGGCCGTGCAGATGAGCGGATTGATCAGGTAATCCATCACCATGCCCCAGCCAACCACGTAGCCGAGCGCCGAGTGCATCTCCTGGCCGACGTATGTGTACGCCGACCCGGCGCTGGGATAGATGCGCGCCATGCGCCCATAGCTGATGGCCGTGAACAGCATGGCCACCATGGCGATGAGAATGGCGGTGACCACGTGGCCATGCGCCTTGTTGCTGATCACGCCGTAGATGCCCATCGGCGCCGTCGGCTGAATGATGACCATGCCGATGATGATCAGGTTCCACAAGCCCAGCGTGCGATGGAGGCTGGCGGCCTTGGGTTGCGTGTTTGGTTGAACATCTCCCATGCGCGTCCTTACTGCGCCGACGCAGGTGTAACGGTTTGCGAACCTGCGTTCCAGCTTGCAATCTGCACAACCGGCGCTTCTGCTCCACTCTCCGGCAGCACTGCGTTCAGCACGCGTTTCTCTCCCGGCACGAGTTCAATCCAGTTATCCGACCATATTACTGGAGCAATCAATCCACCGGACTGCGTGCGCACTGCAGCGCTCACCTGAAACGCGAGCGCTGCGCTTGGATTCTCAAGCGTCACGCGCAGTTCCCGTCCCCGCGCAGTCTTCTCGAGCTCGGCGTGTGCGACAAGCTTTGCCGGAGGCAGGTTTGTGAGCGCCGTCAAATCCTCGTGGCGCGCGGCGGGAGTGTGCGTGTAGTCGGTCTTTGACCAATCGAAGGTGGTCAGCGTTCCGGGCACCCAATAGAAGTTGCGGCTGACCACTTTGCCGCCGGCATCGGTCAAAGTCAAGTCAATGAAGAAGGTTCTCTCCGTGTCGGAATAGAGGTTCTCAGGAATCGCGAAGATAACCTGCGAACTATCCGCGCCCGCATCGACTGGCGCCTCTTCGCTCAAGAGTTCCTTCCACGACACGTTGTGCACGTGCACGCTGGCATGCAGTCCCGCAACCCGCTCATAGGTGCTGTTCACAACCACGATGGAACGATCGTCGTAAGAATACTGAATGTGCACCGGCTCGCATGCCTTCTTGGTGCCGAAGTATCCGGCGCCTGCATCGAGATAGTAGTCGTACAGGTGCCAAATCATCGAAGGCCACGCATTATTCAGCATCCACTGAATCACGCCCGTCGAGTCATACTTGTTTCTGCTATATGCCTCATACATGGCGCGCTCGGAGTCGTACTCCATGGTCTGCGCCATGCGCTCATAGTCGGCGGCGGATTGCGGCTGTGCATAGACGGCAGCCATCGCCCCGTCGAAGACCTTCAGCTCTTTGAATTCGCCGCCGCCCAGGTGGTAGCTCCAGTTCGCCGTCGGCGGCCATGCCTGGGGGTCGGGCAAAAACTTCTCCCGGCTGGCAAGCGACGGAATCGCCGGCCCGGGGCTGGTCTCGGTGTTAAAGCCATATGCGCCGCCGTTCTGCTTGTCGACATACCAATAGCTGGGAGCAACGTAGTCGTACGGGCCGGTCATCTTCACCCCATTGGCGCCGCCGCCCGCAGTCACTTGCGCCGACGCCGCGGAGAGAATTGGATTGGGCCAGTGCGTCTCCGCCTCCACATCTAGATACGCGCGCTCCACGTTGGTGGGCGGCGCATTGTCGCTGCCGTTCAGCCACACCAGCAGGCTTGCATGATGGCGCAAGCGCAGCATCTGCGAACGCAGCGACGCCGTGGCAATCGTCAGGTCTTCGGCTGTCCAGTCTTTCCAGCGCTCCCAGTGGTCGCAGCAACACCAGCCCAGCATCACCAGGA
>DATKGE010000194.1:0-7262 GCA_035510955.1 Occallatibacter sp. | reverse complement strand
GGGGGGGGATACCTTTTCCTCACTTGTGGCCGGGGTCGTCAAATGTCTACCCCACCGTGATTGACACTAGTGAGTCGCAAGCAACGCAGTCTGAGCAATAGCGCGCACCCGCTGGATTGAGCGATGCGACCGGGCGTCCAGTTGCGCTCCACTCATCGTGAGCGGAGGCCGCCGCGTCGACCGGGCATCCCGTTGCTCTGTCATCCTGAGCGAAGCGCACTTCAGCGGAGTCGAAGGATCTGCGGTTGTCTTTCGGATGGGACCCGCGGACGCCTCTCATCATCTTGAAGGGCACGGGCTTCAGTCCATACACATTCGGTAAATCCCCCGAAACCGGAAATCAGCTAGCGCGGCGCAAGCCGCGCTAGCCTCTTCCCGGTTCCTTTTCTTCTCATCCGCCGGCAATCGCTCCAATAATCAGCAGCGGCTCGCGGCCGTCCGCAATAGCCGCGGGCAACTCCGCATCCACGGACTCATGCGACCAATCCTCTTCGCACACAAAGTAGCGCAGGAACGCCCGCCGCTGCCCTGTGCCGTACTCGCGAATCGTTCCGCGCAGCGTGGGGTAGCGCGCTTCGAGAGCATCGAGCACGCGGCGGATAGTGACGGGTGCGGAGACTTCCAGCGCCACCTCAGCGCCTGTGCCGGCAAGCGTGCGGAGATGTTGGGGCAACATCACGCGTATCATGCCAGCGTCTGCACCTCGACCGACATCACCGCCGGCAGATCGTGCACAATCGGCGTCCAGTTATCGCCCGCATTCGCCGACGCGTACACCTGCCCGCCGGAGGTGCCGAAGTAGATGCCGCACTGATCCAGCGTGTCCACCGCCATGGCGTCACGCAGAACGTTCACATAGCAATCCCTCTGCGGAAGGCCGGCCGTCAGCGGCTCCCACTCATTGCCGCCGGTGCGGCTGCGAAAAACGCGCAGCTTGCCGTCGGGCACAAAATGCTCCGAGTCGCTCTTGATGGGCACCACATACAACGTCTCCGGCTCATGCGCGTGCACGTCGATGGCAAAGCCGAAATCCGTAGGCAGGTTGCCCGAAACCTCGCGCCAGTTTTCTCCCGCATCGTCCGACCGCATCACGTCCCAGTGCTTTTGCATGAACAGCACCCCGGGCCGCTCGCGGTGCATGGCCACGTGGTGCACGCAATGGCCCACCTCCGCAGTCGGGTTGGGCATCGTTCCGGAGACCAGGCCCTTGTTGATCGGCTTCCAGCTCGCGCCGCCATCGTCGGTCCGGAACGCCCCCGCCGCCGAAATCGCAATGTACATCCGCTGCGCATTCGCCGGGTCCTGAATGACGGTGTGCAGGCACATGCCGCCCGCGCCCGGCGCCCAATGCGGTCCGCTGCCATGGCCGCGCAGGCCGGCCAGCTCAGCCCAGTTCGCGCCGCCATCGGTCGACTTGAACAGCGCCGCATCTTCCACGCCGGCGTAGACCGTCTCCGCGTCGGTGAGCGAAGGCTCCAGGTGCCACACCCGCTTGAACTCCCACGGGTGCGCCGTGCCGTCGTACCACTGGTGGGTGCCGGGCACGCCCTCATAGGCGAACTTGTTGCCCACCGGCGTCCATGTCGCCCCGCCATCGTCCGAGCGCTGAATGAGCTGCCCGAACCATCCGCTCGATTGCGATGCATAGAGCCGGTTAGGATGAACGGGCGAGCCCTTCAAGTGATAGATCTCCCAGCCCGCAAAGAACGGCCCGCTCACCGTCCAATCCTTGCGCTTGCCATCCGCGCTCAACACAAACGCGCCTTTCTTCGTCCCCACCAGCACTCGCACACCGCTCATCTCGCCCGCCTCCGTTTCTTGGTGTCGCCAACAACGCTGCTCTGCGATTCTGCCCTATCCACAATGCGATGACAAGTATTTTCCCAGCCGCAGAAGATCGCTGCCGCCGGCAAAGCTTGCGCTTCAGCGCGTTCCCTGCGCCTCGCCGCCAACCACGCTGCGCGCATGAGCCACCTCCGGCAGCGCGGCATCCGCCGCCGGCCAGGCCTTCAGGAACGCCTGGTAGCTCTGGCGCGCGCCCGCCGCATCGCCCTCAAGTTCTTTCACGCGCGCCAGCCCGTACAAGCCGAAGCCCGAGTTGGGTCGCTCGGCCAACGCAGCCTCGTAAGCTGCCCTGGCGCCGGCGTAATCCTTGGCGCGGATCAGAGCCGTGGCTTCATTTTCGCCCACCGGGCGAATATAAAACGGCGGCTCATGGTAGCCTGCCTTCTTCTCCTCTGCAGCCGCCTGCGCGTAAAGCTTCTTCGCCTCATCCAGCTTGCTCTGGCCGGCCAGCGCGCCCGCGCGCAGCTCGAGCGACGCAATGCTCAGGTTCTTCATCAGCGGCCCGGCATTGGCATCGGGCAGGATGGGAGTGGTCGCGGGCTGATCTTTTTTCGCTTCGTCTTTCTTGTCCTTTTTCTTGTCCTTCTCGGCCGCGTCTTTATCGTCCTGATCCTTTTGCGCCCGCCACAGGCCCGCATCCATGCGTTCACTGGCAGCCCGCGCCGCCGTCTCATCTCCTGCATCAAGCGCCTTCATTCCGCGCGCGTATTCGCTCAGCTCCGTCGAGAGAAAACGCAGGTTCGCGGTCTTCTCGCCCTCACCCAGGCCTGCCTGTCCCAGCATCGCCAGCACTGCATCCCAGTCGCCCACGCGCAGCGCCACCGGCAGCCGCCGGCTGATGCGCGCCATCTGGTCGCGCGCCGACCAGATGTAGAGCGTCGCCGAAAGCTTGCCACGCGCCGCGCTCAGATGGTCGCTCAACGCATCGGCCTCGCTCAGCTTGCCCTGCTCCATCAGGTTGGCAATGGCGTACATCATGTTGTGCACATAATTCCAGTCGTCGTCGGGAGAAACGTGCTGCTCGCGCAGGTAGCGCTCATCCGTCTCCGTCGATGCGGCAAACCAGTGCTCCGCCTCCGCATAGTTTCCCACGCGATAGAAGATGTGCCCCGGCATGTGCACCATGTGCCCCGAGTTTGGCGCGAGACTGGCCAGAAGCGCCGCGCTCTTCAACGCGTTTTCAGGATGGTTGCCGGGCTCCGTGGCATGAATCCAATAGTGGTTTGCCGCAGAGTCGTTGGGAGCGTCTTTCATCACACTCTCGAGAATCGCAATCCGTTCCTTCTGTCCCGGCTTCGGCTCGCCCTTGTCGTCGTAACCGTCGCCCACCGCGCCGGCAAGAAAGATGCGCGCTTCAATATCCTTGGGATTCTTCTTCACCAGCCTGCGCAGAATGGCAACCTCGCCTGAGCGATCGTCGTCTTTGGCATCGGCCTCAGCCTGCGCCGCCGCAATGTACATCTTGCCCGCGCTGCCGGCATGTCCTTTCAACGCGACTGCCTTCGCCAGCGCCTTCTTGCCGTAAGCTTCCGCTTCGTCGCCGCGCGACACCTCGGCCTTCGCCAGTCCCCAGTAGCACATCGCGCAGTTGGGGTCCACGCGAATAGCCTGCTCAAAGGCCTTGGCCGACTCGTACTCCCAGAAGTCGTGCAGCAGGCTGAGCCCCTGGTCGAACCACATCTGCGCATCCGGACTGGACTTGACGGCGATATGGCTGTTGCCGATGCCCGTCATCCGCACCGGCGCGGGAAGCTGCTCGGGCGGCGGAATCGGCTGCATATCGGCCATCCCCGGCATGTTGCCCATCTGCGCTTGGGCGGGGCGGCAAACATCCATTGCCAGCACTGCGCAAGAAAGGGCCGCAGCCAAAAACAACGGGGCAGGCGAACATCGAAACGCGAGGGAAAAGCGGGCTAAGCGCATGCGGTCAATATATCCGAGCGCCTCCGCATTGCGCATCCACCAACTTTGACTGATCCCTGATCCCTGACCCCTGCTTTAAACTCGAATCTGGCATACTCAATGATCTCCTTATTTGGCAGCAACAAAGAAGAACCGGAAGAGCCCCCCAAGCAAGGCTTCTTCGACCGCATGAAGCAGGCCGTCTCGCGCACCCGCGAGTCGCTCTCCTCCAGGATCGAAGGCATCGTCGCGCTCACCCGCACCGTGGATGAGTCGGCATTCGAAGATCTGGAATCAGCACTGCTCACCAGCGACCTGGGCGTGCAGACCACAACGCGGATTCTCGACGCCCTGCGCGACCGCGCCCGTCGCCAGGCCATTGAGGGCGGCGAAGAGCTGCGCGACCTGCTCAAGCAGGAGCTGCGGGCCATTCTTGAAGCGCCGCTGCGCCAGGGCCCTGCTACGCCTTCTGCGCCCTCGCCTGCGGAGGGTCCGTTTGTCACGTTTCTCGTTGGCGTCAACGGCACCGGCAAAACCACCTCCGCCGGCAAGCTCGCCGCATGGTATCGCGCCCGCAACCGCACCGTGCTGCTGTGCGCTGCGGACACCTTTCGCGCCGCGGCAATTGAGCAGTTGGAAGTATGGGCCGCGCGCTCCGGCGTGGAGATGATCAAGACCCGCCAGGGCGGCGACCCGGCCGCAGTCCTCTACGACGCCGCCTCCTCCGCCAAGGCCCACAATATCCAGGAGCTCATCGTCGACACCGCCGGCCGCCTGCACACCAAGACCGGCCTCATGGACGAGCTCGAAAAAATGCGCCGCACCGCCGCCAGGCTCATCCCCGGCGCGCCCCACCAGGTGCTTTTAGTCATGGACGCGACGACGGGCCAGAACGGATTGCAGCAGGCGCGCCTCTTTACGCAGGCCGCCGGCGTCACCGGCATCGTCCTCACCAAGCTGGATGGAACCGCCAAGGGCGGCATCGCCGTCGCCATTGCGCAGGAGCTGAATCTGCCGGTGCGCTATGTGGGCGTAGGTGAGAAGATGACGGACCTGCTGGAATTTTCACCGGCAGAATTTGTCGACTCGCTGCTCGAATAGCGCCGCCTGACTCTCGACACATGCCGACTCCCGGCACTCAAAACTTCCAGAAGAGATCGATCCATTCGGAGTTATTACTCAAGTAGTTACTGACGGACAGCCGGACACTCGGCCACTACCGCTATTCATGGCTTGCTGGCATGGTCCTTTGCGGCGCGGTGAGCCGATGTGCAAGCGAAGATGGAAGACGGTGGATGCCTCGGAAGCTGAGATTCATATTCCAGTTTTGACTCTGTGTATATCCCGAAATTCCATCAAGTCCTTGAGTTCATAACGAACGGGACCATTGGTCCCATATTGGATGTAATCGGGTCCTTGGTTTCGCTGGCGCCATTTCTTGAGGCAGTCGGCGGAGAGGCCGACAAAGCGTGCGGCGCAGAACTTATCGAAGACTGGGTTATCGTCGTATGCAGACAGGGGCCTGGGCTCAAGCTGTAACGTGGTTTGAGGTGGCTGGCGACGCTGGGGCGGGGCGGCCGAAGCAGAATGAGAATCAGCCAAGGCTACGGATTCGATTGCAGGACGCCTTGTTGCTTGTTGTGGGAGATCGACTCTCCCTTCAGCTTTCGGCATGATTTTCTCGATGGCTTAAGGTTGCCAACTGCGCCCGCGCAGGCTAAAATTCTCGACGACCGAATATTCTTGATTGCGCTTCACGAATTTCCCTGGCCTAATTGGGACGCAAGAGTTGGACACTGTCGATCTAAATCGACATCGTTCCGGTCGAATCTTCTCATAGCCCCGCCCGGAGGATCGCCATGACAATTGCTACGGATTACAAGAACATGAGAAACAGCGGCAAGACGCCCAGGTTCGAAGAGGCCTTCGCCTTCAAGCACATTTTGAATGCGGAGGACAGCGCTGCATTTCTTTCCAACGAAAACCCATTAGACAAGCACGGCAATCGCGTTACTGACGCCATGACCAACACCGATCGCGCGTACACCCAGGCGATGAACCGATTCAATACGCATGCGGTAACGACAGCCATCGAAACGATATTGGAGCCCGTAGACGACCCACCGAGGGTAACGCCGGTCGACGATCCGAAAAGCGGCAAAAGAACGTATATTTTGTGGGTGGAGCGCGGATGGAAGTTTACCAGGATCGACAACGATAACAAGGCGCCCAACTACACCAAGTACGAAGCCCAGCTTGCGGCACAATTCACTTCGCGCCGAACCGCTAACATGTCTTGCATGGAAACACCGGGAGTCGTAAACCACTGGGACCAACTTCAGAATCAAGTGTGGTTCGGCTAACCGCGACAGTAGATTCCCCGGCGCAGATGGCTCGCGATTACCGCATTTCTCCTTCAGGCGTAGTCGCTTTGGCTCTCCCGCAAGGTGGCGGCTCCATGTGATCGTCGCCACCCAAGTTTGCGGTCCCGGCATACGCAGAACGAGAAATAACTCAAACCCATGTGGGGCGGGTGGCCCACCCTCCAACCAACGCTGCGGGTGCCCCATCCTTGGCACGTCCTTGTTTTTGTGCGAAGGGTGGGAGACCACGAACCCTTGCCGCGCAAGCGGCCCGCCCGGCGGATCCCACCGCAGGCAGCAAGGGGTTTGCAGAAAATTTGAGCCCGGCGGCTCACAATGAATCATGGGCGGACAAAAAGCGGGCGAAACAGTTGCAGCACCCACCCCATCCCCCTCAAAACCTCTTTTTTTGAGGCGCTATTTTCAGAATAAACAACGTGGAATGAGTGGTTTTAGTCGATTGACCTATGTACTTATCGGCAAACAATACCCCCTGATTCTGCCCTGAAAATGCCCGAAACCGGGTCAAATACGCCCATTTTGAGCGGAAATCGGGCCAAAAACCCGCCTGCTCGCGCCATGTACACTTGAAAGTTCCTGTGCAACCCGCGCATGACCACGCCCGATCAAGACCGTTACTGGATGCAGCGTGCCCTCGAATTGGCCCGCCGCGGCATCGCCGTCACCTCGCCCAACCCCGCCGTCGGCTGCGTCATTCTCGACCGCGCGGGGCAAGTCGCCGGCGAGGGCTGGCATGAATACGACCTTGTCGAGCACGCCGAAGTCGTCGCCCTCAAAGTAGCCGCCCAGCACGCCGGCAATCGCCTGCTCGGCGGCACGGCCTATGTCAATCTCGAACCCTGCAACCACACCGGCCGCACAGGCCCCTGCACCGAGGCGCTCATTGCCTCGGGCCTGCACCGCGTCGTAGCCGCTACCATCGACCCCAACCCCGCCGTAGCCGGCCACGGGGCAGACCGCATGCGCGCAGCGGGCCTCGAAGTCACGCTCGGCGTCTGCCAGGCCGAGGCCCGCCGCCTCAACGAAGGCTTTGCCCGCTGGAGCCAGCACAAACGCCCACTGGTGCTGATGAAGGTGGCCATGACGCTCGACGGCCGCATCGCCCCGCCTGCCGGCCAGCACACGCTCCGC
>DATKGE010000193.1:0-21579 GCA_035510955.1 Occallatibacter sp. | reverse complement strand
GGTGAACAAAAATTCCATTCCCTACGACGCCAATCCGCCCCTCAAGCCCTCGGGAATTCGTGTAGGCACGCCCGCACTGACTACACGCGGCATGAAGGAGCCGGAGATGCGCCAGATTGCCACATGGATCAACCAGGCACTCGACAAGCGCAGCGATGACGCGGCTCTCGAGCGCATTCGCGGTGAAGTAGCTGAGCTGGCCAACCGCTTCCCGCTTTACGCGTGGCGACGCGCACCGGTGGCCGTGGGAGTCTAGAACCGCATCGACCGGGAACGATTCGGAAGGAATGATCCGGCGCAACAAACCGTCCGTGCCCATCCTTGCGATTTTTTTCTGTCGTAAGGGTGGGAAACCACGATCCTCGACGGTCGCTCGTCATCCAGCCGGAAACCCAAGCCGCTCCAGCCACCCCACCCCGCGCGTGCAAATTTAATCCATCGCAACTTGCGATTTCGCCGCGTGTTTCATCTATCGTGGTTGGTGATGACCCGTTCCGGGGAAAGAGGCAGCCAAGCATAACTGCTTTCCCCAGGCCATCCGGAGGAATCCATGAAGACCGTTCAACTGGCTTTTGCAACTTTGCTCATTCTTGCTGTCCCAGCGATTGCCCAGCGTCCTGCAGCCCCACATCAGCCCATTCCGAAGAGCGGACCGGGTCCACTCAAGGCTGTCCCGCATCCGGTGGAGCCAAATCGTAATTACAGTGACAAAGCCGGCCACCCCAACGTCCCCCACGTCGACGGCAAAACCTGGGTCGGCCACGACACCGGCCCGGACGACGCGCGCTATCACATGGACCATGCCTGGGCGCACGGGCATTTCACCGGCGGATTTGGACGCAGCCATGTGTGGCGTCTTGCCGGCGGCGGCCCCAGCCGCTTCTGGTTCAACGGCTGGTACTGGGATGTGGCCGCGGCCGACATCGCCTTCTGCGACGGATGGCTGTGGGACTCCGACAATATCGTGATCTACGAGGACCCCGACCACGTCGGCTGGTATCTGGCCTACAATGTCCGCCTCGGCACCTATGTCCACGTCGAGTATCTCGGAATGTAAGCCGGGCATGAGAACAGCGACTCATAGCACGAGAAGGGGACAGGCCGCAAAGTCTGTCCCCTTCTTTCTTGCGCCGACCGGAAGCGGAGTTGGTGTCAGAAGCCGTTCATGAAATTCACGCCGCTACGGCTTCCGCAGCCTGGCTTCGGCGAGCTTCACTGCAGTCTCCAGCGCCTCCGCCGCCTTAACCTTCACATCGGGCTCCACGCCCACGCCTTCCCAATCGGCCTTGGCGAAGGGATTGATTGTTTTCTCTTCTGGAATCCCAATGCCAAAGTGATCGTCGATCCGATGAAACACACCCGCGTGTGCACCGCCGCGCGTCATCTCGCCCACCAGCGTGGCGCGCTTCAGCATCTTCAGGTCGTAACTGAACTGCTCGGCGCCGGACCAGGTCGAGCCCGAAGTCAGTACATAGACCGGCTTATCCGCCAAGTTGTTTCCGGAAACCGGTGACCGCGTCCAGGAGTCTTCGGCTGGCGCGCTCCGCGGACTATACCAATACTCCGGATGATCGAAAAGATAGCTGGCGATCAGCGAAACCATATCGGGTGCACCGCCGCGGTTGTCGCGCAAATCGAAGATGACCACTTTCGCGTTGTTTAACTGAGCCATGGCCGCCACCGCCGTTGGCCGGCAGATCGAAGGTTCTGAAAACAAATCTAGCTTCAGATAACCGATCTGATGCGGCAGAATCTCGACCTTCCTGAAGAAGCAATTGTTTTGTTCCAGAAACGCGCGGAAACGCGCAAGGTCCTCGGGAGTCTGCGCCGGCGGGCCGTCCGGTAATTTGTCCCGGCTGTACTCCATCATCAGGTGCATGTCTCCGCTCGCATCCCGCATTTGTCTGGTCATCAGATCCGCAAAGACCGCGCCGTCCGTCACCGCATCGTAGTCGCCGGCTTTCTCATGCGCCAGCAGCTTATCCGCTGTATTCTTTGCAATGTCGCGATCGAAGTAATACTGCCTCACATTCGCAATCGCACGATCAAGCACGCGTTGCCGCTCCGCAGAGTCCAGATGTTCGTTGTCTGTCACTCCATTCGCCAGCGCATTCCCACTTGCACCGACTTCTCTTTGCCCCTCGCGTTGCGGCTGGGCCTCGAACGCTCTTTGCGCCATTGCCCTTTCAGCGCTCTGCTCATGCAGGTTCTGCATCTGAATGGGAACGACTCGATCCCCCATGCCGACGCCGTTTTTGTTCTCCGCTCGCAGCGCCAGCGCGTACGGCTTCGGCGCGCTCGCCGTTGCCATCGCCGAAGGCCGTGCCTGCGGATCGCTTGTTCCCGTGGAAACGGCCGTGGCAACAGCGCGATGCCCACCCATAGCCGAATCAGGATCCATGGCCCGATTGAGCCGCTGAAGAACCGCTTCGATCGGAGACATCCGCCCATTCGAACCTGGGAGCGGGAGGTATGCAATCGGCCGGCTCAGCAAGAATCCAAACGCTGCAGCGGCAGCCAGCGATAGAGTGCCGGCGACGAGAATCAATCCCGGCCGCAGCGGTTCCCTGTCCAGGACTTTGAAGCTCGGAACCCTCTGAGCATTCGCTGACTGCGGCGCGGCGTCGGGCACCGCGTAAGAGTTTCCATAGGCCTGCGGAAGTCCGGTCAGAATATCGGTCACCAGATCCCACCAGAGACGGACTTTGTTGAAAAGGCCGGTCTCGTCGCGAGCGCGGTCTCGAATCAATTGCAGCGCCTCGCACTGGTATTCCTTGCGGAAGGCGGAAGGATACAGGCGAAGCAGACGGGCGTACATCTTTTCAGACATAATCCCCCCTCAGAATTTTGCGGGCTCGCGCAACGCGCAAAACATCGGCCATCTTTTCAGCCTCAGCGCGCGCCAGTCTGCGTCCCGCGGAGGTCAACCGGTAGAAGCGGCGGCGTTCCGGTTGCAACCGTGGGTCCACGGGCCCGTCAACTTCCTCGATGAACTTGCCCTCCAACAGCGCCTGGATTGAGCTGTAAAGCGTTCCCGGTCCAAGGCGCATTCGCCCGCCTGTCTGCTCCTCAACCTGACGCATGATAGCGTACCCATGCAACTCGTCATCCGCAAGCGAAAGCAGAATCTGAAACGCGGCCGAAGGTAAAGGATCGAGTTTCCGTTTTGGCATATGTGCTCGATGATCGATATATCGATAAACGACTGTAATCCAGACCGGATATTGTTGTCAAAATCCTTTTTTGGGGGCTTGATCCCGTTCGCGTAGAACCGTAATAAGACCCGCCGTTATTCCGCAAACTCCCGGAAATTTGCCGGTCACTCGAAAACTAGCAAACTGCAGCGGCCCTTCCGGTGTACAGGCCGGCGTCTGAGGCGATAAGATTGCGAGTTCGCCGGGAGCAGTTGCCCGCGCGCAATAGATTGCGCCCGTGCCTCCCATCCAAGCGCACATTGTTGAGGTTCCGGGATGAAGCAATCGTTGATCCGCCTATTTGCAGGCTCCCGCGCTTGGATGCGCGTCAGTCTGGTTCTGCTTGCTGCCGTTGAAGCCCTCTCTGCACCCGCGGACGCACAGGCCGGACCCGCGCCAGTCAAGCCGCCCATAGTTATCGCCGGCGCGGACATGCGCCCGGCTACTTCGCTAAATGGGGAATGGGGCGCAATCGTCGACCCATATTTTTCCGGCCTGTTCAGCTTTCATCACCAGGAGAAATCCAACGGCTGGTTTCTTAATCAGAAGGCAAAACCCGGCGACCCGTTCCCCACCGAGTACAACTTCGCCACAGCACCCAAGTTGAGAGTTCCCAGCGATTGGAATACCCAGCGCGAGTCGCTCCTCTACTACGAAGGTCCTGTCTGGTACGAGCGCGACTTCACTTATCACCCCAAGGAACATACAAAGATCTTTCTCCACATAGGCGCCGCCAATTACCGTTCGTGGTTCTGGGTCAATAGCAAGAAGGTCTGCGAGCACGAAGGCGGATTTACCAGCTTCAATTGCGACGTGACCGCAGCGGTGCACGACGGTGATAACTTCGTGATCGCCGCCGTCGATAACACACGCCTGGAAGACGGCGTCCCCGGCCTCGAAACCGATTGGTGGAATTATGGCGGCCTTACGCGCAATGTTTCACTGATTGAAGTTCCAGAGACCTTCATCGATCAATACGATTTGCACCTTGCGCGTGGAGAAGGTCCCACCATAGAGGGCTGGGTTCATGTCGATGGCGGTCAACCCGGCGCGAAGGTGGAAGTGGAGATTCCCGAGTTAGCTGCCAGCGCCTCGGCAGTCACAGGGGAAGACGGCCGCGCGGCGATTCATCTTGCGGTGTCTAACTTGGTCCGCTGGTCACCGGAAAACCCCAGGCTATACAAAGTGAAAGTACGCGCGGGGCAGGATACGCTTGAAGACCTGATCGGTTTCCGCACCATAGAAACGCGCGGTACCGAGATTCTGCTGAATGGCAAGCCCATCTTTCTGCGCGGCGTCGCTGTTCATGCCGAGGCGCCTTATCGCACCGGCCGCGCCAACACCGACAAAGACGCGGAGACACTGCTTGGCTGGGCCAGGGAGTTAGGCTGCAATTATGTCCGCCTGGCGCACTATCCTCACGATGAAAGCATGTTGCGCGCGGCCGACCGTTTGGGAATCCTCGTGTGGTCGGAGAATCCCGTCTATTGGGCTTTGCAGTTTGACAATCCGAAAGTGCTGGCCAAGGCTGAGCAGCAGTTAGACGAAGAGATTGGAACCTCGCGCAATCACGCGGCGATCATCCTGTGGTCCATGGCCAACGAGACGCCCAACACCGCGCCGCGCACGCAGTTCATTGAAACCCTGGCCGCCAGGGCCCGCGCGCTCGATCCCTCGCGTCTTATCACTGCCGCGCTGCTGGTGCGCGCACAAGGTCACACCAAGATAGTCGACGATCCGCTTGGTGAGGCGCTCGACGTAGTCGGAGCCAATGAATACATCGGTTGGTATGAGGGACACCCGGATACCGCCGATGTGACTCAATGGCAAATCAAATACGAGAAGCCATTGATAATGAGCGAATTCGGCGGTGGCGCCAAGGCCGGCCTGCACGGTGCAGAAGACGAAAGATGGACTGAAGAGTATCAGGCCGATATCTATCGCCACCAACTCCCCATGCTCAACCGCATTCCGCAATTGAGAGGCATGAGCCCGTGGTGCCTGATGGATTTTCGTTCACCGAACCGGCCACTGGCCGGCATTCAGGATGAGTTCAACCGCAAGGGACTTATCTCCGATCAAGGACAGAAGAAGGCGGCGTTCTTCGTTCTGCAAAAGGCATATGTCGAAAAGACAATTGGAAGGGCCGAATGATCCCGCACTAGTAGCGGGTATAACTGGAGGAACCTCTCCTGCTCATTGTGCAAAACCGAAATGTTGAGTTAAGCTTGACTAATGGCTATTAAATCGATCCTTGCTCAAATTGACGAAGAAATTGCAAAGCTCACGCAGATCCGCTCTCTGCTTGCCACAACCGGCACGGCCGCCAAAAAGGCAACTGGGCTCAAAGCGAAGAAGACGCCGGCCAAGACCAAGGGCAAAAAGCGTCGCACGCTCAGCCCTGAAGCCCGCAAGCGGATTGCCGATGCGCAGCGCAAGCGCTGGGCCGCCCAGAAGGCGAAGTCGAAGTAGCTGGTCTGATCGAGTTCTAAGTCTGTTTGTTCAGCGCGCTCGGACTAGACGAGTCATCGGTCCACTTACCGGCATCACGAAAGAGCGATTCCGATATTGCGGCAGCTCTTCCAATTGTATGGATGGCGATGCACCGTCGTCGCCAATTCCTCGTCATGGTGCTGTCGCCAAGATCGAGCAGGCCGGCACGCGGTTTGATCCTCTCGATCCCTACCAGGTCTCAACCGCAAGGATGCTCGGCGGACCGGGGTGCCCCTCAATGACCTGGGTCCCGATGACTGCCTCCATGTTCAACTGTTCCCAGTTGGGCGGCAGTTTGGCAATCAGCGAGTCGAGGTAGACGGGGTTATACAGAATCTCTCCCGCTGCTTCAGTTCCCTCTTCGGAAATTCCCGCCGCCACAATTACAGGCTGCCCCGTTGTGGGGTCGTGTTCGCGGAGCACAATCGCGTAATCGCGCGAGAGCTTCTGATAAGGCAGGTCCCATGCCGTCGCCCATGGGGTCTGCTGCGGGTTCTTGCGGTCCACAATAATGGCAACCCCATCTTTGGAATCGAATCCAAACCGCAGCTTCTGCGTCACCCGCAGCGTCCAGATGTTATCGAAGCCGCCAATCAGAACGATCGGCCCCTCGCGCAACTGCGCAAAGCTGGCCTCGGAGGCGGGCAGCACACGAAACGCCTTGTGCCGTGTCTCGAGGGCCGCCGCGGTGCGGGTCAGCGTGATCACGTCGGCCAGCGCCAGATGCCCTGACAGGTGCAGTCGAAAATAAAGCGGCTCTGGATCGGGGCCGCCCACCGGCGCGTCGAAGGAATTGATTGAGCCCACATCGATATTCTTGGCCGGCTCGCCCAGGCAATAGGTAGCCGTCGTGGTCCCATCGGTAATCGGCGCCCAGAAGCGATCGATGGAACTCGGCGGCTGAAAATCCTTGAAATCCCGCAGCTTCCAGCCGATGGCAAAACTGGCGGCCACAGCCAGCCCGAACAGGAAGGCCAGGAACAACCAGCGCCGCCGGGGAGCCAGCCGATGAGGAACGAAGACCGGTAGCGGCGCGGCACCCAGCAGCGCTGGTTCCGGCGTTGGCACGATCAGTTCCGGCGGCGGCTCGGGCTCCGGTGCGCGAAATTGCGGAACGTACGAGCCGCTGGGCAGCTCAATGACCAACTCCCGGTCATGCGCGGAGTCGTAGTAATACTGCATCAGCCGCTTGCGCACCTCGCCGGCGGTAATGCGCACCACTGGGTCGGCATTGGCGTCATAGCTCGGCGTTCGCCCAAACACTTCAATGCCGATGCTGCGTTCTTTCAGCTCGGCTGCGTTGCCCTTCAGCGTTTGTTCTACGGCATAGGCCAACAGCACCGGATAGCGCTTGCTGTTTGAAAACAAGGGGTGCGCCAGTAGCCGCTCCAGTTGCTCGCGGATGACTGCGGCTTCAGGAGCAGGGGTGGGCTGCGCGGATTCCTGCACTTGTCTTGTGCCCACAGGCATGCCCGGCTCCTCCAGTCGCGAATCATTCCCATGAGCTGACGAATGCAGCACGGAAGCTTCTGCGGCCAAGGGCAATGCTGGGGACTTGGGGCGTGGATTCGTGCGCGGCAGACTACAGTGCTACAAGGTAAATGAATCAAACTGTATTGCGTATAATACGTATCTGAAATGCAGTTGTCTACTGGCTAATAACCTGAATTGGTTTAGAGGTTTAGCCCCGGCCGGACAGAATTGGTACCCGATGGAACCTATTGAAATTAGAAGGCTGCCCCTATATTGGGTTTCGGTCCAGAAGATGTGCCCCGAGCAGATGCCAGCAAGCGGAGCGATCCGTGTGCGAGCGTTCTAGCCGGATCGCCCATCTTCTTGTGATTGCGGCTCCTCGCCCTTCGGTTGAGCAGATCTGGAACGCATCCAGACAAGCATAACCGGGGGGCGCTTTTTGCCTTTCTTAGGGTCTGAGAGCGGCGAGTTGAACGCCCGGCATTTCTGAAGACGCGCAAACACACGAGACACTCTTAACTCAGCCCCGACATCACCAGCATTCTCGGTTCCGTCATCTCTTCAATCGCCGATCGAATCCCTTCGCGTCCCAGTCCCGAGTCCTTGACGCCGCCGTAGGGCATGGGGTCCAGCCGCCAAGCCGGGGTGTCGCCGACGATCAGCGCGCCCACCTCCAACTCCCTGTAAGCGGTGAGGATGCGCCCCGCATCCCGCGTCAGCAGCCCAGCCTGTAATCCGTAGCGGGAGTGGTTGACGTCGGCCAGCGCCTGTTCGAAGTCGTCGTAGGGCTCGATCAGCACCACGGGCCCGAAGGCCTCTTCGTCCCGGATCTTCATGCCGGGCTTGGTGCCGGTAAGGATTGCGGGGGTGATGAGCGAGCCTTGCCGCTCGCCGCCGGCAATGAGCTTGGCGCCCCCTTCAACAGCTTCCTTGATCCACTTGTCCACGCGATCGCCTTCAGCAGGGCGGATGAGCGGTCCGACCTCAGTCGCTTCCTCTGCCGGGTTGCCGGAGACCAGCTTGGCAGTGATCTCCACAACCTTCCACAGAAAGGTCTGGAAGATTTTGCGTTCGACGAAAACGCGCTGCACCGAAATACACGACTGGCCGGCATAGCCGAAGGCGGCGTGGGCGGTGCGGAGGGCGGCCTCGTCCAGATCGTGCCAGTCACCGTGAACGATCAGAGCGGCGTTGCCGCCGAGTTCGAGCAGCACGCGCTTGCGGCCGGAATGGGCTTTGAGCTCCCAGCCCACTTTGGCCGAGCCAGTGAAGGAGACGAGCTTGATGCGGTCTTCCTTTTCGGCCAGCCAGGCCGTATCGGCGTTCGAAAGGGGCAGAACGGCGAGGGCTTCCTCGGGCCAACCGGCCTTGAGAATGACTTCTCCGAGTGCGAGGGCAGTAAAGGGGGTCTGCGGGGCGGGCTTGAGGAGGATGGGGCAGCCGGCTGCCATGGCCGGAGCAAGCTTGTGCGCCACCAGGTTGAGGGGAAAGTTGAACGGGGTGATGGCCAAGACGGGGCCAACGGGGAAGCGCTGCACCAGTCCCCAGCGGCCTTCGTTGCCTTCGGTCAGGTCGAGCGGCAGGCTTTCGCCGCCCAGGCGGGCTGCTTCTTCCGCGGCGGTCTTGAATGTAAGCACGGCGCGATCGACTTCAGTGCGGGCCAGGCGGACAGGTTTGCCGGCCTCGGCCACGATCAGCTGGGCAAAGCGCTCCTTCTGCTCGATGAGGGCTGCAGCGACGTCTTCAAGGATTTCCCGGCGCTTCCAGCGTGGCAGGGAGCGGGTGCGGCGAAGACTCGCCGCCGCATGGCTCACAGCCTGGCGGGCATCGGCGCGGGTAGCGATGGAGACGTGACCGACCAGGCTCTGGTCCCAGGGCGAGCGGACTTCAAGCGGCTCTCCGTCGATCCATTCCTTGCCGCAGAGCAGAAATCCCGTTTGTGTACCCGGCCGCATCTTCATGGCGTTCGCGCTCCTGTGGGGATAAGCCTACGCTCTTCATGGTAAAGCGGCGCGGCGGGTACATGGTGGCGGAAAGCGATAGGTTATGAGGAGCAGGAGAAGGCTCTCCAGGCGAAAGCGGGCCAATGATAGACACTGTGAACGAGCCGGAACCGAAAGGAGAACCAAAAGTGAATTGGTATCACTACTTCGCGTGTTTCTTTGCGGGAGCATTTTTCGCCAATGTTGTGCCCCATTTTGTGCACGGCATTTCAGGCGACCGTTTTCCCACGCCGTTCGCTCACCCACCCGGAAAGGGATTGTCCTCGCCGACCGTGAATGTTATCTGGGCGCTGCTCAATCTGGCCGTCGGATACATGCTGTTTCGTGGCGGAACAGTCTCCAGTGGCAGCGAAACGGCGCTCGTCGTTTTCTTCGCGGGCATCGTTGCAATGAGCACAATGATGAGCGTGCAATTTCAAAAGAAACAAGCCGGGTAACCGCCCTAGCCAAACCCGGCGCAAGCTGGAGGCAGTTATTTTGGATGGATGTAGTAGATTGCTCCATCGTGGTCGTCAGTGAGCAGCAAAGCATCCGGCCCGGTGCGGAGAATTCCGCAGGGCCGTCCGGTGACTTGGCCGTTGAGCAGAAAGCCGGTAATGAACTCCTGCGGCTGACGGCTGGCTGCGTCGAAGCGGACCACGCGATAACCCGTACCAATTTCGGGGTGACTGGCGCCGTGCAGCGCGACGAGAAATGAGTCGGCGAGCGCCGTGTTCGCGCCGTCGAAATACTCCAGCCCAAGCGGCGAACTGTGGGGCGCGAAGGTGGTATAGACCGCGGGAATCTTTGCGCAGTCGAACTGCGGCGGAGGCGGCCCGGCCGGCGGCGCGGGAACAACGTGATCCGTGGGCTTGGGGTCGGAGATCAAGCGGTCCGCATGAGCCTGCCCGTGGTCGAAGTAGCACGTCGGCCATCCATAGTTCGAGCCGGGTGCAACCGGGTGTGTCTCGCTGTCCAGCTCAAAGAACGTGTCCTCGGGATCGCGATCGCCAAGGTGGTCCGCCCCCATATTGGTTGCGAACAGCGCCCCGCCGTCGATGGAGGGAATGTATTCCATTCCCACGGCATTGCGCAGGCCGCGGGCGATAATCTCCTGGTGCGAGCCGTCCGGATCCATCATGGTCAACGTGGCGCGCACGTCTTCCTTCTCCCGGCAGGCATTGCAGGAGCTGCCAACCGTGACGTAGAGACGCGTCTTGCCATGCAAGGTTGCGAAGGCAACGGTGCGGGTAAGATGCCAGCCGCCGTATTTATAGTTGAGCCCGTAATCGGGATAGCGAGCCAGCACTTCGGGCGGGCTGGAAGGAGCGTTATCGCCGGGGTTGTACTTGTAGCGCAGGAGGCGGTTGGTCAGCGGAAGGTAAAGCCAGGATTGGTCCGGCTTTCCGTCCTGCGCCGGCTCCGTATAGAAGGCGAGATTGTTGGGGTTGCGCAGATGATCGAGGTACGGCGTAATCTTCGCGAATTTGGCCGTCTTCTCGGTCCAGCCGTCGAGGATGTAGACCTTACCCAGCTTGTTGTCGCCAAGGTCGTGCATGTCGGTGACGAAGATGCGGTTGTCGGGCGACCGGGCCATGAAGCGAACCCGCTTCAGTCCTTCTGCGGCGACGTCAATGGTGAAATTCGCAGGCAGGTTCAGGACGAGCGATCTGCCGTTGGCAAGATGAATGGGATGCGGCGTAAGCTGCTGTGCCGGAATGCTGGTCAAAGACATAAGAACGGTACAAAAAGGGAAACAAACGGCAGACAGTTTCACGGACGGCATCATGCCAGTTTGACGCCAGAAGCCGGTGAATGGCAACGAGTTGCTCAGCGAGCCGGATGACGTTCCAATTTGCCTGCGCATAGGCGGTTGCTGCGGGGCAGACCGGCGGGCAAAGACGAAGGCCGAAGGAAGGGCCAATAAAAAACGGGCCATCGGAGAGGGAGTTGAGGTATATTGGCTGGAATCTGAAAAAAGGGAAGAAGGGTGTCCTGAATAAGGGCGCACCAGCAAGGAGACGATCGTGGCCGAATTGCCTGAGAATCCTGGAAGTCAAGGCTCCCCCACCCCGCAGCCCGGAGCGCCGGCGCCGCCGCCGTTCCAACCCATCGCCTCGCAGTACCAACCGGTAGCCGCACCGTACGCAGCGGCGCCACAACCCGTTGGCATGCAGCCAAAGTCCGGAGGCAGCAGCCTGCTCAAAATCGTCCTCATCATTGTGGGCGTCCTGGTTTTTCTGTTGGTCATGGTGGTGGCCGTTGTCGGCTACGGAGTCTATAAGGTTCGCAAGGCCATGCATGTGAATTCGACGACCGGTGCAATGACGGTGAATACGCCGGGTTTCGCGATGAATGCCGACTCGGGAATGAAGTTCACTGCGGACGAGCTGGGAACGGAAATCTATCCTGGCGCGGAGCCCAGCAAGTCAGGGAATCTGCGCATGAACATTGCGGGGAGCTCGATCGTGTCTGCGACTTTTCTGACCTCGGACTCGAAGGATAAAGTGGTCGATTTCTACAAGAGCAAGCTGGGCGGCGACTCTACCTCAATGGACTTTGGAGGGAGCGCAATGCTGACGGAGAAAAAGAGCGACCAGGACCAGATCACGGTGACGATTGCGCAGCAATCGAATCAGTCCGACGGCAAAACCCAGATTCACATTCAGCACACGGTGGTCACGAAGAAGACGCCCTGAGGTCAGCGCTGCGCGGGGCGGACTGGCTCTGCCCCGTGCAATCGCCTGCTGATCTATGTATCGGGACCGGCGGCGTTTCGGGATCGGCGGCCGTTGCGATAAACTCCGGCCTATGATTCACGACGGGCGGAGCAAAAAACTTCCCTTTGATCCAGTCGAGGCAGTGGAGCATTTGAAGGCCAGGGACGCGAAGCTGGGCGCGCTGATTGAGCGGGCCGGGCCCTTCACGATGCGGCTGGATGCGTTGCCCTCGCCCTTCGAGTCGCTGCTCGAGTCGATCCTCTACCAGCAGTTGCACGGCAAGGCCGCGGCTACGATTCACAGGCGGGTGAGGGAGTATTTTGGCGGCGATCCCTCACCGCAGCTGTTGCTCGACACGCCTGACGAACGACTGCGGGCCTGTGGTGTTTCCGGCAACAAGATCAAGGCCTTCAAAGACCTTGCCGCGAAGACGCTCGACGGAACAGTGCCGGCGCATGCGGCAATCAAGAAGCTCTCCGACGCGGAGATCATTGAGCGCCTTACGGCGGTGCGCGGCATTGGGGCCTGGACGGTGGAGATGCTGCTCATCTTCCGCCTGGGCCGGCCGGATGTGCTGCCGGTGACGGACTACGGCGTGCGCAAGGGGTTTGCACTGACCTTTCAAAAAGTCCCGAAGGGCCGGGCGCTTGCGGCTGCGGACTTGCCCAAGGCGGACGTTCTGTTGAAACGCGGCAAGAAGTGGGCGCCGTTCCGCAGCGTGGCCAGCTGGTATCTTTGGCGGGCGTGCGACCTGGCGAAGAACTGCGCGCCAACGGGGAGGTCGGCCTAGACTTCCGGTGTCTGTTCCGGATTGGGCCGCGAGTATGCGGAGAACGATTCAACGATTTATGATGACCAGGCCCACTCCGTGAGCGGCGGCGGGCATCCTAGAATTATCAAGATGTGCGGGCATGCAGACCGGATGCCCGTTACCGATAGGAATATTGATGGCTCCGAGCAAACGTTTTATTTGCATTCATGGACATTTCTACCAGCCGCCGCGCGAGAATCCGTGGCTGGAGACTGTGGAGACGCAGGACTCCGCTGCGCCCTACCACGACTGGAATGAGCGCATCTGCGCGGAGTGCTACGCCACCAATGGCGCGGCGCGCATCCAGAACAACAAGAACCAGATCACGCGCATCGTGAACAACTACGCGCGCATCAGCTTCAATTTCGGTCCGACGCTGCTGAGCTGGCTCAAGGAAAACGCGGCGCGCACCTACCGCATGATTCTGGATGGGGAGCGGCGCAGCCGCAAAAGCTATGGCGGCCACAGTTCGGCGATGGCGCAGGTGTATAACCACGTGATCATGCCTCTGGCCAACCGGCGCGACCGGATTACGCAGATCCGCTGGGGCATCGCCGACTACGAACAGCACTACGGCTCACTGCCGGAGGGCATGTGGCTGGCGGAGACGGCGGCCGATTCCGAATCGTTGGAACTGATGGCGCAGCACGGGGTGAAGTTCACGCTGTTGGCGCCGCACCAGTGCAAGCGCGTGCGGGCGCTCGGCGACGGCAAAGGCGAAGCGGATGCGGGTTGGACAGACACGCCGGGAGCGTCTGTGGATACAACGCGGCCCTACCGGGTGCGGTTCGCCTCCGGAGCGTCGATTGCCGTGTTCTTCTACAATGGTCCGTCGTCGCGGGCCATTGCGTTCGAGGGGTTGCTGGACTCCGGAGAGAACTTTGCCGGGCGGCTGAAAGCGGGCTTGAAGGACGGCACACAGCCGCAATTGATGCATGTGGCCACGGACGGCGAATCCTATGGCCACCACCACAAGCACGGCGAAATGGCGCTGGCTTATGCGCTGAGCCTGCTGGAGCGGGACCGGACAGTGAGGCTGACCAACTACGGAAAGTTTCTCGAGCAGTTTCCGCCCGAGTACGAATGCCAGATTGAGGAAAACACATCGTGGAGCTGCGTGCATGGCGTGGAGCGTTGGCGGTCGAATTGCGGATGCAACGGCGGCCGGCCATTCAACCAGCTTTGGCGAGCGCCGCTGCGCCAGGCGCTGGATGAACTGCGCGACGCCGTGGCTCCGCTGACCGAGCAGGAGGGCAGCAAACTCTTCGAGGATGTGTGGGCGGCGCGCGACGCGTACATCGGCGTGGTGCTGAGCCGCGACGCGGAGCCGGTGGATCGTTTTTTCGAAGCTCACGCGAGCCACGAACTTTCAGAAGCGGAGCGTGTGCGCGCGCTTGAGCTGATGGAGATGCAGCGGCACACGCAACTGATGTACACCAGCTGCGGATGGTTCTTCGACGACATCGGCGGAATCGAGACGGTGCAGATTATTGCCTACGCGGCGCGCGTGCTGCAGTTAGCGAAAGAACTTTTCGGCGACCGGGCAGCGGGACTGGAGCCGGGATTTCTGACGCGCATGGCCGAGGCAAAGTCCAACGAGGCCCAGGCCGGCGATGGCGCACAGATTTACAAAGCGTGCGTGGCGACCATGGAACTGGGCCTGGAGCAGGTGGCAGCGCACTACGCCATCAGCTCGGTCTTCTCGTCCTTCGCCGAGGAGACGGATTTGTTCTGCTATCGCGTGCGGCGCATCTCCTACGAGATTCATACGTCAGGCCGGGGACGGCTGGCGCTGGGACGGGCGCACATCGCCAGCTCGATTACCGGCCAGCAGCAGAGCTTCTCATTTGCAGTTTTGCACTTCGGCGACCAGAACATTACCGCGGCTGTTAAACCCTACAGCGATGACGATACAGCGGCATTCGACGCCTTTTCCGCGCAGGCCGTGGAGCACGTGGAGAAGGCGCGCTTCCCCGAAGTGATTCGCCTGCTCGACCGCGAATACGGCCGCGTCGACTACTCGCTGACCTCGCTGTTTACCGATGAGCAGCGGCGCATTATCGGGCTGATTCTGAACTCGACTTTGTGGGATATTGAGAACTCGCTGAGGACCATTTACGACGATCACGCCAGCCTGCTCCACTACCTCTCGCAGGCTGGCCTGCCCAAGCCTCCGGCACTTACCCTGGCCGCGGGGTTCGCCATCAACGCAGGACTCAGGCGCGCGCTGGAGACCGATCCCATTGACCAGGCGCAGATGCGCTCCTTCCTGTCGCTGGCCAAGGCCGATCAGGTGGCACTAGAGACTGCGACGCTCAGCTACATTGCCGACCAGCGCATGAAGCGGGCAATGGTGGAGCTGCAGATGTCGGCGGGCTCGCTCGAGATGCTGGACCGCGCGCTGACCTTGGCGCTCAACCTGTCGGAGCTGCCCTTCGATCTGAATCTGTGGCAGGCGCAGAACATCTGGTACGAAATTCTGCGAACCGCAAACGACGAGCTGACCTCGCTGAGTCCGGAAGATCGGCAGCACTGGGACGAGCACTTCGGCGGCCTGGGAACCTGCCTGAAGATCGACTGCGCCAGCATCACGGCCGATGAGGCCGCAGTGGCGCCGGGAGACTAACGGGCGAGTTCAGCTCCGCCAGTGCAGCTCCACTGGGCCGTCCATGGGGTGCTTGGGCGATGCGCCGGAGTGGGCTGCGTCCTGCCGCGCCTGCTTCAGGGCGAAGTACCACTTGGCCGGCTTGTCGGCGTCGTCGATCAACATCAGACTTGGATTGTGTCTCAGGCCCTCGGCTTGCTGGATCATGGTGATCTGGTCCTGGCGCACGAATTTGGCTCCAAAAAACTTCGCAATCGGCGTGACGAAGGGAACGTGGTAGAAGACGTTCCATGCGGCCACCACGTCGATGCGGCAGGTTGACGCGGTCACGGGAGTGACGGTGGTAAGCGAGGAGAACCATTTCTCTCCGGCGCGGATAATTTCGGTGCGCCGGTTGGGCAGCGTGAAGTCGATGGTGGTTTCAATCGGCTGTCCGTAGACGCCGAGCAGCTTGTAGGGCGCTGAATTGCCGCTGGGCGCATGGGCGCTCATGCGAAAGCCCTCGGGGATGGGTTCGAAGCGCTTGGTCTTCTCGCGGATGGAGTCGTGAGTGCGCCACCACCAGGCCTGGTGAACGAAAGGGCCGTGTGCCGGGTCCATCAGGCCGATGATGCCGTGATCGACATTGCAGGGCAGGTCAGCAGTGAGGTGCGCGGTGCGGTAGCGCAGGCCGAATTTGGCCAGCTCCGGCACCTGGGGCTGCGCGCCCGGCGAACGCCTCCCGCTTCCTGGACCAGGCACAAAGACCCATGCGTGCCCGTCGCGCTCTTCGCAGGGATAGGCGGTGGCGAAGATGCGGGTGGCGTCGAGGTGGTCGTTCGTGGACAGCGAAGGGATCAGCGCGCACTGGCCGCCGCAGGGCTCGAACTCCCATCCGTGATAGCGGCAGGTGACGTGGTTGCCGTCGAACCATCCATAGCTCAGCGGAATGCCGCGATGGGGGCAACTGTCGCGCATGGCGAAGACGCAGCCGTCGTTGCGCCGGCCCAGGACCAGCGGAATGTCGAGCAGCATGGCCTTGGCCAGCTGGTTGCGGCGGAGCTGGTCTGTCCGCAGCGCCGGGTACCAGTCGTCGTAGAGCAGCGTGGCGGTTGGGCCCTGGATGGATGCGCCGGTTTCGGTAGTCGTTACGAACGGCATTTGGGACTCACCATAGCATTGTGGGCGATGAGCGTGCCAGTTGAGCGGCCGGTCTGGAGTATGTGTCGTGCCGGCTAATTGGCGGCCTTTTTGAGCTTTCCATCTTTCAGTTCGAAGCGCTCCCCGCGCCAGACGATGGTGTTTCCGGCGAGCCCGAAGGCCCATATGCCGATGGCGACCAGGTCGCGAAAAGGGAGGAGCCAGAGATTGGACAGAACCTGGTGATCGGCCAGCACCTGTGCGCCGACCGTCATTGCCAGCGAGAGCCGCAGGAAGAAGCTCAAGGCCAGCAGCCAGAGACTCAAGGGACTGAGGCCGCTGGCGACCACGTTGAGCAGGGCCCAAGCCAGCCCGTGGGTGAAGATCAGGCCGGCGTAGCCCCAGGGGCGGGCGTCGCGAACCGTGCGGGCCCAGCGCAGCTGATGGTCGATAAAGCCGCCCCACGCGTAAGCGGGGATTGCGGTCTCGACAACTTCAGCGCTGAGGGCGATGCGATAACCGGCTTTGGCGATGCGGGCGCCGAGTTCGTAATCGTCGGCAAGAAAGTCGACCAGGGCCTCCAGCCCGCCGATCTTTGCGAGGGCCGCGCGGCTTACGGCCAGCGTCGACCCCAGGCCGTAATGCAGGCCGCCTTCAATCATGCGCGAAAGCAGGACGCCTGCCTGGAAGTCGGTCGCGATCCCCAATGCTTCCAGGCGCGAGGGGAGTGTGGAGTGGGCGCGGCCGCGGTAGAGCGCCGTTACCAGCCCGACCTGCGCCTCGGAGAACTCCGCCATGACCCGCTCCAGGTAGCGTGGCGAGACGGTGATGTCGGAGTCATTGATGAGCAGGTAGGTAAACCGCGCATGCGCCGAGAGCTGCACAAGATTGCTCACCTTGCCGTTGGTTCCAAGGCTTGCCGGGCACTCGATGACCTGGATGGAATGCGATGGGAACTCGAGCTTGAGCTGTTCCACAGCCGCGACGGCCGGCTCGTCGAGCGAGGAGACGCCGAAGAGCAGCTCAAACTCGCCCGCGTACGATTGGCGGCAGTGGCTGCGGAAGGCGTCCAGCATGTTGGGGTCGAGCCCCTTGAGCGACTTGAGGATGCTGACACCCGGAGCGAAGGCGGGAAGCGGCGCGCCGCGGGCGGAGAGAAACACGCGTGCAGCGAGCAGGGCGGCCAGAAAGTAACCCATTCCCGCAAGGGTCAGCACCGTGGTGAGAATCTCCACGGATTGGGCGAAAGCATGCGGCACGATTGGAGTTAGTTTATCTGACTTCCCACGGCGAGCCGGCAGCTGACAGCTACTCGTAGCGCAGCGCCTCAATGGGGTCCAGGTTCGCCGCCTTCCATGCCGGATAAATGCCGAAGATCAGACCGATGGCGCAGGAGACCGCAAAGGCGATCACGACCCAGGTAATGGAAAGGGCGGCGTGCAGAAAAGACACCGCAAAATGAAGAATCAGCGTGAACAGAGCACCCGCCAGAATGCCGATGAGGCCGCCGACCATGCAAAGCGTGATGGCCTCAAGCGTGAATTGCAGAAGGATATTCTTCTTCGTCGCGCCGATGGCCTTGCGAATTCCGATCTCCCGCGTGCGCTCCGTCACGGAGACAAGCATGATGTTCATTACGCCCACGCCGCCCACCATCAATCCAACTGAAGAGACGGCAACCATGAAGAGAAACAGTCCGCCGGTAAGCTGGTTCCAGAGGCGTGTGAGCGAGTCCGGACTGAAAATGGCGAAGTTATCGTCCTGCTCCGTGCGAACGCCGCGGCGGATGCGGAGCAGTTCGCGGACTTCTTCGGTGACCAGAACTTTGTTCGAAGGGTCGTCGTATTTGACGGTGATCCAGAAATCCTTGATCTCCGGGCGAAGTTGGCGGAAGGTCTCAAGGGGAAAGTAAGCTGCGTTATCCTGCGTGTTGCGTCCGCTCCCGAAGGGCTGCGGCTGGAAATCGAGCACGCCAATGACCGTAAATACGCTTCCTTCGCAATCGATGTCCTTGCCGATCGGGGACTCGTACGGAAAGAGATCCTCGGCGGCATCGTGGCCAAGGACAACCACCTTGGCGCTGCGCTCTTCTTCAGAATCCGACCACATGCGGCCTGCGGTCAATTCGAAATCTGTGACTTCTTTTATGTCCGGGGTATCGCCTTGCAGAATGGTGTTCTGAATCTTGTGCTTCCCTGCCTTGAGCGAAACGCTGCCCAGGCCGGTTTCAAAGTTCTGGTAAAACAGGCCGGGATCGACGGCAACCACATGCGGCAGGCCGCGCATGGCAACGCCGTCCTCATAGGTCAGTTGCTTGCGGTTCAGTTCGGCGGTTGTGGGACGCTGGCCGAATGGTTCAAAGCGATAGATCCACAGGTCGTTGGTGCCGAGAGATTTTACGAAGCTTTCGATGTTGGTATTCAGTCCGTTGATGGCCGACGAGATGAGAATGACTGTGGCAATGCCGATGGAGATTCCCAGCACCGTGAGGCCAGAGCGCAGTTTGTTCTTGCGCAGCGTATCCAGCGCCATGCGGACGGATTCCTTTGAGTCGCTGAGTCTCATGGCCGCCTCTACAACTCCGCCCTCAGGGCGGCAATGGGATCAAGTTCCGAAGCCTTGAAGGCAGGATAGACGCCGAAGAACAGGCCGACCGCGGTGGAAACCGTCAAGCTGACCACGATGGACCAGATCTCCACTTCAGAAGGGAAGGCGATGGCCAGCGTAATGACTTTGGCCAGGCTGATGCCGGACACGACACCGATGACGCCACCGGCCAGCGACATGGTTGCGGATTCGATAAGAAACTGCAGCAGGATGTCCCGACGCCGTGCTCCGAGCGCCTTGCGGACGCCGATCTCGCGCGTCCGTTCAGTCACCGCAACCAGCATAATGTTCATGATCACGATGCCGCCAATGACCAGCGAGATGCCGGCGATAGCCACGACAACCGCGCCAAAGTTATTCAGAATCCGGGTGAGCAGGTTCCCGAAGGTTGCACTGGTGTCGATCGAGAACGCATCTGGAGCACTGGGCGCCAGGTGACGGCGCGTGCGCATAATCACGCGCAACTCATCTGAAACCGCGTCCATTACATCGCCGCCTCCACCGGCATTCGCGTAGATGGTCAGGGAGTCGTGACTTCCATGGTTATGGAGAAATGCGGTGATGGGAATGGCTACCCAGTTATCCATGCTGTGGCCAAGCATCTTTCCCTGGCGCTCCGCCACGCCGATCACCGTGTATGGCACGCCGTCGACGCGAATCTCCTTGCCCAGCGGATCGCCGGGGCCGAGCACGTTGTCCACCACGTCGGTGCCGATGATGGCCACATGCGCAGAATGCAGGTCTTCCACTTCAGTAAAGGCGCGCCCCAGTTCGATATTGAGATTCGCAATCGCCGGCATGTTCCAGGTGCAGCCGCGGATGTTGGTGTCGGTGGTGGACTTGGTCTGGTACACAACTTTGCCGACAACGCCGCGCTGCGCCCCCACTGACACGCACGATCTGCATTCGTCGGCCACTACCTTGTAGTCGTCGTAGGTAACGTCTTTTCGCTTTTGAAATTCCAGATACTCATCCAGCGTGATGAAGGTTTCCGGCATCTTCGTGATGGTGATCACGCTGGCGCCGTAGGTGTTGATCTTGGTGGTCACAAACTGCTTGGCGCCGTTGGTAAGGGTAACAACTGTAATCACCGAAGCAACACCGATGACCACGCCCAGCAGCGTGAGGATCGAGCGGAGCTTGTTAGCCCAAAGGGACTGAAGAGCGAGTTTGACGGCCTCGATGAATTGCATGACAACCAGTTTTCACTTGCCCGTTGCCAGTGAGGGGTTCAAAGCACGTGGCCTCGCTGCAAGCGATTCTAATCGTATTCCTTCGTTGTTGCTGCGCTCCCGGTGCGGCTTTGAAAACATCGAATCTGTCCTCACTCGTACCTGAGGGCTTCAATGGGGTCAAGGTTCGCCGCTTTCCAGGCGGGGTAGATGCCGAAGACCAGGCCGATGGCGCAGGAAACGCCGAAGCCGATGCATACCCACACCGTAGACAGCGTTGCGGGCAGGCCGATGGGCAGGAAGTAGACGATCCAGGTCAGGACCGCTCCCACCGCAACCCCGACAACGCCACCCACGGCACAGAGGGTCACCGCTTCCGTGGTGAATTGAGTGAGGATCGTGCCCCTGGTGGCGCCAATGGCTTTGCGTATGCCGATTTCGCGGGTGCGCTCGGTTACCGAGACGAGCATGATGTTCATTACGCCCACGCCGCCCACCATCAGTCCCACCGAAGATACCGCGATCATGAAAATGACCAGGCCGCCGGTGAGTTGGCCCCACAGCTTGGAGAGCGAGTCGGGCCCGAAGATTTCGAAGTCGTCGCCGGCTTGAACCTTGACCTTGCGCCGGATGCGCAGCATCTCGCGAATCTCTTCCTCGACGATGGCCTTGTTTTTCGGGTCGTCGTATTTGACGCTGACCCACATGTCGAGATCTTCAGGATGCAGGTTATGGAAGGTTCCCAGAGGGAAAAAGGCCGCATTGTCATCCGGGTTCTTGCCGCCGCCGAACGGCTGCTTGCGCTTGTCAAGGACGCCGATGACGGTGTAAAGTCCGCTCTCGACCGCTACTTCCTTGCCGATGGCATTGTCAGAGCCGAAGAGTTCTTCCCAGGTATCGTGGCCGAGAACGACCACATGCGCGGCGCGCTGATCCTCTTCGTCGGTGAACATGCGGCCCTGAATCAGGGTGAAGTCGGAAACCTCCGAGACCTCAGCGGTCGACCCCTGAAGGATGGTCCCGGCGACCTTCTTGCCGTTGTACTTGATGGCCACATCGCCAACGCGGAACACCGATTTGACGTGCTGATGACCGCCATCCGCGGCCACCACATGCGGGAGGGTGCGCAGGGCCATCACATCGCCGAGGGTGAGTTTCTTGCGCGCTAGCATTTCCGTCGTGGGCCGGACTCCGATAACCGGCATATGGAAGACCCAGAAGACATTGGAGCCGAGCGAACTTACCCAGTCGGCGACGCGGTTGTTGAGCCCGTTGATGACCGACGAGATGGTGATCACAGTAGTGACGCCGATGACGATGCCCAGGACGGTCAGTCCGGAGCGCAGCTTGTTGACGCGCAGCGTATCGAGCGCCATTTTTACGGATTCTCTTGTTTGTCCTTG
>DATKGE010000192.1:0-4365 GCA_035510955.1 Occallatibacter sp. | reverse complement strand
AGCCGCGTCTGTCCCACGATGGCCGTGACCGCGGCCACGCGCAATCCTTCCGCTTCCAGCACCGGGCCCTGCTCGATGTGAATTTCGAGAAAACCGATCGCATCGGCATCCATTACCGCCTCGCCGATGCGGCCGGGGTCGAGACCGAAGGCGCGCATTGCCGCCTCCATCGAAACGCCGTCCGTGTCGGTCAGAGCCAGCAATGCGGGATCGAATCGCCCTGCAACCGCGCGGCTGCCCAGGAACGGCACGCCATAGCGCACGCCCTCTTCTTCTGAGAAGGCAATCACTTCGATTGCCAGCGGAAATCCGAGCTCCTGCGCGATGCTCACCCATTCCAACGCCAGCGTCACGCCGAGCACGCCGTCAAAGGCTCCCGCATCGGGCACCGTGTCGATGTGGGACCCCAGCAGGAGCCGTTTTCGAAGCGCACCTTCCGGGCTCCAAAGCCCGCGCAGATTGCCCACCGCATCCACATGGACGCTCATGCCCAACGACTCCATGCGGGCGCGCAGATGCTTGTGAACATCGTGCGTGGGCGCGGTGAGGAATCTGCGCGTAATGCGGCCAGGTTCCTCTATCTCCCGTTCTTCACTCATGGTGGCGATATGCCTGCACTCGGCAATGGCTCGCAGTGCGCGTTCTTTCATTGGCGCACCAATTCGCGGCCACGCGGCTGGCCAATGAAGCAGGTTAGGTTGCCATCCCAGGTGTAGAGGGGCTCTCCGCGCAGCCAGGTCTCAAGCACGCGGCCACGCAACTTCGCTCCCAGATACGGCGAGAGTTTGTGGCGAAAGCGCAGATGCTCGGGCGCAACCGTCCACGCCGCGTCGGGATCGAAGACCACGAAGTCCGCGTCGGCGCCGGCGGACAACGTTCCCTTGCGCCCGGTCAGGCCGGCCAGACGCGCTGTCCCGACGCCCATCCATGCACCCACGCGCTCCATTCCGGCTTCCAAGTCAATTCCGCGATGCGCCAGCGCAGTCCACATGACCGGAAGCGCCAGGCCGAGGCTCGCGATGCCGCCCCAGGCCAGATCCCAGCGGCCTTCTTCGCGGCGCTTCATGGCCGGCGGGCAAGGCGAGTGGTCAGTCGTCACCATGTCGATCAATCCCTCGTCAAGCGCTTTCCACAACACTTCGCGATTGTCCTTTCCGCGAATGGGTGGAGCGCATTTGAACTCCGTCGCTCCATCGGGAATTTCTTCGGCGGCAAACCAGAGATAGTGTACGCAGGTTTCCACCGTGATGGGCACGCCTTGGCTGCGCGCCTTCGCCAGCAGCGGCAAAGCCTTGGCGCTGGACAGGTGGACAATGTGGATGGGCGTTTCGAACTCATCCGCAAGTTGGATGAGGAGTTCGATGGCTTCGACCTCCGCGGCGTCAGGGCGCGAGGTCAGGTAGGTGGAGTATTTGCGCCAGTCTGCTCCCGCTGCGTTCAGTGCATCCGTTGCAGCGTTTACCGGCCCGGCCACTTCGGCGTGGGCCAGCAGCGGCCGGCCGGTGCCCCTGAGCCGCGCCAGCGCCAGCCGCAATTCGGGCTCGTCGACCCAAGCGAAGCCGTCGATCCCGCTGTGGATGAGAAAGCACTTGAAACCCGGAACACCCGCGTCAACAAGAGCCGGAAGCCATTCGGAGTTACCCCGCACCACGCCGCCCCAGCCTGCCCAGTCGACCCATGCTTTTCCTTTGGCCGCGGCGCGCTTGGCCTCCAAAGCCTCAAGGGAGGTGGTCTCAGGCACGCAGTTCAAAGGCATATCGACCAGCGTGGTCACGCCGCCGGAGGCTGCGGCCTCCGTTGCTGTCGAAAAGCCCTCCCACTCCGCGCGCCCCGGCTCATTGATGTGAACGTGCGAATCCACCAGGCCGGGCAGCAGCACCGCGTCGCCAAAGTCGCGCACCACCGCCCAGGGCGGCGAGCTATCCCAGCTTTCAACCGCCGCGATGCGCTCGCCGTCCACCACCAGGGAGGCCGGCGCAAGGCCCTGCGTGGTCAGCACGCGGGTCGATCGGAACACCTGTGACATACTGTGATTACTTTCGCTCGTTAGAGAGGGAATGAGCAAGTTGGCGTTATCCAGCCCCCCGAATCCTGAGTTCCTGCGCCGCACCATCGTGCTGGCCATCCAGAACGTCGACAGCGGCGGCGGCGGCCCGTTTGCCGCAATCGTGGTGCGCGGCGGCAAGATCGTCGGCGAAGGCGTGAACACGGTGACCGCCGGCAACGATCCCACGGCTCATGGTGAGGTCAACGCCATTCGCGCCGCTTGCAAGGCTCTGAACACCTTCTCGCTGGCCGGCTGCGAGCTATACACCAGTTGCCAGCCCTGCCCCATGTGCCTGGCTGCCTGCTACTGGGCGCGGCTCGACGCCATCTTCTACGGCGCAAGCGCTGCCGATGCCGCACGCGCTGGCTTCGACGATGCTTTTCTCTACGATGAGTTCCGCAAGGATCGGCCTGAACGCGCGCTGCCAGCCACACAGTTGCTGGCTCACGAAGCTTGGGCCAGCTTTGCTGCCTGGATCGCGTCTACCGGCAAGATTGAATATTAGAACTGGTTGCATAAGTGAGGTCTTGAAAGGGCACGACTTCAGTCGTGCCGCAGAGGTTGCGTAAAAACCCGGGCTTCAGCCCCTGAGGGATGGTCTGCGCTGGTCGGGCGGCATTTATGGAACCGGTTCTAGTACTACTGTGTTATAAACGTAGGCTACCGCAGAACGGGCATCGACAAAGTTGGCGGAGCAGGGAGCGGGCGAGGAGGATGCGTAGGGTGGCGATGGAATGCGGGTTATGGCGTTCCGGACGGATGTGAACCTCGGGGCTGGTAGTTGGGCGGGAGTTCGGGGACTGATAGTCCAAGATGACCGCCGCGGACCGAGGGGGAAAAGCGACTCCGCTCAGCCACCAGGAAGCCATAGGCGGCGATCGAGAGTGTGGCGTGATGATGAAAGCCTCGCCAGCCGCGGCCTTCGAAGTGCCCCAGGCCAAGTTCCTGTTTCAGTTCTTCGTAGTCGCGTTCGATGATCCAGCGTTGCTTCGCCAGAGCGACCAGGTCACGCAATCGGATGTTGTCTGCCAGGTTCGACAGCCAGTATTTGCGCGGCTCGGGTTCGCCACGGGGCCACTCGATCAGCAGCCACTCCTGCTCTCGCGGCTGTTGGAGTTGGTGGTCGCGATGTGCAGGGCGAACGCGTACGGCAGCAAAGCGAGAGCGCAGGGGGTGACGTGTTCCTTCCCGCCATGTCACAGTTTTCCATGCTTTGGCTGGCAAGCTCAGCGCCAGTTGCTTGGCTGATGCCGGTGCATGTTCCGCATCGCGGCGCACACGGTTGGCCGGCCGGCCGCGGCCTGAGTATGCAGGTGCGGGCAGTGGCTGTGTTCCCGGTGGCCAGACGGTGGTGGTGCTTTGGATGCCCAGCACATAGCTCAGTTCCAGTCTTGCTACGGCTTGACGAAAGCCCGTATCGTTGCCGTATGCCGGGTCGGCCAGCACGGTTCCTTGGGGGATTCCGTCGGCAATTGCCTGGCGGATCTGGCCGAGCGCGATCTCCAACTTGGTCTGAAAAGCTATATCGGTCGGAATCTTAGCCCGTTGCCTGAGTTGGCTATCGTTGGCCCAGGTTTCCGGCAGATATAAACGGTAGGCAACGGGCAGACTGGCTGTCCATGTGGCCACCGACAGGCTGACGGCCACCTGGCAGTTATCCTTCTTCCCTGTCTGCCCGCAATACTGCCGCGCAACGCCCACCGAATGGGTACCCTTTTTCGGCAGGCCGGTATCATCGACGATCCAGGCCGCAACCGGGCTGGTCTTGGTCATTGCCGCCAGCGCATAGTCGCGCGTGCAGCCCAACAGGGCCTCATCGCTCCAGGCAGCGTCGGCCACCACATGGTGCAACGACTGGTGCATGCGCCGGATGTTGTCCGGAGCCAGCCGCGCCGCCATCGGCTCGACTGACTTGCGCTCTCCGGGCAGCAGCAGCCCGGTGCAATACAGCTTTAGCGGAACAGCACGATCCGCATGCCCGGCGGCCTCTGACAGACGGTCAAGATAGCTCGTCAGCCGTTGCTGCCGGGCGCCTGTGGTTCTCGACTTGGCGCTCATGCAAACAAGGTAAAGCCATGCCAACACAAAGATGCCGGAATTCTTTCAGAGCAGTATCTACTTTATAACACAGTAGTACTAAAAGCCTGTTCACGATCTTTAGACGGTTGTGTTGGGAGTCATCCAGTTGGATATATGCAGATGGGAGTCAGAGTGGATAGCAATGAAAGATGAGTCCGAGAAAGTAGTATCCGAGCGATGTGAGCCGGGAGCAGTTTGAGAGGGTACGTCCGTTGCTTGAAGGGGTACGAAAGCGAACC
>DATKGE010000191.1:0-9233 GCA_035510955.1 Occallatibacter sp. | reverse complement strand
TTCACAACTGGCCAGTCCCATGCATACTTCGCGCAGTGAGTTCAAATGCGCCAACTGGCAAAACAGCATGGCCACAAATTGCTCCCAACTGCTGAACCCCTTGGCGTTGCGCTCGGCCTGGTGGTGCTTGACTGCCCGAGCAAACTGCCCGCGCGAAAACAGTTGCAAAAGCTGCGAGTACACACTGCATACTTGAAGCATGGCTGATCCTCTCTTCTCTCAATGTGGTCCTGTCTGGGAACCCACCTCAGAGTAACCGGGGATCAGCCCCCTCAAACTTCTCTCGGATCAAACAGATATTCGCTATTTTGGACAGCAATGGGTGCAAAGGGGGATATCTATCAATAACTTGACTCTAAATTACTGATTGCAAATATAGATTGGCTCCTCAGGTAGGACTCGAACCTACAACCCTTCGGTTAACAGCCGAATGCTCTGATTCGCTGAAGGATCACGCAATCCACTGGAAAGGTAGTGCACGAGGACACGGGAGGATTTATGTCTACTACTATCACGCGGGATGACGCAAGGACTTGCTTCCACTGCAGCGTCAACCCGCCGGTATTCCGAGTAATATCTCTCGAACGATTCCCAGACGATATCGGCAATTTAGTTCCTGACACACTCGTCGGTCTATTTTGCGAATCTTGCCTGAGACTTGAAATTGAAAGCTACTACGACGCATTTGAACAGGCGAAGCTTCCTTTGGGGATGGACGAGTCTCCTAACGGGTTTCTTTGTCGTCAAATTGGATTCGCTGTCGTGCCTCTTATTTTTGGTAACGAAGAGGCGACAGTCATGATCGACGAACTCAGTTCGGATTGGCTCGAGTGTGCGGTCAATTAGCAGCTCGCAGTCATTTGAAATCGCAATTTAACGAGCGCAGTATCTCGGCTCGATTAAGGTCACGAACGTGACGGCTCACTTCCCTTTTCTCTAATCGTGCGCCGTTAACTGGAGATCCAGGAGGTGAATTATGCCGAATGCCCTTGCGAGAAACACCGCCAACAATGGTCAGTCACACAACCGGGCTAGTGAAGAGCGCTTCCGAGCATCGCAATCCATCGGGAAGAAGATGCCCTCTTCTCAAAAGCCAGCAATAGCCAACCTCGACGACACTCTGAGCAGAGTGGATGACGTGGTTTTCTTGCGGCTGCCTGATGTGAAAGCCGTCACGGGGCTGTCGAAAACCAGCCTGTATGCGCTGATTAAGGAAAAGAGCTTTCCCTCGCCTGTGCGCCTCGGACCTCGCGCAGTTGCTTGGGTGAAATCCGAGATCAGGCAATGGGCCGTAGAACGTGTACAGGCATCGCGCTCAGCTGCTTAGCTCCGCGCGGCACTTTCATGGGCCGGCCGGCTTTAGCAGATCGCGACGCTTGTCAAAGAAATCCGCCCGGATCTGCATCGTGTGGGCATTGCCTATGAATTCGCATGGGACCCAGAGTGTTAGCAGATTGGCAACGGCTCGAATCATCTAAAGATTTAAGCTGCACTTCCCCGGAACGGCAGTACCTTTCCGCCTCTCTGAGTTCGCTCCAGGAAGTGCGCCCACTCTTGCATCATCTTGGCGCGCGGCTCCAGGTACAGTGCGTGGTTATAGGCGGCACTAACAGCGTTACGTGGAGCATGGGCTAGCTGCAGTTCGATGTGTTCATGCGGGTAGCCTTGCTCGTGCAGAATGGTGGATGCCAGGCCTCGAAATCCGTGCCCTGTCATTCGGCCCTTATATCCCATGCGCTTCAGGGCTCCAAGGATTGTGTTATTGCTCATAGGCTTTTTGTTGCTACGATCCCCGGGAAAGAGCCACTCACTCGATCCCGTTAGCAAGCGAAGCATTTCCAGCACTTCGATTGTCTGCGAGGCGAGGGGAACGATGTGCGGGTCGCGCATTTTCATTCGTGCCGCAGGAATGTTCCAGCGGGCGGCTTCCATGTCGAACTCTGCCCACTTGGCACCGATAAGTTCGCTGGTACGCACAAACGTGAGCGCCATAAGCTTCATCGCTAATCGGGTCAGATGAGTTCCCTGGTAGACCTCCATCGACCTCAACAGCGCCGGAAGCTCTTTGGCGTCGATCCGTGCAAGGTTTGTCTTGTGGGTTGGTCTCAAAACATCGGCTGGCCGAATCTCACTTGCTGGATTACGCTTCGCATATCCGTGGGCAATTGCGTACCGAAAGATCTGTCCGACATTCTGCATCGCCCGCTTTGCCAGATCGGCGGCGCCACGGCCCTCGATCATTTTGACCATAGCAACCAGTTCAGGGGCTTCAATCTCAGTGATCGGACGCGCTCCAAGCAGCGGCAGGATGTTCGCATCCATTCGCCTGCGCGTCGCGTCGACGTGCTGCGCGCTCTTCTCAGCGCGCCAATGGTCAAACCAGAGTTTCGCGATCGTCTCGAAGGAATTCTCGGCCGCGATCTTTTCTACGTTCTTTGCGGCCTTCCGCTGTGCCATTGGATCAAGGCCAGAAGCGAGCAATCTGCGAGCCTCGGCGTGGCGTTCCCTGGCTAGTGCTAGAGGCACGTCCGGGTACTTTCCGAAGGCCATGAGCTTTTCCTTGCCTTCATGCGTGTACGCCCATCGCCACAGTTTTCCGCCTGCCGGAGTGACCCAAAGATAAAGGCTCCCGCCGTCGCTCATGCGATATGGCTTCTCCTTCGCTTTGGCCCTGCGAATCTCCACATCTGTCAGCGGCATTTTTACCTCCGAAAAAGCATCGCCGCCGAAAGTACCCCCTGAGCGGAGGAAAGATACCCCCCGAAATACCCCCGCGGCCCCTGGCTTCCATAGTACCGCTTTGAACGGTAAAATCCACAGAATACCCGTGTTTATTGGATTTTGTTTGGGTTGATGGACTTCTTCGAACGGTCTAGAACTAATCTATGGTGGGCAGTGAGGGACTCGAACCCCCGACTTCCTGCTTGTAAGGCAGGCGCTCTAACCAACTGAGCTAACCGCCCACGGGTGAGGGCTGGGCAATTTTGCCCTTCTGCGATCATACCAGCGCGAGTCCCCTCGCCAGGTGAAGGTCGAGCCAGTGCCGCCGGGAGCGTCCTGACTGGAGCGCCCTGAATTGATAGACTGGGCGGTGCGGCGGCTGATTATCAACGCGGATGATTTCGGGCTGACGCGCGGTGTGAACCGCGCAGTGATGGAACTGCTCAGCCAAGGCGCGCTGACCAGCGCAACGATCATGGCGCGGGCCGCGGCCACCGGGGAGGCAATCGAAGAAGCCCTGAAGACACCGTCCTTGCGCGTGGGGTGCCACGTGGTTTTCGTCGACGGAGAGCCCCTTTCATCGTTGCGCAACATTCCCAGGTTGGCCGACCCGAAGACAGGGCGATTTCACCGCACGCTTGCCGCGTTTCTTCGCCTGGCGCTGACTGGACGCATCCCGCCGGCCGAGATTCAAGCCGAGGCCGCGGCGCAGATCGCTCTATTGCAAGGCCGCGGACTGCGCCTGACGCATATCGACACGCATAAACACGCGCACATGTTTCCCGCCGTATTGAGGCCACTGCTGCAGTCGGCGCGGGCAGCGGGAATTACCGCAGTGCGCAATCCTTTCGAGCCGGCATGGAGCCGCCGCGCCACATCTGCTGCTTCTCTGCTCCGGCGCATTGAAGTTGCCGTGCTCCGGCAACTGGAGCCGGCTTTCCGCCGCATCGTCGCCGAGGAAGGTTTTACCACGACCGATGGAGCGCTTGGCGTGCTGGCCACCGGAAACCTCGATACTGCGACAATCCGTTCCCTGCTCGCAACCATGCCGCCAGGAACATGGGAGCTGGTCACGCATCCCGGCTACAACGACAAGGAACTGGAGCAGGTTCGCACCCGGCTGAAGGAATCGCGCGAGGTAGAACGCCAGGCGCTCATGGCGATCGGAAAGCTGGATGGCCTGGAACTGATCAGCTTCGCCCAGCTTGCGGGGTGCGATGCGAAAATCGCCAGGGTTCACACATGAAATAGCGTCCCGCGACGCCCGCGACGCGTCAGAAGATCAGGACACGCTTCTCGCCAAGACTCGAGGAAACAGGAGGCAGCTTGAGCATCTCATTGTTGTGGCAAATCCTGCTGTACGGCTGGACTGCGTCCGAGATTTATATTGCCATCGCGACGCGCACCAGGCGAGGCGGCGGAAAACGGCTCGACCGAGGATCGATGGCGATCCTGTGGGTAACCATCGTCGTTTCGATAACAGCAGCGGAATGGATTTCCAGGCAGGCCACATCCAACATGTTCGGCGGAACGCACTGGCTCAAGATTGCTGCCATTGTCGTCCTGATTACGGGCATGGCGATCCGCTGGACGGCGATCCTCTCGCTGGGCAAGGCGTTCAGCGCCAATGTGGCAATCCGCGAGAACCAGACCATCTACCAATCCGGGCTTTACCGATTCGTGCGTCATCCATCCTACTCCGGATTGTGGCTGGTGTTTTTGGCCATCGCACTTCACGAACGCAACTGGCTGGTCGCCGTGGTCGTGATTGTGCCTACGACGGCAGCCCTCCTCTACAGAATTCACGTCGAGGAAGCAGCCTTGCAGCAGGCATTCGGCGCCAAATATGCAGCTTACTTGAGCGTCACGAAGCGTCTCATTCCAGGCATCTATTAGGGAGCGTTGAATGCGCATCGGCATTACCTGTTATCCCACGTACGGCGGCTCAGGCGTAGTGGCCACCGAACTCGGCATCGAACTGGCGGCGCTCGGCCACGAAGTCCACTTCATCTCTTACTCGCAGCCCTTCCGCCTGACCGGCCGCGACCAGGGTATTTTCTATCACGAAGTGCCGGTCTCCAGTTATCCGCTCTTCGAGTTTCCGCCCTACGATCTGGCCCTCGCCTCGCGCATGGCGGAAGTGGCCGAGTTCAACGGCCTTGACCTGCTCCACGTCCACTACGCCATTCCCCACTCGGTAAGCGCGCTCCTGGCCCGGCAAATGCTCGCCGTCCGCGGGCGGCGGCTGCCCTTCGTCACCACCCTGCACGGCACCGACATCACCCTTGTGGGTCTTGACCGCAGTTACCTTCCCATTACCCGCTACGCCATCCAGGAGAGCGACGGAGTTACCAGCATCTCCGCCTATCTCAAGGCGAAAACGCTCGAAGACTTCGGCGTAACGCGCGGCATCGAGGTCGTCCCCAACTTCGTCAACTGCGATGTGTACACGCCCATCGCTGACGAGCGAAAACGCGCGGAAGCGCGCGGCCGACTGGCCCGGCCCGACGAAGCGATTCTCATGCATCTCTCCAATTTCAGACCCGTCAAGCGCGTGGTCGATGTGGTGAAGATATTCGCGCAGGTAGCGCTGGAGATGCCGGCGCAGCTGGTTCTGGTAGGCGACGGGCCGGATCGCTCGGCCGCCGAGTGGCTGGCCAGGGACCTGCACATTCAGGACAAGATCCACTTTCTCGGCAAACAGGAGCAGGTGAACGAGCTGTTGCCGCTGGCCGATCTGCTGCTGATGCCCAGCGAACTTGAGTCCTTTGGCCTGGCGGCCCTGGAAGCCATGGCCTGCAAGGTCCCGTCGATTGCCACCCGCGTCGGCGGGGTTCCGGAATTGATTGACGATGGGCTGACGGGTCTGCTCTACCCAGTGGGCGATGTGACCGCCATGGCGCATGGCGCGTTAGGACTGTTGAAGGACCATGCGCGGATGAATGCCATGCGCGAAGCAGGACGCAAGACCGCGCAATCGCGCTTCTGCGCCTCGCTGGTAGTGCCGCAGTATGTTCGCTATTACGAATCCATTATCGGGAATGGTTAGAACTGGTTGCATAAATGGGGTTTCGAAAGCGCACGGCCGCACTCTCTTGGCGCCATGCCTGCAGAGACGTATAAAATCCTGGGCTTTACAGGTTGCGGAAAAACTCGTTCGGGCGGTAGGCCGGGACTGCTAGGCCAGGACTGGTAGGCCGGGACTTCAGTCCCGGCACAAAGCCAGCAAAATCAATGCGGGCTTTAGCCCCTGAGGTATGCTTTTCGCAACGTTCGTTTGGAAACAGCCCTTTTTCCGCACCCTGTTTAGCCCCTGAGGGAAGTTCCTTCGCTGGTCAAGTAACGTTTATAAAACCAGCTCTAGCCTGCATTACTCGTGAAGCCATATGGTGCGAAAGCCGTATGCTCGACTCTTAACCAAGGCTTCGTAATAACCCTGTGCGCGAAGGTTCGCGTCCCACATCCGGTCGAACTGGCCGTGCATTCCTCCAGGAATAGCGGCCATTGCAATAGACAACTCATCTCTCGATCGAATACCATTTGCCTTCCAAACGGAGTGAAGGGCTAAATGCCATGACGCACTCAGAATCCGCACTCTTTGATTTTGCAGCACAGGCTCTGGATGGATTTCAAATCGAGATTCCTTCCTGGGGATTCGCCAACACCGGCACGCGCTTCGGCAAGTTCGTCCAGCCCGCTGCCGCTTCCACGCTGGAAGAGAAGTTTGCCGACGCGGCTGAGGTCAACCGGCTCACCGGCGCAACACCGACTATCGCCCTGCACGTCCTGTGGGATCTGCCCGGAGGCATGCGCGATGTAGCGGAACTCAAGAGGCTGGAGCAGCGCTTCGGCATTCGCGCCGGGTCCATCAATCCGAATCTGTTTCAGGACCAGCTGTACAAATTCGGTTCGCTGTGCAACCCCGACGCGGACATTCGCAGCCACGCGCTCGACCACGTTCTCGATTCCATCGAGCTAGCCAAAGCGACCGGCTCGCGGGATATTTCTCTGTGGCTCCCCGACGGCTCCAACTATCCCGGCTCGCAAAGCATGCGCAATCGCATCGGTTGGCTGGAACAGGCGCTCTCCGCGGCGCACGGCCATCTCGCACCCGGCCAGCGCCTGCTCATCGAATACAAGCCGTTCGAGCCCGCCTTCTATCACACCGATATCGCCGACTGGGGCATGGCCTCGCATCTCGCGCGCGCGGCCGGTCCGCAGGCGCGCGTGCTGGTCGACACCGGCCACCACTACAACGCGCAGAACATTGAGCAGATCGTGGTGTGGCTGCTCCATACCGGCCTGCTCGGCGGCTTCCACTTCAACGACCGCCGCTACGCCGACGACGACCTCACGCTGGGCTCCATCGATCCTTACCAGATCTTTCGCATCTTTTATGAGTTGCATTGCGCTCAGTCCGAAGGTCTGCCCCACGCAGTGGTGGCGTACATGATTGATCAGAGTCATAACCTGAAGGGCAAGATTGAAGCCACTGTGCAGACGGTGGTCACCGCGCAGGAGCTATGGCTCAAGGCCGCCCTCATCGACCGCGAGCAGTTGGCGCTGCATCGGCAATCGTGCGATATAGTGGCCGCCGAAGAACTGTTCCGCGGCGCATTCTGGACCGATGTTCGTCCCCTTGCCGCAGCCTGGCGCCAGGCCCGCGGGCTGCAACCAGACCCGCTTGCCGCGCTGCGCGAAGGCGGCTATGTGGAGCGCATAGCAAAGGAGCGCGGAAGCCGGCAGTCCGCTGTGAGCAGCTACGCCTGAGACGGCTAATTCCGGTTGCGGTTTTTTGCCCTCCGGATAAGAACGAGATTCTTTTCTGCCACAACCGTTCTAGCCTAGCCGTGCTGCTTAATTGATCGTAAAATGGAATGTATGACCCAGTCCGCGACAGTTTCCGCCACCTTGAAGTTTCTCGAAGACCGCTGGGACCAGCGCCTGGCCGCCTCGCTCGACGAGCCGGAGCTGCTGCGCTACCGCTCCAACCTGCTCGGCTCCGATCTGCGCATCACCAACTTCGCCGGCGGCAACACCAGCTCCAAGGTGCGCGAGATCGACCCGCTCACCGGAGAGCCCGTCGAGGTGCTCTGGGTCAAAGGATCGGGCGGCGACCTGGGCAGCATGAAGCGCGCCGGCCTGGCCACGCTCTACCAAGAGAAATTCCTGGCCCTGGAGCGCAGCTACAAGGGCGTGGAGCACGAAGACGACATGGTGGCCATGTACCCGCTCTGCACCTTCCGCAACAACCCTGTCGCCGCCTCCATCGACACGCCGCTGCACGGCTTTCTTCCCTTCCTGCATGTCGATCATCTTCACCCCGACTGGGGCATTGCGCTGGCTGCGTCGGCCAACGGCAAGACCAAAATGGAGGAGTTCAACCGCGAGTTCAACCACTCGCTGGTCTGGATTCCCTGGCAGCGCCCGGGCTTTGAACTCGGCCTGATGCTGCGTCAGGCGGTGCGCGACAACCCCGGCTGCGACGGCATCGTTCTCGGCGGCCACGGCCTGTTCACCTGGGGCGACACGCAGCGCGAGTGCTACCTGAGCACGCTCACCGTCATCGACCAGATCGGCCAGTTCATTGAGCGGCACGGCATCGCCAAGGGCCTGGCGCGCTTCGGTGGTCAGGCAATTGAGGCACGCCAAGACCGTGCCCAGATCGCAGTGAAGATTGCTCCGTATCTTCGCGGCCGTGTGAGCAAACAGAACCGATGGATTTCGAGCTTCACCGACGCGCCGGATGTGCTCGAGTTCGTGAACTCCGTCAACGCCAAAGACTTGGCATTCCTCGGAACCAGTTGTCCGGACCACTTTATCCGCACCAAGATTCGCCCGCTGTTTGTCCCTTGGCCGAAAGGCGCCGATCTGCTCGCGCTCCGCAAGCAGATTTATCTTTCGCTCGACGAGTACCGCGAGCAATACCGCGACTACTACCATTCTTTCGCCACCCCGGACTCACCCGCGCTGCGCGACGCCAGCCCCACGGTCGTACTCATCCAGGGCCTGGGCATGTTCAGTTTCGGCAAGAACAAAACCGAGGCCCGTATCGTCGGCGAGTTTTACACCAACGCCATCCACGTCATGGAAGGCGCAAGCCTGCTGGCCGAAGGCGAAGTAGCAGGCGCCCTGCCCCAGTGTGGTCCCGCCAACGAACCTGCCAGCTTCAAAGTCTTTACCAATTACGTCGCGTTGCCCGCAATTGAAGCCTTCCGCATTGAATACTGGACCATGGAAGAGGCCAAGATTCGCCGCCAGCCGCCGGAAAAGGAGCTCAGCCGCCGCATCGTGCTCGTGGTCGGCGGAGGTAGCGGAATTGGGCGGGAAGTAGCCCATCTTGCTGCAGCGCGAGGTGCGCATGTTGTGGTTGCCGATCGCGACGAAGCCGCCGCTGCGAGCGTTGTCGCAGAGCTCAAGTCCATCACTTCGGCAGAGTTCGTGGCCGTCACTGGCGTCGACATCCGCAACCGCGAAGCCATCGCCAAAGCCATCGGCGCAACCGTGGCGGC
>DATKGE010000190.1:0-3259 GCA_035510955.1 Occallatibacter sp. | reverse complement strand
GAAGTTGCGGGTCTGCTGGGCCATTTTGAGCTTCGCGTTCAGCTTGTCGAGCAATTCGATTTTCTGTTCCAGCGGGAACGACGGGTCGAGGAAAAATTCCCTCAACTCATGGCTCTCATGCCAGGCCCCGGCGAAATCGCCGAGCTGCCGCTGCATGTCTTTCGCGTTCAGCTTCCCCTCGAAAACCACATCGGCGAAGGCGCGAGCATAACGGGATACAAAGCTCGCCATTTATGCCTCCCCTCCGGAATCCTTCAGGGACTTGCCAAATTCCCTTACCAGCGCGCGGTCGGTGTCCGTCGAAAGCTGAATCCTGCGCATCGCATTATCGATCGCCAGATTGGCAGCAAATTTCTTCAGATCCCGCTGCGCCGCAGCCTGCGCCGCCCCGATCTCCTGCTCGGCGGAGGCGATAATGCGCTCCCGCTCGGTTTCGAGAGCCGCGTGAATGCGCTGCTCATCGGTGACTGCTTCCTGCTCCACCTGGTGGCGGATCGCGTCAATCTCCGAATCGAGCCGCAGCAGCCGCGCTTCCACCTCGGCCAGCCGGCGGTTGGCATCGTCCGTAGCCAGCCTCGCCTGGATCAGCTCCTTTTCCAGCGTTTCCGACCGCTTGCGGAGCATCTTCGGGACCACTTTCCACAGGAAGATGGCGATCGCGAGGATCAGAACTGCGGAATTGAGGTCCTCGAAAATCTGCGCCACCGTTTCGGTTTTCAAATGGACGAAGCGCGCAATGGCATTCACCGTGCTGGAGTGCCGGTACTGCTCGACGTCGGAGCTCGTCTCGGGCTCGTCCATGTGCTCGCCGCCCCCGGCCCAGGATTTCCCCTGCTTCGCAGCCGGAGAGTCATTGGTGGCCTGGGCATGCAGCTGCACCGCCGGCCCGGCCAGCAGGGCCGCGAAAAGCACCGCGCTCAGGCATCGAGTGAGGGTTTTCAACGGGAACTCTCCGCAGCCGCCGGAAGAACCGCGGCAAGAACCTGGGCTGCTAACTGGCTGGCGGAAGCCTCGATCTGCCGGCGGGCATCCACGCTCTGCGCCTCCAGGGCAGCCTGCGCGGCCTGGACACGCTGCTGGGCCACTTGCCGGGCGGCGACCAGAGCGGCTTCCCGCTCGGCGTTCCACTGCTGGATGCGCTGCTCCCGGCGCCGGAAGATCTCCGCCCGCGCCGCCCGCAGCTTCGCCTCGTATTCCTGGGACCGGACGTCGGCCTGGCCGATCGCCTGGCGCGACTTTTCCAGCGCCCCGGCGGTTCTTTCTTCCCGCTCCGCGCGGGTCTCCATCAGGCGGCCGTACAGGATGTACCGATACGCCAAAACCAACGTAATGAAAAGGATCAGGGTCGGTATCGCACCGAGCGCAAGTTCACCAAGTTGTTGCAGCAATTCATTCATGGATTGGCCGGCGGTGGCAGTCGGGAACGACTGAGAAGGCTCAGGTGGAACTCTTGGTTCTAACAGAGGTAAAAAATCGGTGTCAAATGACGAAAGACACTTACTTTTGCACCTCGTACTCTCACTTCCAGCCTACACGTTCCGGCCTGCAGGACGCATCCGAAAAATCATCATCTGCGCCCTTGACCTGCGCCGGTTCCGGCGTATTATGGAAATACCACCTCGACCCGGATCAGGGTCGGCGAACCGGGTGATCGGAGATACCCACCACTCTCCATCATCCGGTTTGTCATTTCCGGAACAAAATTGCTACCGCGCCGCGTGCCGGAAACGCCGGTAGCGTCCCAGCAGCGAGGCAGGTCCGGTTACCATCATGCGGACCAGATTTCCTTCGTACTCGCGTTCGCGGATTACCGCCCCGGCCTCCAGCGCTGCCAGCACCTCCCCCTCTGACTGCGGAATCTGAAAGCGCTGTTCGAGGATCGGGTCCTGCACCAGCTCTTCATCCAGCCTCTCCATCAGCGTTTCGAGTCCGGTGTGCTGTATTGCGGAGATCGCGATGGCTTCCCCCGCGCCAGCCGCCAGCGCTGCGCATTCCTCTTCGCTCAGCAGGTCGACCTTGTTCAGAACCTCCAGCCGCGGCTTATTGAGCACGTCCAGTTCGCCAAGGACCTTCTCGACTTCAGCTTTGTGCTCATCGCGCATCGGGCTGGACGCGTCGCGCACATGCACGAGAACCTCGGCTTTCCGCACTTCTTCCAGCGTCGCGCGAAATGAGGTGACCAGCGTATGCGGCAAGTCGCGAATGAAACCCACGGTGTCCGACAGCAGCACTTTTCTGCGGCTGGGCAGCTGAATCGCGCTCAGCTTGGGATCGAGCGTAGCGAACATGCGCGCCGACTCGAGGACGCCTGCTCGGGTGATGGCGTTGAACAGCGTGCTCTTGCCCGCATTGGTATAGCCGACCAGCGCGACCGTCGGCACCGGGACTGACTCTCGCCGCTGGCGCTGTTGCGTGCGGATCCGCCGCACCGCCTCGAGTTCCCTGCGAAGTTGCAGGACGCGCCGCTGAATACGCCGACGGTCTGTTTCCAGCTGCGTCTCGCCGGGTCCGCGGGTGCCGATGCCGCCGCCCAGCTGCGACATGGCCTTGCCGCGTCCGGTCAGCCGCGGCAACATGTACTCCAGCTGCGCCAGCTCCACCTGCAGCTGGCCTTCGCGCGTCCGCGCATGCCGGGCAAAAATGTCAAGGATCAGCTGGGTCCGGTCGATGACTCTGCAAGGCAGAGCGTTCTCCAGGTTGCGCAGCTGGGTGGGGCTCAAATCGTGGTCGACAATGGCGACGTCCGCCTGCGTGGAGGCCGCGACCGCGGAAATCTCTTCGACCTTGCCGCTGCCCACCAGGGTCGCGGGGTCGGCTTTGGCACGATGCTGCTCCACTTCGGCCGCAACGCTGGCTCCAGCGCTGATCACCAGCTCGCGGAATTCCGCCAGATGTGAGTCTTCTTCGCGAAGGGCCGGGTGCAGGGCTGGAGTCGATGCGGCTGCGTTGCGCGCCTGCGCTGCGCCGCGAGTCAGGGCTTTCCTCGGCGGTCCAATGACGACCGTAACCAGCAATGCCCGTTCCGCGGTCGAACCGGTCGCGTTCACTGGCATCGAACTGCTGCGCGCCTGGCTTCCGGACCCGTCAGGAGCCGGACGCCTCCTGCACCGCCTGTGCCGGCGTGATGGCCACAGGTCCCGCCTGCGCGGTATGCGGCGGACGATGTTCTCCGTGCAGTACCGAGCGGGTGCTCACCACGGTTGAGATGGCGTGTTTGAAAATCAGCTGCTCCTGGCTGTTGTTCTCCAGCAGCACGGAG
>DATKGE010000189.1:0-2558 GCA_035510955.1 Occallatibacter sp. | reverse complement strand
AGCGCGTCATCCGCCTCAAGCCGGTCTTCGGTTACCTGCACCGCAACCACGAGAAGCTGGGCGAGGGAATGAGCTACCTGGGGTCGATGCCGTTCACCGACCGGCTGGACTACATGTGTCCGCTGACCAACAACTGGGCCTACGCGCTGGCGGTCGAGAAGCTGACCGGCCAGGAGGTTCCCGAGCGGGCCGAATATCTGCGCGTGATTTTGGGCGAGCTGACACGCGTGGTCAATCACGCCTCGGCTATCGGGTTTCTGATTCAGGAGATGGGCGCCAGCGGCACTCCGCTTATGTACGCCTTCAAGGAGCGGGAAAAAATTCTCGACCTGTTCGAAGCGCTCACCGGCGCGCGGATGATGGTCAACTACATGCGCTTCGGCGGCTGCCGCGTGGATGCGACGCCGGCCTGGCTGGCCGATGTGCGCAAGGTTCTCGATGGCCTGCCCCAGTTTGCGGACGAATTTGAAAACCTGCTGCGGGGCAACGAAATTCTCATGGTGCGGACGCAGGGCGTGGGCATTCTGCGCCCCGAGCTGGCCGTGAACGCTGGCGTCACAGGGCCCATGCTGCGTGCTTCCGGCGTCAATTACGACATTCGCAAGGTCGACGGCTACGGCATCTATAACCGCTTCAAGTTTCGCGTGCCGCTTGGCGATCACGGGGACATCTACGACCGCTTCATGATTCGTCTGCTCGAAATGCGCGAGTCGTTCAGCATCATCGACCAGGCGCTCAAGGGCATTCCCGCCGGCCCCATTATGGATTCCAAGGCCAAGCTGCGCGGCTTCCGCCCCAAGCCGGGCGAGGCCTACGGACGCATTGAAGCGCCCAAGGGCGAGCTGGGCTTTTATCTCATCAGCGATGGCGGGCCGAACCCCTATCGCTACCGCATCCGTCCGCCGAGCTTGATCAATTTGACCGTGCTTGAGGACATGTGCCTGGGCAGCAACGTGGCAGACGTAGTTTTGATTTTCGGCAGTGTCGATATTGTGCTGGGAGAAGTGGATCGATGAGACAGCGGAAAGCTAACAGCGGACAGCTTACAGTTGTCGGTCGCGAGTTACTAACTGCCAGCTGTCTGCTGTTAGCTGTCAGCTATCGGAGGGTTACTTGCTAGGCGAAGGCATACTGAAGGGTCTCGGTGAGACGGCGAGAAATTTTGCGGGCAGCTTTGTCTCCGCGGACCGGCTGACGACGATTCAGTATCCGGAAGAGCGCGCCGCGCCCATCGAGGCCACGCGCGACTTTCCTTTTCTCGTCTACGACGGCGCAGACTGGCAGGCCGGTATGCGCTGCGTGGCCTGCCAGATTTGCGAGAAGGAGTGCCCGCCAAAGTGCATTTACATCGTCAAGAGCACCGATAAGAAGCCCGATGCACTGGGCAAACCGCAGATTTACCCCACGCGTTTTGACATCGACATCTCGGTCTGCATGAGTTGCCAGATCTGCGTGGAGGTCTGCCCGTTTGAAGCCATCAAGATGGATACCGAGTTCGAACTGAGCACCACCGACCGCTTCGGCGGACTGCTCTACGACAAGAAGGAACTGGCCAAGTCAAACGACTACTACCACAAGATTCATCCCACTGAAGCGGCGGAAGTGGACGCGCGCCTAGCCGAGGAAAAGGCCAAGGCGGAAGCCAAGGCAAAAGCTGCCGCCGCCGCTGCAGCGGCCAAGGCTGCTGCCGGTTCGGCAGCGCCCAAGCCCGCGATCGCCAGCGCGCCATCAGCACCGGCTCCCGCGGAGAAGGCATCTGAAGGAGAGAAGCAGGGATGATCGAGAAAGCGGATCAGATCTTCGTAATCCTTGCGCACTGGCTGGTTAGTTTTCTGCCCGCAGTTCTGCAGCACCCAGCCATGGTTCTCCTGGGCGTAGTGGCCATCATCGCAACCTTCCCGGCGCTCTTCGCCCTCACCGTGCTGCTGGAGCGCAAGGGCCTGGGCCGCATGCAGAACCGCTACGGCCCCAATCGCGTGGGCCCTTACGGTATTTTTCAGCCCATCGCCGACGGCATCAAATCGCTGACCAAGGAAGACATCGTTCCGCTCAGCGCAGATGTGGTGGTGCACTTTCTCGCGCCCGTGTTCCTGGTCGTAGTCGTCTTCATGGGTTATGCCGTCCTGCCCATCGGCCGCAACATGACGCTGGTCAACATGGACGCCGGCCTCCTGTTTTTCTTCGCCATTGGCGCATCGTCGGAGTTGAGCGTCTTCATGGCCGGCTGGTCCAGCCGCAACAAGTACTCGCTGCTTGGCGCCATGCGCGCTGTGGCGCAGATGATCAGCTATGAAGTGCCGCTGCTGCTGTCGAGCGTTGCCGTGGTGATGATGACCGGCTCGCTCTCGCTCAACAGGATTGTCGATGCGCAGAACCAGTACTCGTACGGATTTCCGCACTGGTACATCTTCACGCCATGGGGATTTGCCGGCTTCGTTCTTTTCGGCATTGCGGCCACGGCAGAGACCAACCGGTCGCCATTCGATTTACCCGAAGGCGAGTCGGAACTGGTCGCGGGCTACTTCACCGAATATTCAGGGTTCAAATTCGCGCTCTTC
>DATKGE010000188.1:0-4023 GCA_035510955.1 Occallatibacter sp. | reverse complement strand
GCTGGAAGTCACGCAGGATGGATGTGCCGAAGATTGCGGCCATCACGATTGACCCGAAAAACGACAGCTGGAAATCGAACAGTTGGGTCACGAATGGCCCGTCGACCAGCATTTTGCCGGGAGGCATGGTGTAGTTCGAGAAGCCCTCAAACAGAAATGCGATCAGCACCCATAACCCGAAGAAGACATATGTGGAGATACTCTTCAGGCGAAGCTTGATTTCGAAGAACAGAAAGTCAAGAAACATAGCCGGTTTCTCCTGCCGTCAGCTTAGTTGACGCTCTGCGAATTGAGGGTGAGGAAGTAGACGTCTTCAAGCGCCGGGTCAACCTGGCGGAAGTTCTCGCCGGGCGGCGTGTCGGAATGCACGCGAATCTCATGGGCGCCGCCAAGCAGCTTTGTCGACACGACTTTGAACTGCGTTGAAACAGCGGTGAATTCTTCTTCGGTGTGCACCAGGGTGCTCCAGATTCCGCCGCGCAAACGCGCCAGCGCATCTTCGGGTACGCCTTCCAACACGACCTGGCCGTTGCTGATGATGGCCATGCGCGGGCATAACTCGCGCACATCGTCGACGATATGCGTGGAGAGAATGACGATCACGTCCTGTGCCAGCGAGCTGAGCAGATTCAGGAAGCGGTTGCGCTCAGCGGGATCGAGGCCGGCCGTCGGCTCGTCGACGATGATGAGTTTGGGATTGGCCAGCAAAGCCTGGGCGATGCCGAAGCGCTCCTTCATGCCGCCGGAGTAAGTGCTCAATGCTTTCTTGCGTACATCCCAAAGGTTGGTCTGCTTGAGTAGTGCGTCTACAATCTCCTTGCGTTCGCCGGTCTTGTGAATACCTTTCATCACCGCTAGATGGTGGAGCATGTCCACGGCCGAGATGCGCGGGTAGACGCCGAACTCCTGCGGAAGATAACCGAGTTGACGGCGCACGGCATCCTTGTTGGCTACCACGTCAAGACCGTTGAGCAGAATGGTCCCGGAGTCGGGATCCTGCAGCGTGGCAACTGTCCGCATCAGTGTGGATTTGCCGGCGCCGTTTGGGCCGAGCAATCCAAACATGTTGTTGCCGATGGTCAGGCTCAGGTTATTCAAGGCTTGCACGCCGTTGGGATATCGCTTGGACAGTGAGCGGATTTCAAGGCTCAAGGAGTTTCTCCTTCCGGGGAAGTTTCGCTGCGAAGACGAGGAAAAGCGGGTATCTGGAATGGTAACGCAAAATGGATAGCTGTGGTTCCCGGCGGTTAGCGAATTGTTCGAGCGGGGAGCTTGGCCAATCGAGACTCACGGGAGGGCGGTACAATCTGAGCGAATCAGGGAAGAGGGAAAGATTCATCATGACGGAGAAGCTGAGACTGGATCGCCGGAGATTTCTCAAGCAGGCGGCAGGAGCATTGGGCGCAGCCACGCAAGGCGGGAACTTGAGTGCGCTGGCACAGGCGCAGGTGCCGCATGAGGGTCAGGAGCAGAGTCATGGAAACGCGGAGGCGGGTTATCCGCGGCGATTTCGCGGACGGCAACTGCGCATGATTTCGTTTCCACTTGGGGGCGTGGCGGCGGGGAGCCTGGGGCTGGGCGGGCGCGGGCAACTGGTGAACTGGGAGATATTCAATCGGCCGAACAAGGGCTACAGGCCGCCGTATGCGTTTCCGGCGATCTGGGCGCAGGCGGGTAGCGGGAAGCCGGTGGCGCGCGTGCTTGAGTCGCGCATACTGCCTCCTTATGAGGGGCAGGATGGGCTGGGGTCGAACAATGCTCCGGGGTTGAGCCGGTTGGAGTCGGCAACGTTTACCGGCGAATATCCGCTCGCGCATATCGACTTTGAGGATCGCACGCTGCCGGTGATGGTGGAGCTGGATGCGTTTTCGCCGTTCATTCCGCACGAGCCGGATGACTCGGGATTGCCGGTGGCGATTTTGCGCTATCGAGTGACCAATCCCGGCGCAGTGGCGGCCATGGTGGGGATTGCGTTCTCTATCGAAAACCCCGTGAACAGCAAGGAAGAAAACGACAACGCGCGGTTGAAGTCGGATACGGGACGGCGCAACGAGTATCGCAGCGAGAAGGGAATTGCAGGACTGGTGATGAGCAATCCTGCATTGGCGGCGGAGGATCCGATGGCGGGCGAGTTTGTGCTGGCGGCGCGCGTGGATGGCGCGGCGGAGGTTTCTCACTGGGAGGGATGGCCGGCGGGCCGCTGGTGGAACGCGCCACTCCACTTCTGGGATCAGTTTGCAAAGACGGGCGGGCTTGGCATGCAGCCGGAACCGCATAATTCCGTGGGCGTGCTTTGCCTGAAGAGGACAATCTCGCCGGGGCAGACGGCTAGCGTTGAATTTTTGCTTGGGTGGCGGTTCGCGAATCGCACGCCGGATTGGATTGGATGGGAGGCGCCGGAGGGTGAAGGCAAGACCGTCATCGGCAATGCGTATGCGGCTCGCTTCAAGAGCGCATGGGAAGCGGTGAGTTATACAGCGGCCAATCTGGAAAGGCTGGAAGCGCAGACGCGGATGTTTGCGACCGCGCTGGGTGAGAGTACGATTCCCGCGGTGGTGAAGGAAGCAGCCAGCGCTAACCTCTCCACGCTGGCGACGACTACGTGTTTCCGCACGGCGGACGGGGAGTTTCACGCGTGGGAGGGCAGCGACGACCAGCGGGGGTGCTGCTTTGGCAACTGCACCCATGTGTGGAATTACGAGACAGCGACTGCTTTTCTGTTTCCATCGTTTGCGCGGTCGCTGCGGCGGAGTGCGTTTGGTTATTCAATGGACGATGCGGGGGCGATTCATTTTCGCCAACTGTTGCCGGAGGGCAAAGGACGGTCAGGATATGCGGCGGCAGACGGGCAGATGGGGCAGATTATTCATGCTTGGCTGGACTGGAAGATTTCCGGCGACGATGCGCTGCTCAAGAGCACGTGGCCTGGCGCAATGAAGGCGCTCGAGTTTGCGTGGGTTCCCGGCGGATGGGATGCGAATCGCGATGGAGTGCTGGAAGGGGTGCAACACAACACGTACGACGTAGAGTTTTACGGACCGAATCCGATGTGCGGGATTTATTACCTGGGCGCCTTGCGGGCGAGCGAGGAGATGGCGCGCGCGGCGGGGGACACGGCGTCTGCGGAGACTTACAGAAATCTGTTTGACAAGGGAAGCAAATGGATTGACGCGAACCTCTTCAATGGCGAGTTTTATGTTCAGAAAGTGCGCGGATTTCAAAAGGACGAGATTGCGAAGAATCTGCGCAGCGAAATGGGTTCGGAGAATACGGAGACGCCGGAGTACCAGGTGGGCGGCGGGTGTTTGGCAGATCAGCTCATCGGGCAATACCTGGCGGAGGTTGGAGGGATGGGGCCGCTGGTTTCGCCGAAGAATATTCGCACGACGCTGCGCTCGATTTACAAGTACAACTATAAGTCAACGCTTGCGGATCACGACAACGTGGAACGGACGTATGCGCTGAATGAAGAGGCAGTGGTGGTGGTTTGCGACTACGGGAAGGCGGAGCGGCCGCACATTCCGTTTCCTTATTATGCGGAAGCGTGGACAGGGCAGGAGTACCTGGTGGCGGCGCTGATGATGAATTGGGGAATGGTGAAAGAGGGCGTGGAATGCGTGGAGAATATTCGCGCTCGCTTTGACGGGGAGAAACGGAATCCGTGGGACGAGCCGGAGTGTGGACACCACTATGCGCGCGCCATGTCGTCATGGTCGACCGTAGTTGCGATGAGCGGCTTCTTATACGATGGGGTCGCGGCGGCAGTGGTGGCGGCGCCGAAAATTCCGCGAGATAACTTTGCATGCTTCTGGGCTACGGGGACTGGATGGGGCACGTTTTCACTGCGCAAGACGGCCGGGAGTACGCTGTTCTCGATCAGGGTGCTGCGCGGGACACTGGCTTGCCGCTCTTGTGAGATTGCGGCGAAGGGCGCAACGGCAGCAGTTGAAACCGGCGGCAAGGCGATGAAGAATCAGGTAACCCGACGCGAGGATCGAATGGTCGTGACGCTTGATGAAACTC
>DATKGE010000187.1:0-17554 GCA_035510955.1 Occallatibacter sp. | reverse complement strand
TACTGCTTCAAAAACTCCAGGACCTTGGGAGCCATCTGCCCGGCGCACTGGTCCGGCGCGAGGTGGCCGCAACCGGCAATCACTCCCAACTGCGACTGCGGAAGCATGCGGTGCATCGTCTCTCCAAGGCTGAGCGGCGTAATCTTGTCTTCCGCACCCCACAAAATCAGCACCGGCATTTTCAGTTGCGGAAGCAGCTTCTCGGTTGCATCCTGCCCGGTGAGCATGGTGGCCAGCGCGCGGTGAATGATCCAGGCGCGGTGATTCGACACGCGCAGAATATCCCGCGCAACAAACCCCGGCCAAGCCGGCGGGTGCGGCATGAGCAGTGCGTACAACTGATCCAACTGCGCCGGCGAGTTGGGCGTGAAGAGATTCGTATCCCAGATGGGCAGCACGAAGAGTCCGGCCGAATCGAACAGGATGAGCCGCCGCACGCGTTGCGGATGATCGGCGGCCACGTGTTGCACAATCGCGCCGCCCATCGACCAGCCGCCGAGGTCCACCTGTTTCAGGCCAACCGCATCCAGAAAGCCCAACACCGCCTGCGCCTCGTCGTGAACCGAATAGGAAAAGTCCGCCGGCTTTTCGCTGCGGCCGTAACCAAACAAATCGGGCAGATAGACGCGAAAGCCAGCCCTGGCCAGAAAGGGAGCCAAATTGCGCCAGTCCTCGGCGCGCCCACCCAGCCCGTGCACCAGCACAACCACCGGACCGTCGGCAGGACCATCGACCAGGTAATGCATGCGATGACCGGCGACCACCACTTCGCGGTTTTCGATTCCCACCAGACTCTCATGAACGTACGTCCATTCGTTGTAGTAGCTGACCGGCCGCCTCAAGAATCCGGCCCCGGCGACCAACGCCAGCAGTCCAGCAAATAGAAGCAATTTCTTGCCCAATCTCAACGAGCCTCCTTTTCCTTCTCAATTTCGCGCGCCCTTTGCCAGCCGGCCTCAATCACGCGCACCGTCACCGGATCGAGCTTCAGCGCGCTATGGCTATTCCATTCTGCGCGCTCAACCCAGCGCACCGCGTCTGCATCGGAAGCCGCCTTCAATTCCCCACCCGCCACGCGGCAAAGATAGTCCGCAATCACATAATGGTACCGAACGCGCTCGCCGTCGCGATGGATTCGGTCCAGCAGTTCGACCAGCTCGATAGTCTCGACGGTCAGCCCAGTCTCTTCCTTCACTTCGCGGACCACGCCGACAGCGAGCGACTCGCCAAGCTCCAACAGCCCTCCCGGAAGGGACCATTTCCCCTTCAGCGGCTCCTGTCCACGCCGCACCAGCAGCACCCGGCCCCGATCCACGATGACCGCGCCCACTCCCACCAAGGGGCTCTCGGGAAACTCTCGCTGCATCTTTCCTCCACCCGCATCCAGACCCTTTCTACAATAGTGATTTTCGCGCCTCCCTGCATTCCGGGCCATTTCTGAACTGCATTCTCCACCCCTCTGCCAGGCCCATGCACCTTTTGCCACGCGCTATCATCGAACTGAACAAGAGGACAAAATGCCGGAGTTTACGCTGCGAATCGAAAACATGCATTGCGGGTCGTGTATTCGACGCGTCAGCCAGGCGTTGGCCTCCACGAACGGCCTCGAGGTCAAGGAGGTCCGCGTGGGCGCTGCACGCCTGAGTTACCCCCAGAACCCTGCGCCGGTCGAACAGGCTCTGGCCGCACTGGCCAAGGCCGGTTACCCAGCGCGGCTGGAAGAATAGATGAATCCACCAGCCACAGAATCGATTACCCTCCCGGTTCTTGGCATGACCTGCGCTTCTTGCCAGATTCACGTGGAAGAGGCTCTCAGTTCGACTGCGGGAGTCCAGTCCGCGCACGTGGATCTGATGGCCAATCGCGCCAGCGTTGTCTTCGACCCGGACCTCACAGCGCCCGCCAACCTGATTGAAGCCATCCGCGGCGCGGGCTACGACGCAGTGCTTCCCCGCACCGATGGGGCCGCCGCTCAGCCTTCATCGGAGGACGCAATCACGGCTGAAGCGGCGCGCAAGGCCTGGGTCGCCCTTGCAGCAGGCGCAGCGGCCATGCTGCTGTCCATGCCGCTCGACTCCGAAATGGGCCCGCTGGATCGTGCCCTGATGGACATCGCACCCTGGCTCTATGCGATGCCGGCTGCTCTGATTCGCTGGTCTCTGCTTGTCCTTACGGCTGCCATCGTAGCCTGGGCAGGGCGCGGCATTTATCTCAATGCCTGGCGCGCGCTGCTGCACGGCTCTACAAACATGAACACATTGGTCAGCCTGGGAACGAGCGTGGCTTTTGGGTGGTCGGCATACGCGACCGTCCTGCCCGATCCGGGCCGGCTGGTTTATTTTGACGCGGTTTTGCTGATTGTGGGATTTCTGCTCCTGGGCAAGAGCCTGGAAGGCCGCGCCAAGCGCCGCGCACTGGCCGCGCTGGACTCGCTCGCCCAATTGCGTCGAGTGACCGCACGGCGCATCGTCGATGGCATCCAGACCATCGTGCCGCTCGAAGAAGTCGCGCCCGGCGACAGCGTGCTCGTCCTGCCCGGCGAGCGCTTCCCCGTCGACGCGGTGATTCTCGAAGGGCGCACCTCCGTCGACGAATCCATGCTCACCGGTGAACCAACTCCTGTGCCACGCGAGCCTGGGGACCGCGTTCTTGCCGGTTCGTTGAACTACGACGGCGCCGTGACCTGCCGCGCGCAATCGCTCGGCGAAGCCACCGTGCTGGCCCAGATCACGCGCATGGTCCAGCAGGCTCAATCTTCACGCGCGCCCATGGAGCGGCTGGCCGACCGCGCCAGCTCCATCTTTGTGCCCATCGTGCTGATGCTCGCGGCCATCACGTTTTGCGCATGGTTTTTCGCCGCCCACTCGCTGGTCCTGGCCATGGCCAGCACCGTCGCCGTGCTGGTCGTCGCCTGTCCCTGCGCCATGGGCCTGGCGGTGCCCGCTGCGCTTACCGTGGCTGTCGGCCGCGGAGCGCAGCTTGGCATTCTCTATAAAGGCGGCGAGGCCCTGGAGCGGCTCGCGCACCTCGACGCCGTGGTCCTCGACAAGACCGGTACGCTCACGGTTGGGCGCCCCATAATGGCCGGCGTTCATTCTGTTACGCCACGCCTGGCAAACGATCTGCTGCGCATCGCCGCCGCGGCCGAAGAGCAGTCCAACCATCCGCTGGCTCATGCCGTCATTGACCACGCACGCTCGCTTGGCCTGGTCTGGCAACCGGCCCATGACCTGAAGATCTACCCCGGCCGCGGCCTCAGCGCGACGGTCGAAGGACAGGAATGCCTGCTCGGCAACGAGATGCTCTTCCGCGAGTTCTTCGTCCCATTACCCAGCCCTTTGAACAGCTCGGTGCACAAGCCGCAACCCGGCGTCACCCGCCTGTGGATGGCTCTCGACAACGTGGCGGTGGGCTACTTCGATGCCCGCGACGCGCTGCGCCCCGATGCCGCCGAGGCCGTCGCCGAGCTGCGAAGCATCGCACCGGGCAAGGACGGCCTGCGCGTCCTGATGCTAACCGGGGACACCGCGGCCGCCGCCGCACCCATCGCCGAGCAAGCCGGAATCACCGAAGTCGAAGCCGGTCTGGACCCCGCCGGAAAGCTGGCCCGCATCCGCGAACTGCAGCAGAGCGGCCTGCGCGTGGCCATGGTCGGCGACGGCATCAACGACGCCGCCGCTCTGGCCCAGGCCGACGCCGGCATCGCCATCGGCTCCGGCGCCGACCTGGCCCAGGAAGCAGGCGACGTGCTGCTGCTGCGCGCGCAACCCTCGGCCATTCCCGAAGCGCTTGGCCTGGCGCGAGCCACGCTCCGCATCATGCGCCAGAACCTGGCCTGGGCCGCCGCCTACAACGTGCTCGGCATTCCACTGGCCGCCGGGCTGCTCTATCCCGCGTTTCACTTGCTGCTTACCCCATGGCTGGCCGCTGCCGCCATGGCGCTGAGTTCCGTCTGCGTGCTCGCCAACAGCCTCCGTCTGCGCAATTGGCAGCCGGATTCATCCTAGCTTGGCGGATAAGGCGATCCCATAATCCAATCTGGAACGATAGACTAACCTTGGAGCCGGCTTTTGCGCATCCTGACTCGATACATCCTTGGCGAGATCCTCTCCCACACCCTCATCGGATGCGCGCTGTTCACCTTCATCCTGCTGATGAAGGAGTTGCCCAAAATCCTGGAAACCGTGGTCCAGAACAGCTCCACCTTTACCACCGTCGCGGAAGTCGTCCTCTTTCTGTTGCCCAACTTCTTCATGGTCACCATTCCCATGGCTGTGCTGGTGGGCGTGCTGCTGGGCTTGAGCCGCCTGGCCGCCGACAGCGAGATCATCGCCATGCGCGCTTCCGGTCTGGGCATCGGCTATTTTGTGCGCGTGGCCGCCATCGTCGCCGTTGGCGGAACCCTGATCGGCCTGTTCAACTCGCTCTACGTGGCTCCCCGTGCCAACCAGGGCATTCTCGACCTGGACAAGGCCCTCGCCTCGCAGGCCACTTACGAGATCCAGCCGCGCGTCTTCTATGAAGACTTCAAGGACAAGGTTCTTTATGTGCAGAACGTGATCTCCGGAACCGGCGCGGCCAACTGGCGCCAGGTCTTCATGGCGGACATCACCGACCCCGGCTCACCCAAGATCACCACGGCCGCTTCCGCCACCGTGGTCAGCTATTCCTCGCAGGAACTGCTGATGCGCCTGCGCAATGGAACCGAGCACGAACCCGTCTCCGGCCAGCCGCAGCAGTACAACATCACCACTTTTACCGTGAACGACCTGCCCTTCGCCGCCAGCCAACAGAACGAAGGCCATGTCGGACGCCTGGATACGGCGATCTATGCCCTGCCCTTGCAGGAACTCGTCGAGCGCACCCACGGGCCCGACGGCAAACGGTTCCTTATCGAACTGCACAAGCGCTTCGCTTACCCCGCTGCCTGCCTGGTGCTCATGCTGGTGGGCGTGCCGCTGGGCGTGACCTCGCGGCGCGGCGGAAAAAGCTCCGCGTGGGTCTTCACCATTCTGCTTGTAATCCTGTATTACTCGCTATCGCTGATCGGCATCGCCCTGGGCCATCAAAACTGGATTCCGACATTCCTTGCCGTCTGGTCGGCCAACATACTGTTTGCCGCCGGCGGCATCTTCCTGCTCTGGCAAATGGCCAGCGGCAGGCAGGCCTTCAGTGCCGTTGCGGGCTGGATTTCGCGCGCGTCGGTGCTCAGGCCCGCCGCCCGCGCCAGGTCCGTCGGTTCATCCCTCGGCGGCTTATTCGCCAGGTTCCAGGCCAGGCGTCAGCGCGCCGTCTCCCGCGGCGTCTTTCCCCGCATCCTCGACCAATACGTAGTCATTGAATTCCTCAAGATGTTCACGCTGGTGCTGGTCGGCTTCGTTCTCCTCTTGCTGGTCTTCACCGTCTTCGACCTGCTCGGCGATATCCTGCGCACTCATGTTCCCCTCACCACTGTCGGCGCCTATCTCATCAACCTCACGCCCTGGTTCCTCTACCAGATCGCGCCGCTGGCCGTGCTCATCGCCGTGCTGGTCACCTTCGGCGTGCTGAACCGCAATTCGGAGATCATCGCCATGAAGGCCACCGGCATCAGCCTTTACCGCCTCGTGGTGCCCATCGTCTCCATTGCCGCCATCCTCGCCGTCAGCCTCTTCCTCTTCAATGAGTTCTACCTGCCCCAGGCCAACAAGCGCCAGGATGCCCTGCGCAACGTCATCAAAGGAAAACCGCCGCAGACCGTCACCCATCCGGAACAGAACTGGATCTTTGGTGAGCCCAACAAGGGTGAGCCCGGCCGCATCTTCTATTACCGCTTCTTCGATCCCGACCGCAACGAGTTCGCCAACCTCTCCGTCTTCGAGTTCAACCCGTCCACGTTCGCCCTCACCCGCCGCATCTACGCCGCCAAAGCAACCTGGGACCCCGATACGAGCGCCTGGGACTTCCAGGACGGCTGGCAGAACGACATCGAGGGCGACCACACCAGCGGCTTCCGTGAATTCAAGCAGACTTCATTCTCTGAAATCCATGAAGCCCCCGGCTACTTCAACAAGGAGAGCCTGCAGGCCCAGGAGATGAACTTCGGCCAGCTCGACCGCTACATCGGCGACCTGCGCCAAAGCGGCTTTGACACCATGAAGCTGCGCGTGGCTCTGTGGCAGAAACTTGCCTACCCGCTCATTGCCGTCATCATGGCCGTGCTGGCCATCCCCTTCGCGCTCTCCATGGGCCGCCGCGGCTCGCTCACCGGCATTGCCGTGGCCATCGGCGTAGCCCTCACCTACTTTGTGGTTGACCAACTCTTCGGCTCCCTGGGCAACGTCAACTACCTGCCCGCCGCACTGGCCGCCTGGTCCTCCGATTTGTTGTTTGGACTCGTCGGCGGCTACCTGCTGCTGCGAACGCCAACATAGTACCGCGACCGTGTGATTTTGAAATTCCAACGATGATGGTCTGGGTGCCCCAGGTCTCGCGTTTGAGACCTGGGAGACTACCTATCCACACGGTCGGAGTACGAGCCGCACGCCCGGCCCCGGTACAATAAACTCATGCTTCGCGATCTGCGCCCCCTCTTCGCTTACATGCGCCGCTACCGCTGGGGATACCTGTGGGGCACGCTCTCCTGCATCGCCACCAATGCCGTATGGGTGTTTTTTCCCCAGGTCCTCAAGAAGGCCATCGACGCCCTGGGACATGGAGCCACGCGCCAGGAGATTCTGCTGTTCGCCGGCGAACTGGTCGCCATCGCCCTGGTCAAGGGAATTTTTCTCTACGCGCAGCGGTGGATTCTGATCGGCATCTCGCGGGAGATCGAATTCGATCTGCGCAACGACCTGTTCAGCCACCTGGAGCGCCAGGACTCGGGCTTCTATCAGCGCTACCGCACCGGCGACATCATGGCCCGGCTCACAAACGATCTGAACGCCGTCCGCATGCTGCTCGGCCCGGCCCTCATGTACTCTGCCAACACCGTCTTCTTCACCCTCGGCGCTCTGTTTTTTGTCCTGCACATCAGCCCCTACTTGACTTTGGTCGCGCTCGCGCCTATGCCCATCGCCAGCATCCTGGTGCAATACTTCGGAACCCGGATTCATGATCGCTTCGAACGCATCCAGGCCAGCTTTTCCGAGATCTCGTCCCAAGCCCAGGAGAACTACTCCGGCGCCCGCCTGGTCCGCGCCTTTGCCCGCGAAGAATCGCAGATCGGCCTCTTCGAGCGCCTCAACCGCCAGTACATTGCCCGCTCGCTGCGCCTGGTTCAGCTGATGGGCATGCTGTGGCCGACGCTCGAATTCATCCTCGGCGTCTCCATGGTGATTACGCTGCTGGCCGGCGGCCACCTGGTCCTTGCCCACCGCATCTCCGTGGGCGACTTCGTGGCCTTCAACACCTACATGGTCATGCTCATCTGGCCCATCATCGCCGTCGGTTGGGTCGTCAATCTCTTCCAGAGAGGCACGGCTTCCGTGAAGCGCATCGATGAATTGCTCCAGGCCGAGCCGGCCATCGACGACCGCGCCGCGCATTTATCTTTTGCACCGAAAACCGTGCTGCAAGGAGAGATCGAGTTCCGTCATCTCAACTTCAGCTACGGCGAAACGCCCGTCCTGCGCGATCTGTCTCTGAAGATTCCCGCAGGCTCAAGCCTGGCCATCGTCGGCCCCACCGGCTCCGGAAAGACCACCCTGGTCAGCCTGCTTTCACGCCTATATGAAGCGCCTGAGGGCTCGTTGCTCATCGATGGCCGGCCGGTGCGCAAATATCCGCTCGCGGTGCTGCGCCGCAATATCGGCATGGTGCCGCAGGAGACCTTCCTGTTCAGCTGCACCATTCGCGAAAACCTGACCTTCGGCGCGCCCAATGCGAGCGAGGAGGCAATGCTCGAAGCCGCCGAGGCGGCCCATATACGCGCTGAGTTCGAAGAGTTTCCGCAGGGGTTTGAAACCGTCGTGGGTGAGCGCGGGGTCACGCTCTCCGGCGGGCAGAAGCAGCGCGCGGCCATTGCCCGGGCCTTGCTGCGCCGCCCCGCCATCCTCATCCTCGACGATGCCCTGGCCAGCGTGGACACCTACACCGAAGAGCGCATCCTGGGCGGCCTTTCGAGCTATACCGCGGCTTCGACGACCATCCTTATCTCGCATCGCGTCTCAACCGTGCGCAATGCCGACCAGATCGCGGTGCTTGATCGCGGCCGCATTGTGGAGATTGGACGGCATGACGAGTTGCTGGCTCTGGATGGCTACTACGCCGGCCTCTATCAGAAACAGCAACTGGAAGAAGAGCTCACCGTCGCGGGATGACCCAGGCGACGTGGAGCGGTGTTACGCGTTCCAGCGTGAACCGGCCACGGCTTCGGCGCCAAATTCGTCTCCGCCGAACTCCGCATCCCTTCGCCGGGGCATGGCCTGCTCCGGGGCAGGATTGACCGCGGGATCCCTGGCCACTTCGCGCCATGCGTCGCGCACGTTCTTCACACAATCGATGGTGTGCTCGAACTTCTGCCTGGAGGCCGACTGCGAGGCCTGCAGAATCTGCGCAAAGATGGAGGCGTAAAACTCGCTGAGCGCCTGCGCCGGCCGCCCGCCCACGTCCATGCGCAGCCGCGCCTGCAGGTGAATGATGATGTCCAGCGCCCGTTTTGCGGCAGTGCGCCGGGCAGCCTGGTCGCCGCGATCGACAGCCACGCCGGCAGCGTAGAGAAAGCGGATGATCCCGTCGTAGAGCGCCACCACCAGATCGACGGCCGAAGCGCTCTCCAATGCATGTTCCTGATAACTTCCCATCTTGGACTGCTCCTTCATGTAAAACCCGGAGTTTGGCGCGTGCCTGGGTTCGTTCTCCTGTAGCTGCTTCTTGCTGGCCGGGCGCGCTTCAGGGCCATGGCTCCGGCATGGGTCTGTGTCGTCCTGGACTAACCGTTCGTGTTCTGGTTGTAACCGGTTACGGCGGAGTAAAGCTCATTGACTCCGTTCAACTGCGAGGGCAGCTCCTGCAGGATCTGGTTGGCCTGGTTCAGTTCGTTGGTCAAGCTCACCTGCTGCGCCGAGATGAAGAGGTTTTCCTTGGAGATATCGGCATTCAACGTGGATTCGATATTGCTGTTGGAACTCGACGCCAGAGCCAAAATGCCCGTCCCGGCGGTGGTTCCGGAGTTGGTCAGCATGGTGGAGAAGTTCTGCCCCCAGCCGTTCGTATTCTGGAAGAAACCGACCACGCCGGTGTAATTGGAGTTCAGCACCGAATCGAGCGTGGTGGCGTCGAACGCGATCGACCCATCGTTGTTCACGCTTATGCCCAGGCCGGTCAGGCTGTTGATGTCCGACGAGTTCGTGTAATTCAGCGTGGTGCTGCTGGTGTTGGTGGTATCGAGGATGCTGGAGGTCACGGTCAAGGCTCCGGCGCTTCCCACAATTCCCGAAAGAAGCTGCAGGCTCGACAGCCCATTTCTAGTAACCACGGAAGCCGTAACGCCGATGTTTGCAGCGTTGATAGCGCTGGCCAGCCCCGACAGATTGTTGCTGGGAGAAGTGGCCGCATTGGGCGGCACGCTGACGGTCTGGGCCGCGCCGCTCCCCACGCGGATGGTGAGAGTGCCGGCGAGCCCATCGGTCGCGTTGGCTATCCCGGTCATGGTCCCGGTGTCTCCCGTGGTGCTGGTGTACCCGCCGGTGTCGAAGTAACCGAGCGTCGGTTCGGTGGTGGCAACGATGCTTGAGCTCACGCTCACTGCCCCGCTGTTCCCGGCCTGTTGAGATGTCAGAGTGAGGCTCGACTCGCCGTTCACGGTCACCACGCTGGCCGTCACGCCGAGGCCGGCGGCGGAGATCGAAGGGGACACGGTGAGCGCCCCGGCGCTCCCCACGGTTCCAGAGGTCAACGTCAGGGTCGCAACGCCGTGGCTGTCCGTGATCACGTTGGCGGTCACGCCGATGCCGGCGGACTGGATCGCGGCAGCGACCCCGGACAGCGTGTTGACGCCGCTCCCGGTGTAAAAAGTATTGATGGCTGCTCCGCTGGTGGGCTGGGCGCCGATAAAGATATTCTCTGCGGTGCCGCTGCCAACTTGAATGGTCATCGAGCCGGAAAGCGCGTCGCTGGCGGTCGCAACAAGGGTTCCGCTGTCCGCGGTTGTGAGGCCTGTCGTGCCGGCGTCGGAGAAACCGATCGAGGTGGCGTGGTTGGCGGCGTTGATGGCCGCGGCCACGCCGGAGAGCGTGTTGTTGCCGCTCCCGGAGCCCGTATAAATGGTGTTGACGGTGGAGGTGCCCGGACCGATCACAATATTCTGCGCCGTGCCGCCGCCTACCGACAGCGACATGGAGCCGGCCAGAGTGGTGCTCGCCCCGTCGGAGACCGAAGCCAGGCTGCCGTTGGGATTGACCGTATTCAGCCCGCCCAGAAGTTGCTGTTGCAGGAGGGAAAGCGTGGGAGAACCGAACAGCGGCTCGGGCGTGCCTGAGGTAGTGTTCCCATCCTGCGAATTCATGGCGCTGACCAGCGAGTTGTAGTCGGCGACGAACTGGTTCACCGTGCTCTCTACATTGGTATTGTCGTTGCCGATCACCACCTGCACCTGCTCCAGGCTGCCACCGGTTTCGGTCGCGCTGGGCGCCAGCAGCTGCATGGTCACGCCGGGGATCAGATTGGCCACGGTGTTTGAGGCGCTGGTCAGGCTGATGCCGTCCACTGTCAGATTGGCATTCTCGCCGTTTACCGTCGAGAAGTATCCCAACGCATCGCTGGTGTCGAGGACTTTTGAAGCCACTGTCAATGTCCCGGCAGTCCCAGTGGTGCCGGAGAGGAGCGACAGGCTCGACGACCCATCGCTGTTGACGACCACCGAAGCGGTGACCCCGATGGCGGCGGTGTTGATGGAGGTGGCCAGGGCGGAGAGGGTGTTATCCGAGGAGATGGTGATGGTCTGTACCGTGCCGGTGCCCACCTGGATGGAGAGTGAGCCGGTGAGTGTATCGCCGGCATTGGTAATCGCGGTGAGCTTGCCGGTCGAGGCGACCCCGCTAGTGCCCATCGACCCGGAGTAATTCAACTGCGCGCCGGCAGCAACCACGGAGTTCGAGCTGACGGTAATATTTCCATTCGCCCCGGATGCTCCTGAGACCAGGCTCAAGCGCGATCCCGAGGCATCGGTCAGCACGCTGGCGGTGATGCCCGCACCGGAAGAGTTGATGGCCGCGGCCAGTCCCGCGAGTGTGTTGTCCGACGAGATGGTGATGGTCTGCTCGGCGCCGCTGCCTGCCTGCAGCGTGACGGAACCCGACAGTTTATCGGAAGCGTTGGACACCTCCGCCAGATACCCGCTCGACGTGGTGGCCAGGTTGGTCACCGACACGCTGTGCGTTCCGGCAAGAGCCGAAGAGTCGGCTGCCGTCAGGCTGAGAACATTCGTATCGGAACTGGAACCTGTCTTTTCCGAAAGTATCCCTCCAAAATCGGTGAGAGAACTCATGTCGTTGGAGAGATTGGAAAACAGCGTCCCCAAACTCGAAATTGCCGTATCCTGGCTTTCGAGTGAGGTCAACTGCGTCTTCCACGGCGTTTCCACATTCTGCAGGTTCCCCACAATTTGCGAAACCGTCGAACTCACATCGAACCCGGCTCCGCTGGTTGGCGATCCAAAGCTGATACCCACAGTGCCCATGGTTCCCTCCGCGGTGAATTCAAGCAGCCGGAGAACCACCCGGAAACCTGAAGAATTGAAAAAAACTCATAACTGTATCCGTTCGCGCAACCTCTTTAAACGCAGCGAAGGCGCCCCGGTTAGGACGCCCTCGCTGGCTAAAGGTCCTTGAGCTGCGGACCCGGAATTGCCGCTTACTGCAACAGCTTGGTAACTTCCTGCGACATACTGTTGGCCTGCGCCAGGGCCGAGATGCCGGTCTGGCTCAGAATTTCGTACTTGGACATGTTGGAGGTTGCCGAAGCGTAATCGGTAGCCTGCACTGCGTTCTGCGCAGAGGTCACGTTCTCCTGCTGCGTGCTGAGCACGGAACTGACCGCGTTCAGCGTGTTGATCTGCGCGCCCACATAGCCGTCCTGCGCTGAAACGTCTGTGATGGCGGTATTGAGGGCGGTCAGGGTAGCTTGCGCATCCGCCTGGTTGGAGAGGTCAGAGCTGCTGAGCGACGCGCCGGCGGCATCCGAGTAGCTGATGGTCGCGACTCCACCGCTTCCGTTCTGATCGTTGGAGTTGCCTTTCGACAGAGCGGTTGTGGTGTTGGCCAGAGTGCTGGTGTCCTCGACGGTGCCGCTGATTCCGATACTGTAGTAAGCGGAAGAAGTGGCGCCGTTGTTGGCGGTGCTCCATGTCAGAGCCGCGCTGCTGTCGGTTGAATCAAGAGCGGCGGAGACGGTGGGAGTTACGCTGAGGTTGTTGGAATTCGCCGACGTGAAGGTCATGGCTGTTCCAGCAGAGTTGATCGAAGCCGCAATTCCGTAGTTGCCGGCGTTGATGGTCTGTGCAAGCTCAGACATGGTTGCGGTTCCCGGCGTTGCGTTGGTTGACGCGGTGCCGAGCGTGAGGACCTCCGTGCCGATCGTGAGGGTGCCGGTCAAAGCGTCGCCTGATGCGCCGCCGGTCGGCAAAGCCAGTGTTCCCATGGTGGTGGCATTTGCGGCTTTGCCGGTGGTCGGCGTGCCCGTCAATGACAGTGAGGTGGTGACGCCTGTGCCGTAAAGCGTGGGCGCGACGGCGGTGGCGGCAGCGGTCGTGACGATGGTCATCACCGTGCCGGCGGTGTTAACGCTCGCGCTGACCTTGTCCGTGGCGGTATTGGCGTTGATTGACTTGGCCAGGTCGGTGAGGTTGTCGGTTGAGCCCGCGGTTCCCAATGCGTAGGAAGTCTGGGTGCCGGCAGCGCCAGTCAGTTTGATCGTCCCGCCGGTAAGGGCATCGTTGGCGTTGGTGACCGATACCGTGCCCACTGTTGTGGCAGTCACTTGGGTGATGGTGAAAGCAGCTGCTTGCGTAACTACTGCAGTGCCCGTCCCAGCGGCGGTGTCCTGGATTTGGCTATTCGCTTGAAGAGCCACAGTGGCGCCTGCTACCTGAGCTGCGGTCTGGGTAAATGTCAAGACCGTACCTGCGGTATTGGCAGACGCCGTGAGGCCAGCGGCAGTTACGGCAGCTGTATCGGTGGCATTGGCCATGAACTGCGTAACCGTCTGGCCACCCAGGCTGAGGACGGTCGATGTGCCCGCCGTGCCCGCGGTGAGGCTGAGGACGCCGGTGAGGGTATCGGTGGCTGAGTTGGCCGTCACGCTGCCTGCAGTGGCTCCAGCAGTAGTTTGAACGCCTGAAGTGCCGCCGAGGGTAACCACAGCGGTATTCTGAGCGTCGGTTATGTTGCTGCCGTTAACCGTGACCGCCGCATTGGACGAAGTCAGGGTCATCAGAGTGCCGGCTGCGTGGGCTCCGCTGGCGTTGGTGACGGACGCCGTGTTGATTGAGGCCGTAACGCCATAATTGGCGGCGTTGATGTTCGACTCCAGGTTAACCAGCGTGTCGGTTGAGTTTGCCGTGCCCAGGGTAATGGCGTGGCTCGCTCCGTCTGCGCCTACGACTGTGAGGGTGCCTCCCAGGGTGTCGGTGCTGGTGGAGACAGCGACTGTTCCCACTTCGCCCGCGCCATTGGAGTATCCAGCGGCAGAGGAGTTGTTGTTGACGCCAAGGCCTGCGCCGGAGATGATGATGCCTGTGTCGGTAGAGCCGGTCAACAGGGCGTTGTTGGTGGCATCGGCGCTGGTGGCCGTCGATGTTGCTGCGCTTCCAGCCTGTGCCGCCGTGCCGAAGCTGGCTGTCAAGCCGAGACCCGCACCATTGATGGCACTGATCAAGCCCTGGGCCGTGTTTGCATAGTTGCTGCCCGCGCCAACGGAGATATTCGCTGTCGAGTTGACAGCCGAGCCGTTTGCGCCCTTGCTCAGGTAGCTGACGGCAACGGTTGTGGTGGCAGTACTGGCGCCCAGCGTATCGCTGATCGACGCATTCTTTCCGGTGGTGGAGAGATCGACGAATACGTTGTTGGTGCCGCTGCTGTATGCCATTACGCCGCTAGAGTCGCCCACGTTGGACGAAGACAGCGAGCGGATGTTCAGATTGTCGATGGATGAGCCCTGTGCAGTAGAGTCGCCGGTGTAAATGTTGGTGCTTGAGCCGAACACGCCTTGACCGTTATAGGTGGTCGTGGAACCGATGTTCGAAACTTCCGACAGGATGGACTGGTATTCCTGGTTCGCAGCCGTATCCTGGCTGGCGTTTAGGGTACCGTTCGAGGCTTCGGTAGCCAGCGTAACGGCACGGTTGAGCAGGCTTGTCACTTGCGAGAGTGCGCCATCGGCCACTTGCAACAGACCCACACCCTCTTGGGAGTTGGTTTGCGACTGGGCCAGGGCTTGTGAATTGGCCTGGAGACCGTTGACCAGCGAAAGGCCGGCCGCGTCGTCCGCGCCAGAGTTGATCTTCGAACCCGAAGACAACTGTTGCAGCACGGTGTTCAGGCTGTTGGTGGTGTTATTCAGGTTGTTTTCCGCATACATGGCGGAGATGTTGTTTAAGACTCCCAGGGACATGGGGTACTCCTTGTGGATGCGTTGAATTACGGACCATTCCCCGATTGTGCCCCCATTTTTTGTCTTACTCTGGGTGGCTGCTCCCGGCGAGCTTACCGTCGCATCTGGCCCCTTCTTCGGCCTGCATTCAGTGGACTTTATCTAGACTCGGTAATTGTCCCAATGGAGACACTTTCAACCTCTCTGTTCTAATCTTTTAACCTTTTCGGCCGTTCGCCGATAACTCTCGCATAGGAGTTATCAACGCGATGATTCATCTAACAAGACTCAACAACACTCCCATCGTGCTCAATAGCGATCTGATCAAGACTGCTGAAGCCTCTCCTGACACCATGCTGACGCTGATCAATGGTGAAAAGATCATTGTGCGCGAGCCCTGCGCCGAGGTAATCGAACGGGTGCTCGAATACCGCGCCCGGCTGCTGTCGGTGGTTGCGCGGCGGCTGCCCGCTTATGACGATCTGCAGCGCGTTGCCTCCATCACCAGTCTCGATGTTTCGGGCCAGTCCGTTCCCTCGCCTGCGATGCGGAGCAACCACGACCTGGGCCGTTGAAGCATCGGCGTCTTCCCGCCGCGCGCTCAATCTGCACGCTCTATCTGCATGCTCTACCTGAAGGAGCCGTTCATGGACAAATCGAGTATTGGCGGAGTCTTGCTGGCCGTCGCCGGCATTGTTGCAGGGCTGCTCATCGACGGAGGAAACCTGGGCCAGATTCTGCAACCGACGGCGGCTCTGATCGTCTTCGGCGGCACCATGGGCGCGGTTCTTCTGCAGTTTCCTCTCTCTACCGTCATCGCTGCTTTTGGCAGCCTCGGGCACGTCTTCGCCGCACCGCAAAAACACAACCATCAGCTCATCGGCCAGTTGGTTTCCCTGGCCAACAAGGCCCGCCGCAACGGTGTCGTCTCCCTGGACAGCGATACGCAGACCATTGAAGACCCGTATCTGCGTCAATCTCTCATGCTGGCCGTCGATGGCACCGAGCCGAACGAGCTGCGCAAGATTATGCGCGTCAGCCTGGACTCCACGATGGAGAGGGAAGAGCAACTCCCCATGGTCTTCGAGTCGGCCGGTGGTTTCTCGCCTACCATCGGCATCCTGGGGGCCGTGCTGGGGCTAATCCAGGTGATGCAGCATCTGGACAACATGCAGGATGTGGGCCGAGGCATTGCCGTGGCCTTTGTCGCCACCATCTATGGAGTGGGCGTCGCCAATCTTTTCTTCCTTCCCTTTGCCGGCAAGATGCGGATTCGCATCCGCGACGTGCAGCAGCGCCGCGAAATGATGCTGGAAGGCGTGATCTCCATCCTTGAAGGAATGAACCCGCGCATGCTTGAGGTAACGCTGGGCGGATTTGCCGGAGAATCCAAACCCGCCAAATCCAAACCCGCCAAACCCAAACCTGCCAAAAAGGAGCGCGCGGCTTGAGCCGGCATCCCAACCGGCGACGGCCCAGCCATGACCGCTGGCTCATCTCCTATGCCGACTTCATCACCCTTCTGTTCGCCCTTTTCGTGGTGCTCTACGCGGCTTCGAAAGCCGATGAAAAGAAGCAAAGGATAGTTGGTGATTCCATCAACTCGGCATTCACCTCACTGGGCCTCTTTTCCAGCGCCCTGCGACGGCCGGGCAGCACCGACAGCACTGCCAACGGCGGCGAAAAGCCTGCCATTCCCATGAATATTGTCATGGGCGAGGATGTGCTTTCGGCCGCCCGGGTCAAGGACGACCTCGAGCGTCTCCACCGCGAGTTGGCCCAGACGCTCTCCAACCAGGTCGCCACCCACACCGTTTCCATCCACATGGGCCGCGACGGGCTGGTGATCAGCCTGCGCGAAGCCGGATTTTTCGCTTCAGGATCGGCAACCCCCAAGCCGGAAACACTCCCCACCCTCAAGCAGATTGCCGCGTCCCTCAGCCGCACCACCTACGACCTGCGCGTTGAAGGACACACCGACAACATCCCCATCCACACCTCTGAATTCGACTCCAACTGGGAACTTTCAACCGCCCGCGCTACACGCATCGCCCGCACCTTTCTCGATCTCAAGGCGATGCCTCCGGAGCGCATTTCGGCAGCCGGCTACGCCGAGTTCCACCCGGTGGCGTCGAACTCGATGGAAACCGGGCGCGCTGAAAATCGCCGCGTCGACCTGGTGGTATTGCCGCGCACCAACATCGATCTCTCCGCCCCCGGAGTTACTTCGGCATCGGGCGCCTGGCGCAAAATCACTCAGGATAACTGACCCGCGCTCGCGTCTTTCCATGGAAACTTCCGGTTCAGCGCGACGGATTCAATCGTCTTTTGCAAGGGGAGACGCTTGAAACCCAGGATGTCCGGACGATATGATGCGGATGTTCCCTCAGGTGCGTTTCGCTTGGCTGGTTGCAAACTGAGATTCCGCTGTGGATAGGTTGAAGATGGTGCTCGAAGTTTGTATTGATTCCGTGGAATCTGCAATTGCGGCTGAACGCGGGGGCTCAAAACGCGTCGAACTCTGTTCCGACCTGCTGGAGGGTGGCGTCACTCCCGGTGCGGGCTTGATTTCCGCGGTGCGGCGCCACATCGGCATCGACCTGTTTGTCATGATTCGCCCGCGCGGCGGCGACTTCCTCTACAGCGATCTTGAATTCGAGGTGATGAAGGAGGAGATTGTTCACGCACGCCGCCTCGGCGCCAACGGCATTGTGCTCGGTCTCCTGGATGGGCAGGGCCGCGTCGATGTAGCCCGTACCCGCACCCTTGTCGAACTGGCCGCGCCACTGCCCGTGACCTTTCATCGCGCCATCGATATGACGCCCGATCTAATCGCGGCCCTGGATGATGTGATCGCGACCGGCGCCGTTCGCATTCTCACCTCCGGCGGCGCTCCCAGCATCCAGCAAGGCATGGATGAGATCGCCCGCATGGTCAAGGCCGCGCGCGGACGCATCGCCATCATGCCCGGCGGCGGCGTCAATCC
>DATKGE010000186.1:0-15135 GCA_035510955.1 Occallatibacter sp. | reverse complement strand
ATCATCATTTCGAGGGCGCCGGGAAACAGATCGCGGGGAGTGGAATTCGTCATAGGCATTGTTCGAACAGGCATAGACTAAACAAGTATTGATGTGAATGTCAAGCCGAAAAAAGCCCGGCGGTTTGCCGGGCTTTGCACTGGGTTGCGATTTGCGGATTGGGTCTACTGTTTTTCCAGATCGATGGACTCGTAATCGTGGCGCGCGATGGCCTCGCGGATCTGGGCGGGAGTCTTGCCGAGCTTGGTCTGCTGGTAGGCGAAAAAGCCCTCTTTGGCGCAGGTGGCGCACTCGGTTCCGTGCAGGCCTTCGAAGCAACTGCGCAGGCTGGTGTGGCCCAGGGCGCGGTCGCAGCGGCAGTTGCAGGGAAGCTGGTAGGTCACGCTGCCGATTTTGGCCACCTGCTGGTAGACATGAAGCTGCCAGGGGTACTGGAAATTCTCTCCAGCGAGCTTTTCGCCGGAAAGGATGGGCGACAGAGCGCTCACCTTGAGCGGCGCGGAGGGATGGTATGCGGGGACGTCCGCGGCTGGATTGGACCATTGGGCATAGCTGGCTGCGGTGAGCGCGAAGACTCCCAGGGTGACGAGCCAGCGATGCTTGAAGAGCTTACTCATAGGAAATCTCTCTCCGCTTATTCTAACCGGATTTTGGAGTGAGTTAGGCTGGAGGGGCGAAAAACGGAGGCAGCGAGATTCAGGTGGCCGCAGGGCTCTCCGGGACAAAAAAGACGGCACGAACGTTTTGCTGTTCGTGCCGGGAGGCCAGTGACGCAACTTACTTCCAACTCTGGAGCGGCATCTCTACCGGCTCCTTCACTGGAATATATACACCATAGCATAGATTCGGTTGAAGTCAAATACAAAAATCGAAATTATATTTCAAGAATCGGTAGAGATCCTTTTTCCATAATCTGCATCTAACTGCCAGATCTCGTCGGGCCTTGGTTGCTATCGAAGCGCCACAATTTGTGAGCGGAAAAGGTCTTACATTCATGACAAACTCTTTGGAATCTTCGAGTTCTTCTGGCGAAGAGGCAAAGCCAGATGGGCCGGCTGGATGGTTCAGGGTGGGGACGGTTGCGGCAGCATCGGCGCTTGCCGGGGGGTTGCTGGCCGCGTGGTGGTACCGCAATACGCTGAAAAAGCTCCAACAAGCCGACGAAGACCTGCAAAATCCACATTTTGGGATTCCTGAGGACGATCCAGCGGACGAGGCCTGAACTCCAGCGGCGGGTGGCCCGTCAGACAGCCTTGTCGGCCTGTGCAGCCAGATCGAAGTCCTTGCTGGTAAGGCCGCCCGCGTCGTGTGTGACTAAGGCGAGACGAACCTTGTTATAGCGGATGTCGATGTCGGGGTGGTGTCCGGCCTCTTCTGCCAGCCCAGCTATTCGATTGACGAAGGCGAGAGCCGTGACGAAATCCTCGAACTTGTAGGTGCGCACCAGCTCACCGGCTTTGATTTCCCATTGGGGCAGGGTGGTGAGCAGGGAAGCGGCTTTTTCAGCAGAAAGTGCGGCCATGGTTTCCTCCAGGGGAAGTTGCGGGCATTTCGTTCGCGACGTGGTTCCGGCATCGGCTCGGAGCCTATACAAATCGGCTTCAGATTCTGGGCGCGTCGGGGAGTGGAGCAATGTCGAAGGTGGAGAATCGCTTGTTCTGGCCGGTGATCTCGGAACGGAGTTCGTGCCATAGTTCGTTGGGAACCTTGAGAAAGATCTCGACCACTGCGGGATCGAACTGGGTGCCGGAACAGCGCAGTATCTCTTCGCGAGCGGCGTCGAAGCTTCTGGCCTCGCGATAAGGGCGGTCACTGGTGATGGCGTCCAAAGTGTCGGCCACGGCAAAGATGCGGGCGCCGATGGGAATCTCGGTCGCGCGCAGGCCGTTGGGGTAACCGCTGCCGTCGAAATGTTCCTGATGGGTGTAAACAATTTCAGCCGATTCGGAGAGGAACGGGATCTTGCGCAGCATGTTGTATCCCCGCGCGCAATGCTCGCGCATGACAATCTGCTCTTCCGGGGAGAGCTTGCCAGGCTTGCGCAGGATTTCGTCGGGGATTGCCATTTTGCCGATGTCGTGCAGAAAGGCACCGCGGGCGATGATCTTGATGTGCGCCGGGCCGATGCCCATGGCGCGAGCCAGGGCGATGGTGTAAGCGGTTACACGCTTGGAGTGGCCTTCCGTTTCGGAGTCCTTTAGATCCAACGCGTCGCCCAGCGCTTCAAGCGTGACATCGTAGGAGTGTTCCAGATTCTCCATGGCCTGGCGCAGCATCTCGGTGCGGGCGCGGACCACCTGTTCGAGATTCTGCTGGTAGTTGTGGCTGTCCTGGAGGGCCTGGCGATGGTCCAGGGCGCGCTGCACGGTGTTGACCAGGTGCTCGCGCTCGAAGGGCTTGAGCAGGTAGTCGTAGGCGCCGCGGCGCATGGAGTCGATGGCCACGCTGATGTCGTGAATGGCGGTGACCATGACGACGGGAAGCTGGGGCTGCTGGCCGTGAATGCGTTCCAGCAGGGTGATGCCGCTGCCATCCTGCATGACGATATCGGTCAGGACAAGATCGAAGGCATTGCGTTCCAGGATCTCCAGACCCTCGCGGCCGCTGGAGGCGAGCTGAACGTCATATCCCTGGCGTTCCAGCGTGGAGCCTATCATGGTTCGGACGTGGGGTTCGTCATCGACGACCAGAATACGCGCCGCCCGGCGCTGGCGGATCACTGGGCGTGCCTCGTCTTCTGCGCGTGTTGCAGACGCGTCGGGCACAACGTGCGGTCGTACCAGGTTCAACGCCAAGCCCGGATCCTCCCATCCTCTTCGCCGGCGGAGATGCGTCAGCGAAGATAAACAAGCCCGGAGCGGTCCTCTGCTGCTCACGGAGAGGGCTCGAACCTCTGGAAGCCCAGCGCAAGCAAATCCGCTTCAGCAAAACAACGTCTTGTTCGAGTCTGCAGGGGATAAGCAGAAAACTCCCTGAGAATATGCGAGATGGAAGTTCCCCGTATGGTTTGGCGGGCAGGCCCGCCGTCGGACTGGCTCACCGTCGGGCTTCAGACTCCATCCGCATTCTCGAAGTTCTGGAAGGCGCTTCATGCAGATCGAACGAGGAAAAATCAAATTCACTGTCGGGTTCAGGGTTCGCGAAGGGAAATCGCCTGGCCTTCGCAATCCTGGTCAGACTTATCCTTTCCCAAAGAAACGAATCCACAGTCAATACGGGAAGGTTACTACCAAGAGAGCAAAAAGGGGAATAACCTTCTCCGTTTCGATTTCCTTTTAATGCTTTAGACTGGGATGCTTGACGCGTCATTTTGGGTGTATTCAATGGGAATTGAACAGGTCTTTCTGGGGCCGATGACGGCGCACGGGACGGGTCGTAAACGCAAGATTCGATTGAGATTTTTGAGTCCATCCCGATGAAAGATCGGCCCCGGTCAGCATCGTTACCGGCGCGGACCACAAAGACCGAATGGCGCGGCCGCAGGTATCTATTTCGGTACCTGATTGAGAATTGTGGCTGGGGAAACCTTTCACGGAATTCACTGTCGACAACAGAGCCCCGAAGGCGAAGGAGGCTGGTTCCGAGGCGTGGCGCTGCGCCGGCTAATCCTCTCTGGTTTGGGGCTCGTCCGTCTTGGGCCCATCTTGCCGGGACTGTTCTTTGGCCTTCTGGCGGGCGCGGCGGGCATTGGCCCAGCCCTCCTTGGTGATCTGATGAGCGCGGGCCACGGCCAGAGCTCCGGCAGGTACGTCTTTGGTGACGCAGGAGCCGGCGCCGATGTAGGCCCCATTGCCCACGGAGACCGGCGCGACCAGCGTCGAATCGCTGCCGATGAAAGCGTCTTTGCCGATGTGCGTGACGTGCTTGTGGACGCCGTCGTAGTTGCAGGTAATGACGCCTGCGCCGATGTTGGTTCTCTCGTCCACTTCAGCGTCGCCAAGGTAGGTGAGGTGGCCGGCTTTGACGCCCTTGTGGAGTCTGGCCTTCTTGGCCTCGACGAAGTTGCCGATGTGGACTTCTTCGCCGATCTCGCAGCCGGGGCGAAGATGAGCAAAGGGGCCGATTCTGGCTCCGTCGGCAACGGTGCTGTCAGTGAGGACACAGCTTTGGCGGATCAGGACGTCGTTGCCCAGAGTGCAGTTTTCGACGACAGTGTAGGAACGGATGCGGGAATCGGAGCCGATGCGGGTGCGGCCGAGCAGTTGCACGAACGGTTCGATAACCGTGTCTGGAGCTACTTCGACATCGGCGTCGATTACGCAGGTTTCGGGGCGGAAGATGGTGACTCCCGCGGCCATGAGATGACTGGCCGTGGCCATGCGCAGGCTGGCGTCGAGGGCCATCATTTCTGCGATGGTGTTGGCGCCGAGAAGCTCGTCCGGGTTGTCGGTGTGGAAGGCGACGACGTGCTCTCCGGCAGCGTGGAGGACTTGGGCCATGTCTGTGAGGTAAAGCTCTCCGTGCGGGTTGTCGGTGGTGATTTTGTCGAGATGGGCGAGCAGGGGCGCGGTGCGGAAGGCGTAGAGGCCCATGTTGACTTCGCGCAGGGATAATTGATTGGGTGCGAGCATTTTCTGCTCGATGATGTTGACGACTTCTTCTGAATTCGCCGCGGGATGGATGACGCGGCCGTAGCCGGTGGGCTCGGCGGGTTCGGCGGAGGTGAGAGTCATGGCCGCCTGCCGGGCTTGGTGGAAACTGACCAGCGCGGCGAGGGTTTCCGCCTTGATCAGCGGCGCGTCGCCGGAGAGGACGAGGATATTTTCGTAGCCGGAGACGGCATTGCGCGCGCATTGGATGGCGTGACCGGTGCCTCGCTGTTCCGTTTGTTCGACGAAGCGGATTCCCGATGACGCGACGGCGGCCTTCACCTTTCCCGCCTGGTGACCGACGACCGCGTAGATATCGCTGGGCGGCACAACCTTGCTGGCGGCGGCAATGACGTGGCTGAGGAGGGCTTTGCCGCCGATCTCGTGCAAGACTTTGGGACGGCGGGATTTGAGGCGGGTGCCTTTGCCGGCGGCCATGATGACGATGGCCAGCTTTTTGGTCGATTCCATTTCGGTTCTTTCGGTGAAGGGAGTTCGGTTGAGGTTGGTGGAATCCCACGCTTGAATCAAAGAACGATTCATGGGTGGAGCACCCAGCTGTTGCTCTCTCGAAAAGCATACCTCAGGGGCTGAAGCCCCGGATCATTGGGCTGGACAATTGTCAGGGCTGAAGCCCTGACCTACCACTCCCTGAACAACCATTACCATTGCCTGACCTACCATTCCCTGAATCAACCGCGTTTAGGTTTGTGCATTCCCACCCTTGCCACAAAAAGCAAGAACGTGGCAAGGACGGGGCACCAAGCGATTTTTCGGTTTATTGGTTTTTCTCTTCTGCGGCGGGGCGGGCGGGCATGGGGATGGTGATGTCGATGGGATGAGTGGGACCCATGTTCAGCTCGTCGAGGCCGGGCTTGATCTCGGGGCCGTTGCCGACGACCAGGATGGCCAGCTTGTCAGGATGAATATACTTCTTCGCTGCAGCTGTCAGATCGGTCAGGGTCACTTTTTCCAGGGCTGACTTGTAGGTTTCAAGATAGTCGGCCGGGTAGCCGTAGAACTCGAGACGCTCCCGCTCGGCGAGCACCTTGTCCCTGGTGTCGTAGAGGAAGAGGAAGGAGTTGAGGAGGTTGTCCTTGGCGCGCGCCAGTTCTTCCTGGGTGAAGGGCCGGGTGTTCATGCCGGCAATCTCGGCAAGCGCGGCCTTGGTGGCGTCTACTGTGGAAGAACTCTTGGTGAGCACGACCGTGTGGAAGGGGCCGGGATGGTCGTAAGCGAAGGAGACTCCGCCGCCCACCTCGTAGGCCAGGCCGAGCTCGGTGCGCACCTTCTGGAAGAGGCGGCTGGCAAATCCGCCGCCCAGGATTTCGTTCATCACAGCTACCGCGGGCACATCGGGATTATGGCGGTCGATGCCCATGGCTACGATCTCCACGTCGGACTGGTTCACGTCTTGCTTGTCGATGAAGTAGACGCCAGGCTTGGGGCCAACGAAGACATCGTGGCGGGGCGGGGTGGGCTTGACCGGGGGCAGGATTTCCAAGGCCGCGCGCAGTTTGGCCTCCATGGCTATAGGGTCGAAGTCGCCGCTGATGCCGACGATCAGCTTGCCGCCGCCCTCCTTGCCGCCCACGGTGCGATCGTGCCAGGCATTGAGGTCGTCCACGGTGACGGCGCCGATGGTGGCCAGCTCCGGCTGAATTGTATAGGGGCTGTTGACGCCGTAAACCAGCTTGGCCGACTCGCGGTCGGCGATGCCCGATTCGTCGTCATTGCGGCGAACGATGCCGGCGGCTTCCTGCTGCTGGGCCAGCGCCAGTTTTTCCTGGTTGAATTTGGGGTTAAAAAGCAGGTCCATGGCCAGCGAAAACACCTGGTCCGCGTCGCCTTTGAGTGAGTCCCAGGAGAGTGCGGTTGAGTCGTCGTCGCCTGCGGTCTCAATGTGAGCGGCCTTGGCTTCGAGTAGATCGTCGAGGGCGTCGCCGTCCATTTTGGCGGTGCCGCTGGTGCGCCATGCCTGGCCGTAGAGGCCTACGAGGCCGGCCTTGGCGACGGGTTCATCGCGCGAGCCACCGGGAATCAGCACTGCGCCGGAGACAAAGGGGAGCTCGTGATCTTCCTGAAGAAAGAGGACAATGCCGTTTTTGAGTTCGATGCGCCTGGGCTGCTGGGGTCTGAATTCGTGGAGCTTGGGGATGGGGATTTTTTCCCAAGGCTTGTTTTGTTGGGCGGGGAGGGGGGTGGGAGCGAGCAGGGCAATGCAGATGGTGGCGGCGATGACGACTGGGGAAATGTTGCACGGCTTTGGTTTTCGAAGGAGAGCGGTTCCGTTGATGCGCCTTCCCTCGGGGGCTAAAGCCCGCATTGAATTGGAGGGTTCAATGTACGGGCTGAAGCCCGCACCCTTCACGCTGAAGCCCGTACCCTTCAGCGCAGGGGCTAAAGCCCATCTTCTTTTTGCGGCGCTGGCGGCACGACTGAAGTCGTGCCCTGTTACAAAGCGCTGCCGTAAACGAGCCTTTTCGTAGCTTGTGAAATCATGCCCTGTCGGAGACTGGTGATTCGCGCTTCCTGAATTGTTGTTCATTGCGCACCCCCGTCTTTCGCGGCTTCGGCTTTCTGCGCGGGCGGTTCGGTTTCAGTCCATGATTCGGTGCGGTTGCCGGCGATGAATACCTGGTTGGCTACGCGGCGGATGTCGGCTTTGGTTACTTTGTCAACCTTGTCGATCTGCAGGAACAGCTCGCGCCAGTCGCCATAGCGGGTCTGGTACTCGGCGAGATCGTTGGCGAGTCCTTGATTGTCGGCCAGGCCGCGCAATAGATCGGCGCGGGTGCGGGTCTTGTACATGGCCAGCTCTTCGTCGGTAACGTCGGTGGTCTTCAGCTTCTCAATCTCCTTGTGAATGGCGTCGCGCATTTGCTGCGGCGTGTGTCCGGGCAGGGGAGCGGCAAAGAAGACGAAGAGGCTGGGATACTTGTCGCCGGGAAAGGGGCTTACACCCTCGGCCGCGGCGGCAATCTGCTGGTCGCGCACCAGGCTGCGAAAGAGGCGCGAGACGCGGCCGTTGGACATGATGTCGCTGATGGCGTCGTAGACGGCGTTGTCGGGGTCGCGATAATCGGGGCGGTGATAGCCCTCCATGTAGATGGGCTGGCTGGGATCGCGAATGACCACGGTTTTCTCGGCAAACTGCTTCGGTTCGACGGTGGTCATCTCCTCGGGCCGGGGTCCGCCGGGAACGCGGCTGAAGTACTTCTCCAGCATGGGCATGGCTTCAGAGGCCTTTACATCGCCCACCACGGAGACCACGATGTTGGCGCCTACGTAATACTTCTTGTGGAACTCCATGGCCTCGGTGGCGTTGATCTGGCTTAATTCGCTATACCAGCCGACGTTCGGCCGCTTGTAGTTGTGCGCCACATAGGCAGTGGCCACAAACTGCTCAAAGAGACGGCCCTCGGGGTTGGAGTCGGTGCGCATGCGCCGCTCTTCGATGACCACGTCGCGCTCCTTGTAGAACTCGCGCGGTACGGTGTCGGCCAGGCGGCTGCTCTCCATATATGCCCACAACTCAAGCCGGTTCTCGGGCATGGACCAGAAGTATTGGGTCTCGTCGAGGCCGGTCTCGGCGTTGAGGCCTTCGGCTCCGTTGCGCTCGGCAATTTCAGTGAACTGATTGGGAATCACGTACTTCTCTGCCTCACTCTGTGCTTCCTTGAAGGCCTTTTCCAACACGGTCAGCTTCTGCGGGTCGCGGCCGACGGGCTTGAGGTACTCGGCCTCGTAGGCGGCGTTGGCCACTTCCACCTTGGCCAGGGCAACCTTTTCGGCGGCGTAGTCGGTGGTGCCGATCTGGCTGGTGCCTTTGAAGGCCAGGTGCTCGAACATGTGCGCCAGGCCGCTTTGGCCGGAGGGGTCGTCCACGTCGCCGGCGTCAATGAAGGTGGAGTAGCTGAAGACGGGGGCGTCGGGCCGCTCGCAGATAAGAATCGTCAGGCCATTGGGCAGCACCTTGGTGGTGATTCGCTGCTCAAAGCTCTTCAGATCCTGGGCTTGCGCGCCGACAAAGGCCATGCCGACGAGTCCCAGCGCCAGGGCTGCGGTTCGCATTCTGCTTTGCATCCAGTCTCCTTGTTGAATTTGTCCGATTGTCTGCTATGGGACTCGCGGGGGGTCAATGGTCGTCTCCTTCCAAGCTAGTTCTCCTGGCCGGAGGGGGTCAAACGGAGGATCCAGCCGGCCAGGGACCTTTCCCGGGATGGATCGTTTGAGAGTTGGACGGTGAATGCCGCGAAAGCGCGCCAAAACGGGAGAACCCACGACCCGGCTATCAAAGACGATCTGGGCTGCGAGGGGTTCGGAGGGATTGAAACGGTACGATGAGCTATGGCGCTTTTTGATTCCTTCTCCCCGTGGCCCATCACCCGGCGAGGCCTTCTGAAACAAGGCCTGTGCGGAGCACTCGGGCTGGCGCTGTATTCGAGCGAGATTGAGCGTCACTGGATCGAGGTCAATGAGCGCGATGTAACCCTGGCCGGTCTGCCTCGGGTTTTTGACGGCATGCGCATTGCACAGCTCAGCGATATCCATCTGGATGAATACACGGAGCCTTTCTTTCTTCGCCGCGTGATTGACCGGATCAATCGGATGGAGCCAGAGGTGATTTTCATTACGGGCGACTTCGTAACCGAGAGTCCGTTTCCGAGGCGGTACTCGTCAACTGCTTTTTCAAACAGGGCAAGAAAGTTCGGCAGGGGCGCCGCGTGGCAGTGCGCCGATATGCTTCGGGAGCTGAAGTGCAGAGAACTGTATGCCATACTCGGGAACCACGATATCGTGGTCGGAGCAAAGCAGGTGACGGAAGCCCTCACCACCAACGGCATCACGGTGCTGGTCAACGCGTGCCTGCCGATTGAGCGCAGCGGCGGCAGATTCTGGCTGGCCGGGCTCGACGATCCGGTGGAAGGCAAGCCAAACCCGGATTTGGCAATTCCGTCCTCGATACGCAATGTGCCGAACGAGCCGGTCGTGCTGATGTGCCATGCCCCGGACTACGTCGACCTTCTGCGGGCTCACCCGGCGGGCCAAGCGGTTAGCCTTATGTTGAGCGGCCACACCCACGGCGGCCAGGTTCGCTTGCCGCTGGTGGGCGCTTTGGAACTGCCCAGCTTGGGTAGGAAGTATGTGGAGGGGTGGTTTCGGTTTGGAGCGTTGCAACTCCACGTCAATCGCGGCATCGGCACGGTGGGAGTGCCTTTCCGGCTGAATTGTCCGCCGGAGATTACGCTGATCACGCTGCGAACGGGCTAGGTTGTCAGTGGGGTGGCGAGGCGATAGTTGCACCCCACTCCGCCGGGCTCACGTCGCGGGCGTGCCGGGAGAAGAGCCAGCGATGGCCGTCGAGGTCGATGGCGCCGTATTGCCATTCTCCATAGATGGTTTCATGCGGCTCTTCAAAGACGATTGCGCCTTCCTGCTTCGCTCTCTCATAGTGCGCATCGACATCCGCAACAAAGATTGTGAGCGACTGCGTGGCGCATCCCAGCGTTGCCGGACTGTCGGTTCCTTCTCGCGGGCCGATAATCATGATGGTTGCGCCGCCGAGGTACATCTGGATTCCGCTGACCGGGTCGCCGTAGCGGTAATGCTCGATGAATCCGAAAACCGTGGTGAGCCATTCGCAGGCCTTGGACACGCTGCGGTAAACCAGATGGGGAAGGACGATATCGGCGGGAACGGAGCGGTTTTTCACACCGATAGTATGCGACGGATTCGCGGGAGATCGCGAAGTTCTTGCTAATCTAGAGATTCCATGCGGAAAGAATCGAGAGATCGGAAGGGTCGCACTCCACTTTGGCGGGCGGTGATCGAGGTCGCGTTTATTATTTTTCTGTTTTATTCCAACCTGCTGATGGGAGAGTTTACCCAGCAGAACGGACAGGGCAAGACGCTGGCATTTGCTTTGCACGACATCTTTACGGGGACAAACTTCCTGATCGCCATGATCTCCGCGATGATCGGCTATGTGGTATTTGAAGCGCTGCGCAGGAAGCTATGACGCGAGCCAACCCGAAGGGCCGGGGCCAATTTCCCCATTTCGTTGTCGCTCGTCGCTAAGATACACCTGGTTTCTGTCCCTCCTCACTTCCAGAAACGCGAAAAATTGGCCCCCCAGCGCTGCGCGCTGGGAATTAGTTGACAGGCCCTAGCTCCAAAGCCGGTCCAGGCTCTCTTTCAGCAGGTACGCCTTCATCAGTCGCCGGTTGAGAGCAAACAGGGCATTGAGTTGTCGCCGCTTCTGGGTGGTCGGATTCTCCTAGCTAGACAACAACAGCCAGCGCTGCCCCTTGATCACCGCAGGCGCCGCTCCACCTCCCTCTCAAAAGCACTGGAATGGGGGGATGACACAATCCATGACACACAAAACTCAGAATCTGGGCTATCGCACTGTCTAACTTATTGCACGACTAGATTAGTAGCGGCGAAAAACCATTTAGTTACAGTAACTTGCAAGATTCGCCGATCTGAATACCCCCAAATGCACCCCCCAAAGGGCCTGGCTTCCCCTAAACGCGTTTGGACGAAGGAAGACAATGGCCAGCGATTTTCAGAGGATCGGCGAGCAAATCTATACAGGAACCCGGGCTCTGCAGCAAATCGTTTCGCATCAACCTTCGTCCTCGCTGACATCATGCGTGAGACGGCTTCATCCGAGAGATCGCGTTCCGAGTTTCCACGCGCCGCCGCCCTTTTCCGGCCGAGTGAAAGAGATTTTCCTGCAGTATTCCACTCCAGATAGTGCTGTCCGGGATCACAAGATCTCGTGCCTCGTGGTGAAGGTGCGGGTAACCGTCGCAGTCTGAGTGCCGGCGACTTGGGGGAGCGGGGGACCGGGATCGAACCGGCGACATTCAACCTGGGAAGATGGGCTCAAATTGCAAACAAAGCACATCGCGGATTCTCGTGCCTCATTCTGGCGATTGGAAATACGGGATTTTCGAAAACGATCTTGGCAGGAATCTAAAACGGTGTTCAAACAGTGTTCACCGGACACTACTCATCTTCCCATTTGCAGTCACAAAGCTCCCCGACCTTCCGGAGGATTTCTGTCTCGTCGAGGCATATACCAACGATCGTGCGCGTACCGATGTCGGTGCATCGCCACTCCCGGCCGCCGCGCCAGAAGCTCGCACCAATTACGAAGTCTGAATGCTTCAAGGGGAGAATGTATTCCCAGGGTTCTCTGCCACCCACCACGTGATCATGTTGCCTGGGGCTTGAAATTCGGTGCACCGTTAACCTGCCGGATGCATTGAACTCCGCCGCGCCGGCGGGGGGTGCACAAAAAGCAACTTCCGAGTAGACAACTTCCGAGTAGACGACCATCGACCCGAACCCCGCAAACCCCATCCAAAGAGCCGTCAGTCGCCACTCAAACAGTAGGGCGGATTCGACTTCATCCAAATGCCCGTTTTGCAGGAACGATGAGTGTTAGAATCACGGCCACGTCAGATTAAGGAGTTCCGAGTGGTAATCCTTCTTTTCTTCTTCTTTTGCGTGGGCCTCTATACGTTTTCTCGGGGACTTAAAATCTTCCGCGAAATCGAAATCCTCAAGGGGACTCCGGTCCTCCCCATCCGCAACCTTCCGATTGGCCTGGTGAGAATCCACGGCAAGGCCTCGGGCGACCGGCTCGTGAGCGGGCCGGTCTCGAAAACGGCCTGTCATTTCTACTGGGTGGTCATCGAGGCAATGAGTAACAGAAGCTGGGGAAGCTACGCCACGGATGCCGACGGCCCCCTATTCCATTTGGAGGACGGCTCCGGCAAAGTGTCGGTGGACGCCCACGACGCCGAGTACGACCTGGTGCAAAGTGCGCAGCGGATATTGGGCAAAGACGCGCGGTCTACGACAGGCTCCCTGGAGAGTGGCACGTCGGCCGCAAGTCTACTGGCCTATATTGGGGGAGTTCACGCGCCGCATCCAGGCGAATTGCCGCTCATGCTCGACTCGGAGGGCCTGCCTTTGGGCTGGTTCCGCCTCACGGAGTACCTGATTCTTCCCGGTCAATCGTATGACATCGTCGGGACCTGCACAGATAACCGCTCTCCGACGGACCAGCATGATCACAACCTGATCAAAAAGGGACAAAAGGTACCCACATTCATCATCACCTCTAAGACCGCGGAGGAAGAGGAGTCCACTTTCCGGAGACGCGCCATGGGACAGATGTTGGGCGGCGCCGCGATCTCCGTCTTGATGCTGGTAATCTTTCTGGCGAAGCATGGCTGGCTGTTTTAGACGAGTTCAACACAAGTTGCGGATTGGCCCGAAACAGCCCCGCAGCCTCTGGAACCTGACAATCAGTCCGAATGGTGGCTGGCCTGCCCTCAAATTAGCCAACTACCTCCAATTCCTTCGTCCCGTGCGCATCACAGGCATAACTGGACACAATCCATTCGGAAGTCACAGCAGTCCGACTGCAGTGACTCTCGTAAGGTTCCGGAAATGTCTCTTTTGCGGTAAGTTCGCGAGAAATGCGGTATGGGATAGTACTGAGTTTGAGATTCAGGTAGTGTCACCGGCTTCTATCCGGAGACTACCCGCAAAACAAGGTCACTTCTCAATCGCCGGCGACTCACCCAGGAGCTAATTCTACTGAGGCAATAAATGCCTAATTTGGTGAAGAGGTCGTGCGCAGGAAGTCGGCGCCGCGCCATTTTGATGGGATTATAATTTCGCATCATGATGCGACATATTGCGATCGCGATTGCCTTTATCACGCTGGGAGCGCCGCCGCAGCCGGGCAATCACTCGGTAGATTGGGGCTCGATTCATTCCTTCGCTGGCACGTACCATGCCGTAACGGTCCAGGATGGCGGCAACCGCGAGGAGGTCAGCGGCCGCTCGAAGATCCGGCTTAGCCGTTCAACCCCGATTTCGGGCTCTATCGAGTACATTTTTACCGGGAATTCGGATACAACCGCGCGCACGTCTGGCAACGCGCCCAGCGGCCCCTGCGCCTTCCAGCAGCGTCAGCCCAACCATTCCGGCCACGATTCCGCGGTGCGGATCGATCTCTTCATCAATCTGAAAAACCACACCTACTCGTGGCAGGCGCAGCCGATTAAGATCCATTTCGAAGAGGGCGGTTATTCGCCCGATTGCGGCGGTGCGCCGCGAGCCATGACGGCACTGGACATCGGCACGGCGTCCGTCGGCAGCCTCCCGCTGCCCGCTGATACCGATGTGCTGTGCGGGAAGGCGACCTTCTCCGACCCAGGCGATTTCACCGCGAACATTGACTGGTATTTCTATCCGGACGACGGTAGGCCGCGCCAAGCTCCGGTTTGCCCGGCTGCGGTGAATCCGACCGGAGGAACGTCGTAGCTCCATGGGCGCTTCTCACCTAATACCAATCCCGTGACGATACCTTCCAGGGAATCGTAGACTTGCGGCCTGCGGGTCTGAAGCACTCGGTCAAGGCCCGATAATCAGCGGGTCTGCCTGGACATTCCGTCCCTGTCTTCGGCGTTCACATGGTCGCTGGCAGGCTCCAACGGGGGGTTGGGGAAGGTTAGGCCGACCATCCGACCGGAACCCGGAGCTCGGCTTATGCTTAGGATTGGCAGAACGGGCGATGGAACATTTCTCCGTCGCACCAGACCCATGTTAAGCCTTTGGCAATTGTCCAATTTGCGGCCTTGTGCGCCTCCGCTTGACCAGGATCGCCGCAACTAACAACACGCCAATGGAACTGATCGCAGGTAGTGCGAGCCAAAGCGCACGGCCAAGCCCAAGCTCCTTAAGCGCGCCAGCCGCATGCCCGTTTGTAGGATCGAGTGTAACCGCCATTGCGTAGCTCTTAATTGCGAGGTCCCTCTCGCCGCTCCTTGCATAAGCCTCGCCCAAACTGTCGAAGGCGTTTGAAGACCAGGGATGTTCAATTGCGTTTAGCTTAAAGATCGCGATTGCGTCACTCACGCGGTGGTCTCCGTATAGCAACTGGTACCCCAGCATATTCAATTCAGACTCTCCGACGTCGTAGTCATCACTTTTGGCGTGTTTGAGAGCGTCGTACAGTTGCAGAGCCGCTTGAATTCCCAATTCCTGGATGGTTTTGTATAGTTTTTCGGCGCCCGATTGCTTCGGCAGAACATACGGCTTATCCGCCAGGATGTTCTGGATAGCAGCGTTTATATCCCGGCGCTTACTGTTTCCTTTGTTCGTCAGCATAATGACGGTGACCCTGTCTGCGAGCCGGCGGCCAATAAACGCCCTGAAGCCTGCGTGACTGCCTTGGTGCCAAAGGTACTTGCTGCTGCCGTCTTCCTCTATGTTCCATCCGAAACCATAGGTTGAAGTACCTAGTCGAACCTTGCCTGGCGCAAATGCTTTGGCCAATGTGGACTGATCTACGAGCCTGTCTGTGTATAGGGCTTGGTCCCACTTGAGCAAGTCATCAACAGTCGAGTAGATGCCGCCATCGCCGGGAATCGCAGTCGGGCCGCCGTCATCCACTTGTCCAAATTGCCCGTAGCCAACGGCTGTTCTCGCATTTTTCTTCGTTGGACTGTCATAA
>DATKGE010000185.1:0-8345 GCA_035510955.1 Occallatibacter sp. | reverse complement strand
AGAAAAGTCGCAAGGATGGGGCACGGAGCCCAATCCAGCGAGCGGGCACCCTTCAAAATGAACCACTAAGGCTTCGGCTGTGAGATTCAGTGATCGTTCCGAGGGAGAGTGCGGGCGTGGACGCCCGCATGACAGCCGGTCTGGAGACCGGCGCCACCTCGCGGGCTGAAGCCCGCATCCTTCAAATTGGCCCGCTGTCCGGCAACGACGCCTTGACACGCAAGAGGCCGCCCGTTTCTTATCGTATCCAGGCATTCTTTTGGAATCCTGGCGGGGAAGGCATAGTCTGGGTGGTGCGACTTCCTGAAGTCGAGTTGGCGGGTTCCAGGGGAAGGCCGTGTCGAAGAGGAAGCAGACGGCAGTTGGGTAAGTGGCCGGCAGGCGGGCGCGGAGCGGGAGTTTGGCGGGGAGGCCTGCGGCGTCGGGGTTATCCATCTCAATGTCCATCTCAAAGTCCGGCTCAATGTCTGGCCAGAGCCTGCGCCGGGCGTGGGCAACGGCCCGGATGAAGCCCGAGTCCATTCCCGGAGACAAATTCATTCAGGCATCCGGTCGATTGCCGGTTGGCCTGTGCCCTGAACGGACGCGGAGGATTGCGGCCGGGGGTAAGTAAAGGATGAGTGTGGCAATCAGTCTGGCATTTTTCGCAGGTGCGCCCGGCGGCGCGGGTGGAAGTCTTCCCATGCTTCTGCCGCTGCTGTTGATTCCGGTGCTTTACCTGGTGATGATCCGGCCGCAGCAGAAGCGGCAAAAGCAGTGGCAGGAGATGCTGGCGCAGATCAAGACCGGGGACCGGATTACCACCGCGGGCGGCATTCGCGGCATTATTCTTTCCATCAAGGACGATGCGTACGTGATTCGCGTGGCGCCGGACAACATCAAGCTGGAAGTGGCCAAGAGCGCCATTGCTTCAGTGACAACGCAGGATGGGGCCTCGAATTCCTGATTGCGGGGCGTGAAGAATTTGTACTCGAATTTACTTTTGGACTAGAGAAACGGGACGATGAACAAGAACCTCAACAAGAAGATTGCCCTGATTTTTGCATTCCTGGCAGTGTGCATCTACGGCATCATCGGGGTGCCATCGGGGTTTAGCGGCAAGGCGCTGAAGGCGTCCCTGGCCAAGAACATTCACCTTGGACTGGATCTGCGCGGCGGCGCTCACCTGGTATTGCAGGTGGTGGTGGCGGAGGCGATCAACCAGGAAACCGACGATGCCGTCGGAACCATCCAGCAAGACCTGAAGGCGGCTAACCTTACTTTTACACAGGTGTATAAGCCTGATCCGGCGAAGCAGCCGGAGTTGATCCGCGTGGAAGGCACGGCGCCGGCCAGTTCGGCCACCGTGCGCTCGACGCTGGACGACAAATTTTCCAACGAGTACGACCTGACCGGCGGGGGCGCGGACAACACCTGGACGCTGACCATGAAGCCGAATGTGGAGACGGCTCTGGAACAGAAGACGGTGGACCAGGCGATTGAGACCATTACCGATCGCGTGAATTCCCTGGGCGTGAGCGAGCCGGTGGTTTCGCCGTACGGGCTGGGCAAGAACGAGATCCTGGTGGAGCTGCCGGGGATCTCCGATCTTGAACAAGTAAAGAGCATCATTCAATCCACAGCGCGGCTTGAGGTTCACGCCGTGGTGGGCGGTCCGTACAAGGACGAGCAAGAGGCGGCGGCCAGCAACAGCGGCGCGCCGCCGCCGGACGAGATGATGCTGCACGGCTCGGGCAGCCTGGCTACGGGCTCCGATGCAGACGCGGTGTATGTGCTGAAGCGCATCCCGGTGGTGGCGGGCAGCGACTTCCGTTCCGCCGATCCGGGAACGGACCAGAACGGGCGCAGCGCGGTCCACTTCACGCTGACCAACGAGGCGGGCGACAAGTTTTACGACTATACCAGCAAGAACGTGGGCCAGAGCATGGCCATTGTGATGGAAGGCCGCGTGAAGGAAGTGGCCAACATCCAGAACCCGATTCGCGATACGGGCGAGATTGTGGGCAGCTTCTCACCGACGGAGCTCGAAATCCTGTCGAAGATGCTGCGCACGGGCGCCCTGCCGGCCTCGCTGAATCCGATCGAGGACCGCACGGTGGGCGCGTCGCTGGGCGCGGACTCGATTCGCCAGGGCGTGACGGCGGCGGTTGTGGGCGTGCTGGTGGTGATGGCGTTCATGCTCTTCTACTACCGCAGTTCGGGCATCAACGCCGACCTGGCGCTGTTCCTGAACCTGGTGATCCTGCTCGGCTTCATGGGGTACAGCAGTTCGGTTCTCACCTTGCCGGGAATTGCCGGCGTGATTCTGACCATCGGCATGGGCGTGGATTCGAACGTGCTGATCTTCGAGCGCATTCGCGAAGAGGTGAGGGCCGGCAAGGCGCCGGCGGCGGCCATCGACCAGGGTTTTGCTCATGCGTGGACAACGATTTTCGATACCCACGTAACCACCATCGTTTCGGCGGCCATCTTATTCCTGTTCGGCAGCGGGCCGGTAAAGGGCTTTGCCGTCACGCTGACGTTCGGGCTGGCGGCCAACCTGTTTACCGCGGTGTATGTTTCGCGGGTGATCTTCGATTGGCACCTGGGCCGGCTGAAACCGGGTGAGCCGATTTCGATTTAGCTGTCCGGGGGTGGAGACTCACTCCCAGGTCTCAAAGGCGAGACCTGGGGCACCCATCAAAAGGTAGTACGTCCGACGATAGTATTTGAACGCTGAAGCCGAAGGCGGGCTTCAGACCCAATAAGGGTAAAGAAGAAGGGTAGAGAACCAGTGGAATTGTTTCGCGGCGTAAATGTGGATTGGCTGGGGAAGAAGTGGTATTTCCTCGCCTTCTCTTTGATCTTCAGTGTGTCCGGCATTATTTCCATGGGATGGCATTGGGAGCATCCCGTTGGCGGCGTCCGAAGCCCCGTTCCCCTGGGCGTGGACTTCCGCGGCGGCACCGAGGTGGAGGTGCAGTTCGTGCAGACTCCGGACATTGGCGTTATTCGCCAGGCCATGGATGCTTCCGGGATCAAGGACGCGACCGTGCAGCGGTACGATGAGACGCGCCCGGCTCTGAACGCTGTGCTGATCAGCCTGCCCGAGCAGCACAACGAAACCGAACTGGAGACCGGCCAGAAGCAGGTGCTCGATGCCCTGCAGGCTCACTATTCCAACCCCATTGTTCCTACCGGCACCAAGGTCGACGTGGTTGGGCCAACCGTGGGGCATCAACTGGAGCGACAGGCGCTGCTGGCTACGCTCTATTCGCTGCTGGGCATGCTGGTCTACCTGTGGTTCCGCTTCCAGTTGATCTATGGCGTAGCGGCGGTGGTGGCCGTGTTCCACGATACGCTGATCACGGTCGGGTTCTTCGCGCTGTTGAACAAGGAGATCAGCCTGACGGTCATCGCGGCGATTCTCACGCTGGTGGGCTATTCAATGAACGACACCATTGTTGTTTTTGACCGCATCCGCGAGAACCTGCGGCTGAGCCGGCGCGAGTCGCTGCCGGACGTGGTGAACCGCAGCATCAACCAGACGCTGAGCCGGACGGTGCTGACTTCGGGATTGACTTTTCTCACCGTGCTCTCGCTCTACATTTTCGGGGGCCAGGTTCTGAACGGATTCTCATTTGCGCTGGTGATCGGGATTCTGATCGGCACGTATTCTTCGATCGCCGTGGCTGCGCCGATGCTGGTGGCCTGGCAGGACTGGCGGGCCGGCAAGGGGAAAGCGACGGTTTTGCCTGCGGCAAAGCGCGGGCGGAGTTAGGGGTATTTTTTCCAGGTTGCACCGTTTTTGGTGCAGGCTTGGCATCGATGCCACTCTTCTGATACAAGGGGAACACACTTCTGTGGTACCGTTTTGAAGCCGGGAACATTCGCAGTTCCCGCGGTGTCTAATTAGAGGTAACCAACACCCGATTCGAGGCTGGCCATGTTTGAAGATTCCACGTTTGAATCCGCACACAGGATCAAGAGCAAAAGCAAGTATTGGATGATGGTGACGTTTATCGTCAACGGCTCCATTCTCGTGATCATGATCCTGATCCCTCTGATCTATCCCGAGGCGCTGCCCAAGGCCATGATGCTCACCGTGCTGACTGCGCCGCCGCCGCCGCCACCACCGCCGCCTCCACCGCCGCCGCCCGAGGTGGTGCACGTGGTCAAGGTGCAGTCGGAGATGATGAACAATCAGCTCGTCGCGCCCACCAAGATCCCGAAAGACATCAAGGTCGTTGCCGACAAGGAAGCGCCGCCCAGTTCCGGCTTCGGCGTGGCCGGAATGGAAGGCCTTGGCGGCAGCGGCTCTGGCGTCATCGGCAGCGTTTTTGGCAGCGGGAACGGCCCCAAGGTCAAGGCTGAAACACCCAAGAAAGTCAACATCTCCGGCGGCGTGGCCACGGGCATGCTGCTGCAGAAAACGGTTCCAGTGTATCCGGCCATTGCCAAGGCCGCCCGCGTGTCCGGGACGGTGATTCTGCAGGCAACGATATCCAAGACCGGAACCATTGAAAATCTGAAAGTGATGAGCGGGCCGGCCATGTTGCAGGGGGCCGCAACAGATGCGGTACGATCGTGGCGCTACCGGCCTTACCTGCTCAACGGCGAACCCGTGGAAGTGGAAACCACGGTGAATGTGGTCTTCACGCTCGGTGGGTGATTTCTTCTCTGGCCTCTTTTCATCAATTTGAAAAGAGGCCTCACTTTTGACCTGAATGCGAATCCTGAACGAGCCGCATTCTCCAGCAACCTTCCGCCGCAGCGGATCGCAATTGACAAGAAACTCCTAGGAGGAACGATTCAGTGATTCTCGCTCAGCTCACACCTTTCGCTTCGCACGCGGTCAGCAGCCTTGCCCTGTTCCAGGAAGATCAGGCAGTCGGCTTCAGCCCCATGGAACTATGGCAACACATGGGATGGCCGGTTCGCATTATCGCCCTCACCCTTTTCGTTGAGTCGATCTGGTCGCTGGCCGTGATGATCGACCGTTACCTGTACTTTTCCGCAGCCCGCAAACAGTCGCGCGAATTTGCGCCCAAGGTTGCCGGCGCGCTGAAGGACAGCAAGCTGGAAGAGGCGATCAAGATCGCCGACCGGAACAAGAAGTCGCATCTGGCGGAGGTTGTGACCGCCGGCCTGCAGGAGTTCCGTTCCTCGGGCGGCTCGCCCACGGAAGAGACCATCGAGAGTTCGGGCCGGGCACTGGAGCGGGCCGAGGCCATTGTTCATGCCAAGCTGAAGAGGGGTCTTGCCGTGCTGGCGACGATCGGCTCCACGGCTCCCTTCGTGGGTCTGCTCGGCACCGTCATCGGCATTCTGCACGCCTTCCAACAGATCGCTACCCAGAAGACCTCGGGCATAGGCGCGGTTGCGGGCGGTATTTCCGAAGCCCTGGTGACCACGGCATTCGGATTGCTGGTGGCCATTCCGGCCGTCATGGCCTTCAACTACTTTACCGGACGTGTCGAAGCATTCGACGTGGAGATGGATAACTCCTCGAGCGAACTGGTCGACTACTTCATCAAGCAGAGCCACAAGCGCTAAGCGGGGCGTCTGCTGGTGCGAGCGGGAATTTGCGGGGGCAGGGGAGATGAGTTCTCTTCTGCCCGCCGGTTTCAACCTCGCACTGGCCACCTGGTTCCAGAACGGGGCCGGAAGCATCCGGCAAAAAATCATAGGACGGAGCCCAAGCAATGGGAATCGCGGTTCGCAACGAAGGTAGTAATGTCAACTCGAACATCAACGTCACCCCCATGGTGGACGTGATGCTGGTTCTGCTGATCATCTTCATGGTCATCACGCCCATGCTTCAGAACAAGGTGCAGATCGATATGGCCAAAGTGGATAATCCCGAGGCCATGCCCGACGCCGACAAGGAAGATGCGATTGTCGTGGCGATCACGCGTGACGGGGGAGTCTTCCTGGGGCAGAACAAAGTCGCGCTCAGCGAACTCGGGCCTCAAGTGCGCGACAAGCTGGCCGACAAGCCGGGCAAGACCATCTATGTCCGCGCGGATGCACGCGCACAGTTCAAGGCGGTCGAAGACGCCATCGATGCCGTGCGTACGGCCGGCGTGGATGACGTGGGCTTGTTGACGCAGAAGCGTGAAGGACCGGGCGGCGCAGGCGGCGAGTAGTCTTTCAAGCGCGCTGTTCTTAACGATTTCAAAGGACCAAGGAGTTTGAAGCCATGAGCATGACAACTGGCGGCGGGGGAACTTACTCGTCCGACATCAACGTTACTCCGATGATCGACATTCTTCTGGTGCTGCTGATCATCTTCATGGTCATCGTACCGGTAGTGCCCAAGGGGCTGGATGCGCTGGTTCCGCAGCCGCCGAAGGACCCGACCAAGACGCCTCCGCCGACCGACCGCACGATTGTGGTGCAGGTTCTCTACCATCCCGGCGCGGCCCCGACGTACAAGATCAACGAGACCGACTATCCCAAGGCCGATTTGCTGCCGAGGCTGACCGAGATCTATGCCAACCGCGCTGAGCGGGTCATGTTCGTGAAGGGCGACGACGATGTCAATTTCGCATACATCGCGGAAGTGATCGATATCGGGCGCGCGGCCAGCGTGGATCATATCGGACTGATGACGCCCCAGATCATGGCCGGCCACTAGTCTGCCGCTCTCAAGTGGAGACTCCCAACCCGGGAACGCTTCGGAGCCGCTCGGCATCAATCATGCGGTAGTTGTGGGTCGCCTCAAGGCGGATGACGCCAAATGTCCGGGCTGGCCAGTGGAAGTTTGAGGTGGATCGAGTATCGCAAGCTTTCTCAAGGGGTTCAGCCGTATCCGGGGAGGATGAGTCCGGGCGGCAAGTGGAGTACAATTCTGTTTCCTGGTTTCGGCTACTCCCGCCCGCGGCCAGTGGCAGGAGATTTTTGAGGGGCGCAGGAAAAAGGCGCAACCTGAAGGAGAAGGATACGAACATGAATGGACCCGCACGTAGTTGGGCGTTGGGGATTGCCTTGGCCGGCATGGTGGTTTCCATGAGCGGGTGCGACCGCCTCGCTGCCCGCGACCAGTTGAACAAGGGAGTGGAAGCCTACAAGAGCGCCCGCTACGAAGAGGCGATCGGACACTTCCAGAAGGCCACGCAGCTTGATCCCGGCCTGCCGATGGCCAAGACTTATCTGGCAACGGCACTGGCCCAGAACGTGGTTCCGGGACTGGATACGCCGGATAATATGAAGACCGCCCAGCAGGCGATCAGCATCTTCGAGGAGGTTCTTGCCAAGGACCCCAACGATGTGAACAGCCTGAAACAGATCGCAGGCATTTATTTCAGCATCAAGAAGTTCGACGATGCCAAGGTGTGGCAGAAGAAGGTTCTGGCAGTCGATCCCAAGGATCCGGAAGCAGCCTATACGATCGGTGCAATCGACTGGACGCTGGCGCACGAGAATACTCTGAAAGAGTTGGCGACAGCCGGCCTTAACGACGATGGCGAGGGCAACGTCAAGGCTCCCAAGAAGATCATGGAAACCATCAAGGAGGAGAACGCTCCGCTGGTGGAAGAGGCTCTGCAGTACCTGAACCAGGCGGTGTTGAACCGGCCCAATTACGACGAGGCAATGGTTTACCTGAATCTGGTCTACCGGCGCAAGGCGGATGTGGACTACGGCAATGCGAGCGCGGTGAGCGCCGATATTGCATCAGCGAAGGACTTCACCACCAAGGCGTTGGGGACGCGCAAGGCGAATGAAGAGAAGAAGAACGCTGGTCCTGGCGGCATCACCATGGACGCTAATGGCAACATGAAGTAAGTGCCATACTGTCTCTCCCACTGACCTACGGCCTCCGCTCGGCGCGGGGGCCGTTTTGCGTGTGGGCCTCAGGGGAAGCAGCAAGCAGCCCAGGCGCGATAAGCTAGAGGCTGGGAGCAAAGAGCTACAAGCTGACTATGCCTGAATACAAATACGCGACTCTTGCCGTGCATGCAGGACAATATCCGGACCCTTCGACGGGCGCGGTGAATGTGCCTGTTTACCTTTCATCGACTTTTGAACTGACCGGCATTGGCACGGACAAGGGATGGGACTATTCGAGGGCCGGGAATCCGACCCGCGATCGCCTCGAAGAGGCGCTGACGGTGCTCGAGGGGGGGGCCAGCGCCCACGTGTTCTCGAGCGGCATGGCGGCGATTTATGCGCTTGTGGCCACGCTGCACGCGGGCGACCACGTGATCTGCTCGCACAATGTGTACGGCGGCACGCAGCGGCTGTTCAACCTGGTGGTGCGCAACTACGCCATCGACATCGAGTATGTGGATACGGGCGACGTGAAGGCTGTGGAAGCGGCGATACGGCCGTCAACAAAGCTGATTCATGTGGAGACGCCCACC
>DATKGE010000184.1:0-7708 GCA_035510955.1 Occallatibacter sp. | reverse complement strand
TTCACGTCAGCAGGAAACCGACAGGAAGCGATTCAAGCTGGTAGAGCAACAACCTGTGCCTCCGCAGTAAAGCGACCGCCCGCGACGTTTGCATGAGCTCCGTGGTGCACCTGGCCCGATGAACCAGCGTCATTAGTAGGTTGCGACTGAGACGCGCAGCACCACGGGCTCCGAACCAAAGTTGAGGCCCCAGTCGGTTTCATCACCATTCCAAATGCGAACGAAATTGAAGACGCCGTTCTCGTATGTTCCCTCTTCGACGCGCAGGAACTGGCGATGCTGCCATTTGCCATCAATCAGAGCGGAGGGGATCTGTCCGGTTCCATCTATGGCATGCTGGGACTTTCGTTGCTGGTCGGTGCCTGCCGGCCGGAAATCGACGCGACAAAAGAATCCCGACACCAAAAACTGATTGTCTGACAGCCGGGCCACCAGAGCACGCCCCGTCGGCTCCGCGTTCCCTATCGCTTGACCATTGCGTGTGGCTCCATACGACACCACAGCGTTCCAGTCTCCAAACGGTAGGGTCTCGGTGACCTTCGGGGCCACTTCGGCGACGGCCTTGAGCTTGCCTTCAAAATTCAGCTCGGCAATCTCGCGCTGCATCGGGCCGATCAACCGGTAGTTCATCGCCCAGGCCAGGAACTCGTCCGGCTGTCGGGATCCCGGGCTCGTGTCGTGACCCCTGCTGTAATCCATCCCGAAGGGCGAGAATCCTATGGTCTGGAGACCGAGCGCGGAGAAGAAGAAACGGGCGTTGGCGGCGCCTCCGGTCTCGGGCACGAACAGGGGATTGTCGTCGCGGCGATAGAGCTCCAACACCCTCAAATATGCGGCGGGATCGTTCTGGTAAATGTCTGGCGCCAAAATATCCAGCGCGGGCGCAGCGACTTTCCAGATGGCGAGCACATTGTCCGTGGGGCCGCCGCTCTCGTAGCTGCCGGGAGCGCCCGGCCTGAGCGGGTCGCGCAGCGCTGCGTTGGCATATAGGGGCAACGGATATACCGCCTTGCCCGCGGCGGCCACTTGCCCTACGTATTTCGCTACCGACCAGGCGTTGAAGCAAACCTCGCCTTCGGGGCCAAAAGCTTCCTGCCAGTTCAGGGATGGCGAAGTGATCTTCAACTGCATGGCGGTGAGCACCTCGGGCGGCACCGGCGCTTCGAAGAGCTTCTGTGCGGTCGAGGAATAATCGCGAAGGGTACCCCAGGTTCCAGCTTCATTCTCCACTTGAACCATGATTACGGTGCGCTCGGGATCGGCTGACTTGAGGTGTCGCATGAAAGCGGTGAAGGCCGTCTTGTCCGCTTCCAGCGAGGCGGCCGCAAAGGGCGAAGGCGAGTCCACCGCCTGTCCGTTCTTGTCCACCATGTGCGGGTAACGGTCGGGAGCCAGCTTCATCCACTCCGGCATATAGTGCTGGCTTCCGTTCTTCCAGGTTCCGAACCAGAGCAACACCAGGCGCAGGTGATGCTGGCGAGCCTGTTCCAGCACGGTATCAATTGTCGTGTAGTCGTACTGGCCTTGCCCCGGTTCAAACTGCTCCCAGTAGATCGGCATCTCGACCGTATTGACGTTGAGGTATTCCATGGCGGGCCACACCTTTGGAAGCATGTTCAGCCAGGTGCTGGAGTTATGCACCTGGGCGCCCAACATCAAATAAGGAGCGTCGTCCACGAAGAGGGCGAAGCGTCCGTCCTTTTTCACGATGCGAGGAATTGGGCGCTCCTGAACTTGGGCGCGAAGAGCAATCGCCAAGCTGGTGGCGATGAGAGTGGCGAGAACTGCAGAAGTAAATTTCATTTACAAGAGTCCTTTGACGGAATATTATGCCGCTTCCGTGCTGGCGTCCAAATCTGGACTCGCTTCACGGTTACGCGCCTCGCGCGGACGCCGTTCGCGCCGCGTGTCCCAGGAGTCACTTGCTTCCATCTTTCTTAACGTCCGTCTTCGCCCGCGCCCACCTGCGCCGAGCGATCTCTGATGTTTATTCGTATCTCAAAGACATTCTCATGAGACCCCGACCACGTGCTGTAGTTCTTCCATTACTTCTGGGTGTCGCCATGGCGCAGACGCCCACCTCCGTTGAACTATTCCGCAATCCCAGCCTCCCACTTGAGCAGAGAGTGGACGACCTTGTCTCCAAGCTCACACTGGATGAGAAGATCGCGATGCTCGGTCAAGTCCAGCCGGCTGTACCGCGGCTGGGGATCAAGGCGTTCACGAATTTCACTGAAGGGCTGCACGGTTTGGGCTGGGTCTGGGGTGGGAGCGTTACTGCCACCACGTTCCCGCAGTCGGTCGGGTTGGGCGAGACATGGGACCCGGAGATACTTCGCCAGGTTGGGTCCGTCGAAGGTTACGAAGCCCGTGTCTATTTCAAGAAGTACGGTGGCGCCCGCGTCGGCCTAGTCATTCGCGCACCCAACGTCGACCTCGCAAGGGACCCCCGGTGGGGCCGAACGGAGGAGTCGTTCGGAGAAGACGCGTACTTCGTAGGGAAAATGTCCGTTGGTCTCATCCAGGGGCTTCAGGGAGACGATCCAAAGTACCTGCTCTCCGCGTCCACCATGAAGCACTTCCTCGCCAACAGCAATGAGGATGGCCGCACAAGTTCCTCGTCCGACTTCGATGAACGCAACCTCCGGGAATACTATTTGGTTCCATTCCGAATGGGTATCGAAGACGGGCGTGCGCAATCGTTTATGGCGTCTTACAACGCGGTCAACAAAATACCGGACACGGTGTCGCCCCTCATTCGGGATATTGTTGAGAAGGAATGGAAGTTCGACGGAATGGTGAGCACTGACGCCGGCTCTCTGCCCAACCTCACGCGCCAGTTTCATTTCTACTCCGACCTCGCGTCTGCGGTAGCGGGCTGCGTCAAAGCCGGCATCAGCGTATTTCTCGATCCATATTCCGAGCCTCTGAAGGACGCTATCGAAAAGAAGCTGGTAACCGAAGCTGACATTGAACGCAATATCCGGGGCAACCTGCGAATGCGCATGCGGCTGGGCGAATTCGATCCACTAGAGATGTCGCCGTACAACAATATCGCCGGGACAGAGGAACCCTGGTACGGCGAGAAGAATAAGGCGCTGGCCAGAAAAGCGACCCAGGAATCCATCGTCCTGCTCAAGAACAGCGGCGGCCTCCTGCCGTTGGACAAACGCAAACTGCACTCCGTTGCCGTGATCGGTCCATTCGCCGACAGCGTTCTGGTGGACTGGTACGCCGGAATGCCCCCGTACACCGTAACCCCGCTCGAAGGCATCCGGAATAAGGTGGGGCCAAACGTCCGCGTCCGCTACGCACCCGACGACAACAATCGCAGTGCCTCGAATCTCGCCGCCGAATCCGACATCGCCATCGTATTCGTAGGCAACCATCCTACCTGCAATGCGCAGTTCGGCCGCTGTGCATTGCCCACGGAGGGCAAGGAAGCCGTGGATCGCAAGTCCATTGATCTCGATCCGGGGCAACTCGAACTGATTCGGAGAGTAAAAGAGGCGAACGCCAAGACCATAGTGGTGCTGATTTCCAGCTTTCCCTACGCGATAAATTGGGTACAGCAGAACATTCCCGCGATTCTTCACATGGCGCACTCCAGCCAGGAGGAAGGCAACGCTTTGGCGGACGTGCTGTTCGGCGACTACAATCCAGCCGGCCGGCTGGTGGCCACTTGGGTCCGGTCGCTAGACGATTTGCCCTCCATGATGGACTACAACATTCGCGACGGCCGCACCTACATGTATTTCAATGGGCAGCCCTTGTATCCTTTCGGATTCGGCCTGAGTTACACCACGTTTGAGTATTCCAACCTCCGCACATCAGCCGATTCGGTGAACGCCGCGGGCGAGATAGTCGTGAGCGTGGACGTGAAGAATACGGGAAGTCGCGCGGGTGATGAGGTAGCACAGATGTACGTGAAGCATCTCGATTCCGCCGTGGAGCGGCCCCTTAAGGAGCTGCGCGGATTTCAGCAGATTGCGCTAGAGCCCAATGAGACGCGGACCGTCCGGATGCCGCTGAAGGGAACCGAGCTGACTTACTGGGACGCGGGCAAGCAGACCTTCGTGGTGGAACCCGGCCGCCTCAGCATCATAGTGGGTGCGTCATCCGCCGACGTGCGTCTTGAAAAGACGATTGAGGTGAAGGAAAAATGAACTCGGTAGTTCGGTTTTCGATCATGGCTGCATGTGCGGCGTTGTTCGTGATCCAGGGTTACACCCAGTCAGACTCCGGCGTTCCGCACCTGCGGAAACAGGGCACTGCCACGCAGTTAATCGTGGATGGGAGGCCTTTCTTGGCGCTGGCGGGAGAACTGGGAAACAACACCGCGACCAGTCTCGAGAACATGCAGCCGATATGGCCCAAACTGGTTTCGGGCAATCTCAACTGCGTGTTGGTAGCCATATCGTGGGCGCAGATGGAGCCAACCGAGGGCAAGTATGGGTTCGCCCTGGTAGACGGTCTCATCCAGGAGGCCCGGCGCAATAATCTGAAACTCGTCTTTCTATGGTTCGGAAGTTGGAAGAACGGTTTGTCGAGTTACGCTCCTTACTGGGTCAAGACCGACTATAAGCGCTACCCGCGTATTCGAATCAAGGGCGGGAAGACGCTGGAGTTACTCAGCACCTTCGGCGATGCCACGAGGGACGCGGACGCTCGAGCCTACCGGGCGTTGATGCGACACATCAAGGAAGTGGATAGCGTGCCGCATACCGTCCTGATGATGCAGGTGGAAAACGAAGTCGGCGTTCTGCGCGATTCGCGCGACAGATCCGCACCTTCCAACAAGTCCTTCGCGGGACCGGTTCCGAAGGAGCTGATGGATTATCTTGAGCGGCACAAGGACACGCTGGCTCCTGAGTTGCGCGAAGTGTGGGCCGCGCAGGGCTTCAGGACGTCGGGAACGTGGGAAGAAGTGTTCGGCCCGGGTAAGCCGGACAGTTTCGATGTGCCCATTCAGACGAAGAGCCCTCCGATGAGTGCAGAAGAGCACGAGACAAGCTGGCGAAAGCTGCACTGGCCCGTAGATGAGATATTCATGGCTTGGAACTACGCGCGCTACGTGAACACTGTGGTCGAGGCGGGCAAGAAAGAATACGACCTCCCGATGTATGTGAACGCCTGGCTGCAACAGCCGAATCATGCCTGGCCCGGAACCTACCCGAGCGGCGGCCCGGTGCCCCAGGTCTATGACATTTGGAGAGCGGGAGCGCCTTCCGTCGACATACTCGCGCCCGATCTGTATTTGGAATACTTCGACGAAGTCTGCGCGAGGTTCACGCGCAACGGAAACCCGCTGTTCATCCCGGAAACCAGCACCAACGCGACCAACGTGCTATCGGCCTTCGGTAAGTTCAACGCCATTGGGTTTTCGCCGTTCTTCATCGAACGGTCACCAGCTCCGGACACTGACCTGTCCGCGGCCTATGGTCTGGTTTGGCAGTTGGCTCCAGCCATCGCTGCTCAGCAGGGGAAAGAGACCATCGCAGCCGTGCGCCTGAATCAGGGCGACGCCCCTCTGGATCTCAAGTTAGGGAACTACACAATGACTCTTAGCTATGTTGGCATGGGCCGCGTTCCGATCGCTCCAGATCAGTCGGCCGCGCCAGCGGCTCACGATCCTAAAGCGCCGGAAGCAGCGGCGATTCTCATCGCCGCGGGGCCGGACGAGTTCTATTTCGGATCGGTCGGCGGCGGCATACGAATCGCTTTTGCTCCGACCACTCCCGGACCGAAGATTGTCGGTCTGGGCGACGTGCAGCAGGGCAAGTTTGTGCAGGGCGAATGGCGCGTAGTCCGGCAATTGGGCGGCGATGATACCGGACAGGGCGAGATTCTCACCGTGCGCCCGAATGTGCCACTACGAGTGACGGTCTACCGTTACGAATAAGACACTGTTCCAAATTATGCGAAGCAGTCACCGCGCCATCTGCTTGCTCGCTGCCATCATCTTTCTTCAAATTCCTTCCGGGCGAACGTGCACTCTCATCAATCTCGTCCGGCGACGCCTTTTCGCGCTATCAGGGATTGATCTTAGCCGGCGACTTTTTGAAGTTGTCTGCACCATGGACTCGGCTGCTAGCAGCCCGTGGTGAAACACTGAATTAGCTGATCTGCTCGACCAGCATCTCTCTGCCGGCCTTATCGTAGAACATAGTCATCTCCTACCCGTGTCCACAGTCCACTTCTCTATCCCGCTCTGCGCCAAGCCCTTGGACATCTCTAAGTAAGTCGTCTCGCGCCGCTCGTGCCGGCGCAGGTGCTGCAGGAACATCTATTGTTGACTGGTTTCAGCAACGGGAAGCACCTCGTGCACGGGTGGGGAGACGACCTTGTGAACCGCCTGCCCTAAGTATTCCGAATGGCCGTCGGATAGGTAGGAATCGTACCGTTCGACCCCAAGCGCCTTAAGCGCCCGCACATACTCCGGGAGCGTCCTCGCGCTACCGAGCCGGGCGTGGAGCTCGTTGATTTGCTCTATGGTAAACATGACTGATGCGGCCTTCGATACCAATCATCATCGCTCAGGCCTTGTCCCCCGCGGCGTGCACTCGCATCGCCGCGCAATCAATTGTAAGCTCGTGGCACCACAAGTCGACGTAATCAGATTTCGCTCATTGAGGGGTTTTGAGCGTAATTGGGGATTTAACCCGAGATGTCCGGTGTTTGGCCGGTAGTAGAAAAGGCAGGATCACAGGCCCCCGTGGAGCCGTGCGAACGCGTGGGCAAGCATGAGCGACATGATGAAGATGCCCGCCCCGAGGACGAGCGCGTGCTGGGTCTTGCGCAGATTAAAGCTGCCCACACGACAGACAAGCAGGTAGCCGACGGCAAGGTTGAAGAGGCCCCATAGGACATTGACCGTCGAGGAGGACAAGCCTACCCCAGGCGGTGATGCAAAGGGGCTCTGGAAGGCGTGCCCCGAGATCCCGTTGCCGAGATGGGGCAGGGCGTTCGCGAGGAATGCGCCCCCGAAAAAGTAGGCCACGTAGTGGTACCAGCGCATCGTAGCTCCCTTCTGACTGCCAACCCGATGGTAGCGCAGACGGGTCAAAAACTAAAACGCTGTGAATTAACAACAATTAGCCTTTGTTGATCCAAGGACGGCTTGTGGATGTCAGCATTGTAAGCTGGTTGGAATGATTGATGTAAACAGTTAGTACTTTATCGCAGGTCCCGCCGAGCAGGAATCAGGCGCAGATCAAGGGCAGTGGCGGGACTTGCGATAAAGTCTGTCGAACGAAGTCGCTGGTGTTTGCGACGGACGCGGTGGGCTACGGGTATTCGATGGGGATTTCTCGATGGTCCGGGGTAATAGGTAGGGAAAGGGTTTGAGGAAACAGAACGAAGGGCGAAGATCGAGGGCGAAGGTTAGTGGAAAGTGGCAGATTTTCGCGGGTTATAAGCGGCTGATGAGTGGCAGGGAAAGTAGGTAGAGACACGACGACGGTGCGAGCGGAAGCCACTCCACTAAGGAACGAAGCTCGACTGAACTGCGTTTCGCTTCGTTCCCAGCTCGATGGTGAAGTGACTTACGGGGCTGTCAAGGGTCAAGATCACTACTGTCCGGCTAAATTTCGGGCGGTCGGCCTAACTTATTGAAGATACGCCGATAACGTATGGCCGAAGCAGGAACGATTTGAATTGGAAAAGGGCTGGATTGACCTCTTTCCGCCTGTCTATGGGATGAAACAAT
>DATKGE010000183.1:0-5456 GCA_035510955.1 Occallatibacter sp. | reverse complement strand
GAAACCTTTCTCGAAAAAGCCCAGGAGTCTGCCCAAGAACTGGCTTCCACGGTGAGCCCGCGCTCGTTGCGCATAATCAAGCGCCAGGTATACGAGGCCATGTCGCAACCGCTCGCGGAAGCTTTCGACATTTCCGTGCGCGAGATGATGGCTTGTTTCCGCACAGAGGATTTCAAAGAGGGTGTCGCGCACTTTGTGAAGAAGCGCCCCGCGGCTTTCACCGGTAAATAGGAGACTGGCGGCAGACATGAATTTCTCGTTCAGCAGCAAAGTGACGGACCTGCAACGGCGCTTGCAGGTTTTCATGGATGAGCACATTTATCCGAATGAGCAGCGCTACCACGATGAGATCGAGCACAACCGCTGGTCGCCGCCGGCCGTAATTGAGGAACTCAAGCCCAAAGCCCGCGCCGCGGGCCTGTGGAATCTGTTCCTGCCGGATCGGGAGCATGGGGCGGGGTTGACGAATCTCGAATATGCACCTCTGGCCGAGATTATGGGGCGCAGTTTTATTTCTCCTGAGGTGTTCAACTGCTCGGCGCCGGACACCGGCAACATGGAAGTGCTCGCCCGCTATGGCACCGCGGAGCAAAAAGAGCGCTGGCTCAAGCCTCTGCTTGCAGGTGAGATTCGATCGTGCTTCTCGATGACGGAACCCGGGGTCGCCTCATCGGATGCAACCAACATCCAGGCGAGTATTGTTCGGCAGGGCGACGAGTATGTCATTAATGGCCGCAAGTGGTGGTCCTCTGGAGCGGGCGATCCGCGCTGCAAGGTCGCGATCTTTATGGGCCGAACTGACACAGACCGAACTGACACAGAAAAGACAGATCGCTCGGCGCTCCATAAACAGCAGTCGATGGTGCTGGTGCCGATGGATAGCGACGGGCTCAAGATTGAACGCATGCTGACGGTGTTTGGCTATGACCATGCGCCGCACGGGCACGGCGAGATCACTTTTGAAAATGTTCGCGTGCCCGTCTCGAACATGTTGCTCGGCGAAGGACGAGGCTTCGAAATTGCCCAAGGGCGGCTGGGTCCGGGGCGCATTCATCACGGCATGCGCTGCATCGGCGTGGCCGAACGGGCCCTCGAAACCATGTGTAAGCGAGTGCAGGCGCGGGTGGCCTTTGGTAAGCCGCTGGCCGAGCAAGGCACCCTACGGGCCGACATTGCGCGATCCCGCATGGAGATCGAGCAGGCACGTCTTCTGACTTTGAAAGCGGCCTACATGATGGACACGGTCGGAAACAAAGAAGCACGCGCCGAGATCGCGATGATCAAAGTCGTGGCGCCGAATGCCTGTCTGCGAGTGTTGGACCGCGCGATTCAGGCTCACGGAGGTGCGGGCGTCTCTCAGGATACTTTTCTGGCTGGCGCCTGGGCGAATGTGCGCACACTGCGTTTGGCCGATGGCCCGGACGAGGTGCACACCGAAGCTATCGCGAAGCTGGAACTCTGGAAGTGGAGTGTGCCGCACGCCTCGGATGACAAGAAATGACCCTTCGACAACTCCGCGATTCCTTAACCAGCGTGCCGTTCAATACCTTGCTCGGGATGCGACTCCGCCGAGTGCACCGCGACGGCATTACGATCGACTGCACGCTTCGCAACGACTTGCGAAACAACGCCGGGGTAGCCCACGGCGGTATCGCTGCAGCCATGGCCGACGCAGCTGTGGGCGGTGCCATCCAGCGTCACTTCGGTGGGGGCCGTAGGATCACCACCGTGGAGTTAAAGATCAACTACTTTCTACCAGTGACGGAAGGCCGCATCTTTGCCCGGTCGCACCTTCTTCGCATCGGCTCCACGCTGTGTGTGGGTAACGTGGATCTCACCGATGAACGTGGGCTTGCGATTGGAACGGCCATCGTTACTTATATGTTGATCAATCCTCCTGCTGTTCGGACGTCGGACCTCGGACCCCAGGCCTCCGCCCGCGTGCCGAGTGCTCGTCGTGTCACGCGTCCCTCACGCAGGAAAGTAGTTCCTGCTGCAGCTCTCGTGTGAATCTTTTCGACAGAGAACAGAGATAAGAGTTGCGGGAAAATCGAGAGGAGACACCAGTGCCGCTTGTCCTGGAAACAGCCCATTCCTTAAGAGAATTGGTAGGTCGCGAACTCACCCTGACGGACTGGTTCCCCATCACCCAGGAACGAATTGAGCAGTTTGCTGAAGTGACCGAGGATCGCCAGTGGATCCACGTGGACCGCGAACGTGCCGAGCGTGAGTCTCCCTATGGGACCACAATTGCTCACGGGTTCTTGACCTTGTCGCTGCTGAGCCGGTTTATGAAGGAGGCAATTCAGATCCGAGGCGGCGTCCGCATGAGCGTCAATTACGGCTTGAATCGAGTTCGATTTCCTTCTGCTGTCCGCGCCGATTCTAAGATTCGGGTTCGCTTCATTCTTCAATCGCTAGAAGACGTGCCTGATGCGCTGGAAGCAGTCTTTGATGCGAGAGTGGAAGTCCAGGGTAGCGACAAGCCGTGCTGCGTAGCTGAGTGGGTAGTTCGCTACTATATATAAGATAGCGGTCCGTTCTAAGCAGTGCTCGGAATCCTCTTAGCGGTGGGTGCACAGCCCCAGGGCGGCGAGGTGCGGCACTGCATTGAAGGTAAATAACCGTAGCTGCTCTTTTCGCAAACGCAGGATTGTGTAGGATGCGTTATACACTGCCCCGGCGAGCCGCATGACCCGCTCATCGGAAATCTCCAGTGAGAGGCCAGTCCAAATCGCAAGCGGCGTGGCCGACGTAACCACGAGAATGTTCTCTTGCCGCGCGTCGAGCATCTTCAACCGGCAGGCCGCAACGCGCTCACGAAACTGGTTCCACGTTTCGCCGCCATAGGGATAACGACCGGCAAGCCATGCCTCCACCACTTTTGTATCGCAAGGCATCCATTTGCGATGAATTCGTGCCCCGTGCGCGCCTTGGCTAACGCGAACCTGCTCGCGCATTTCGTCGTATTCGTGCAGAAATTCCGGATCTTCGGCAGCCAAGAGCGGAGCAATCTCGCGATACACTCGCCCGAGATCGAATTCATCCCATCCAGAATCGACGCGAACTGTGGGGAAGCCAACCCCCGCGTCGGCATAGACCGTACGGATCTGCTCGGCGGTCTGCTGCTGCCGCGTAAGCGCTCCTGCAGAGGCGGAGGCAAATCGGATTCCCTGTGAAAGGAAGTGCTCGCCCAACAGCCGTGCCTGACGCTCTCCCAACTCGGAAAGCGAATCGTAAGCGTCGCGCGTGCCCGCCTGCCCATGGCGCACGAGATAGACGGTGCTCAAGTGGATTTCCCCGCGAGCGAATCCGCCAATTCCACCAATCCCTTCACGCGGTCTCCGAAATTCTGAAATCGTGTGTCTTGCGTCTGGCCACGCCGGAAGCGGTAGTAAATCTGCTGCAGAATCACTGCCAGTTTGAAGATGCCAAGTACTTCGTAGTAACCGATCTGCGAGAGGTCGCGTCCGGTTCCCTCCGCATAGCGCTGAACGAACTGATCTCGCGTGTACCAACCGGGCTGCGATGTGAGCGAGGGCACTCCGCGAGCGCGCAGTTGCGGCGCCTCAACCAAAGCCCAGTAACACAACGTCAAGCCCAGATCGGCCAATGGATCGCCAACCGTCGCCATCTCCCAATCGAGCACCGCCTCGATGCGCTCGGCAGAGTCTTCACTGAGCATAACGTTATCCAACTTGTAATCGTTGTGCACCAGGGTCGGCGCGGGAGAAGACGGTCGGTGATCGATGAGCCACCGAATCACGCGGTCGATCTTGGGCATGTCATCCGTTGTGGCCCGTTTCCAACGATCTGCCCAACCCTGCACTTGGCGTTCAAGAAATCCTTCCGGCTTACCGAGGACAATCAAACCGGTCCGGGAAATATCGATGGCGTGCAGGCGTATTAGGCAATCGACAAATCCCTTGCTGGCTCGCTCCGCATAATTCGGCATCTTCGCCAGTTGTGGCGGAATTTCATCCCGCAATATAAGCCCGTGCCGCCGCTCCATAAGGAAGAACACAGACCCCAGCACCGCTGTATCCTCGCACAAGTGAAAGACGTTTGGAGCTTCTGGAAAATACGGATGCACCATCTGCAGCACTCGAAACTCACGCCCCATGTCGTGAGCTTTCGGGGCGACTGGCCCCAAAGGGCCGCGCCTCAGGACGTACTCGAGCCCATCAATTTGCAGCAGATATGTAAGGTTCGAGTGCCCGCTCGGAAACTGTTCGAGCGTGATACCTCGTTCAGCGCCTGCGATTCGTCCGCGCAGCCAGTCGGCAAGCGAAGGTAGATTCAGTTCTTCGCCTGGGCGAACGGGGCCAGTGTCGAGATGCAATCGAGATAAGCCTTTCCGACGGAAAGTGTCTTCCACGAGACGTCAATTCAACCAGAGTGTGCGGCATTCCAAACGCGCACCCGCTCGAGACTGGCAACGAACGGTTTCAAAGCTCCATAGAGCAGTACCGCAGCGAGCGCACATGCGACAGATGTCACGATCACCAGCGAGTATCGCACGGCGGCGTCGCTTCGAAATGCGTATTGCGTTAGTGCTCCCACAGCGGTAGGTCCGATTCCGAGCCCGATAAGGTTGATGGAAAACAAATACATAGCCGAGGCCTGTCCGCGCATGGTGGCCGGCATCATCTGCTGAATCGCGGCGGGGGCGATGCCGAAGGGAGCAGCCGCCAGTGCGCATCCGGGAATCAGCCAAATCGTGGCCCAGGTCGCAGAGGGCGCCAGGTACAAAAGACAGTTGACGGGCAGCCAGACTAACCCGATCAGCACACCTACGAACAAGGTCGCGTTGCCTCGGCCGCATTTGCGCAAGTAATCAGCGAACCGTCCAGCACTGACGATTCCAATGCACCCAAAGACCGCGACGCAGGAACCGTAAATTATGCCCGTGGTTCCAATGGTCCAGTGAAAGTGTCGCCGATAGAATTCCGGCACCCAAGCGGCACTGGCGTATGAGGAGAGCGCGAGTAGCCCAAAACCAATATTGTGGAGCAAGAACGTCCGCCGGTTTTCGAAGATGTATGAGAATACCTGCCTCATCGGAGCAGTCGACCGTCGGCTAGCTCCGCGATGTACGGCAGGTTCGTTCACTGTGAAAAGTAGCGGTGCTACTGCAATGCCGGGAAGGCCAACCAGGAGAAAGATGATCTGCAAGGGATGCACGGCTCCGAGCAGGGGAATCGTCCACATAGCCTGAGTCGATGCGTAGGCAACAACCAGTCCGCCCAGCAAGTAAGCCATGCCAGAGCCAACGTAGATGCCCATAGAGTAGACGCTAAGGGCCGTAGCCAGCCGCTCGCGAGGAAAATAATCGGTGATCAGCGAATAGGCAGCCGGGGAAAGCGCCGCTTCTCCCACGCCGACGCCCATGCGCAGCAAAAGCATTGTTTCGAACATTTGCGCCAGTCCGCAACTGGCTGTGAACCCGCTCCACA
>DATKGE010000182.1:0-4694 GCA_035510955.1 Occallatibacter sp. | reverse complement strand
CGTATTTTGCGGCTAAGGTCGTACACCTCAAATCTCAATCGGCCCAACATCAGGAACCCGAACGATGCACATCTCGTCCCTCTTCATTCGGCGTCCGGTAGCCACCTCGCTGCTCTCGCTGGCCCTCCTGATGGCCGGCTCAGTGGCCTATTCCAACCTGCCCGTAGCCTCGCTCCCCAACGTCGATTTCCCCGTCGTCGGCATCAGCGCCAACCTGCCCGGCGCCAGCCCCGAGACCATGGCCTCCTCCGTCGCCACGCCCCTCGAGCGCCAGTTCGGCCGCATTGCCGGCGTCAACCAGATGACCTCGTCAAGCTCGCTGGGCGCGTCTTCCGTCGTCCTGCAATTTGACGTCGATCGCAACATCGACGCTGCCGCCCGCGACGTGCAAGCCTCCATCAACGCCGCCCGCAATCAGCTTCCCGCCAACTTGCCGGAGAATCCCTGGTACCGCAAGGCCAACCCCGCCGAAGCTCCCATCCTCATCCTCTCGCTCACCTCCGATGTTGTGCCCAAGCCCCAAATCTACGACATGGCCGACTCCATCCTGGCCCAGAAAATCTCCCAGATCCAGGGCGTTGGCCAGTGCTTTGTCGGCGGCAGCGCGCAGCCCGCCGTCCGTGTGGAAGTCAACCCCATGCAGCTCGGCTCGAATGGAATCGGCCTTGAAGCCGTGCGCACAGCCCTCGGCAACGCCAACGCCAATCGCCCCAAAGGCGCTTTCCAGGACCCCGCCCACCGCTGGCAGATCGACGACAACGACCAGATGTTCAAGGCCCGCGAGTACGCCCCCGTCATCGCCGGCTACAACCCGCAAACCGGCGCGCCCGTACGCATGTCCGACCTCGGCTCCGTCGTCGATGGCGTCGCCGACATCCACACCGCCGGTCTCTCCGGCGCCAATCCCGACTTCGGCCCGCCCTCCCAGCTCAAAGACGCCATCCTCATCATCGTTTTCAAGGTTCCCGGCGCCAACGTCATTTCCACCGTCGACGCGGTGATGGCCGAGTTGCCGCGCCTGCAGGCTGCCATCCCGCCCACCATCAAGCTCGATGTCGAGGTCGACCGCACCACAACCATCCGCTCCAGCGTTCACGACGTTGAAATCTCGCTCATCATCAGCGTTCTTCTGGTCGTGCTGGTCGTCTTCCTTTTCCTGCGCGAAGTCTGGGCCACCATCATTCCTTCCATCGCCGTGCCGCTCTCGCTGGTGGGCACCTTCGGCGTCATGTACCTGGTCGGCTACACCATCGACAACCTCTCGCTGATGGCGCTCACCATCTCCACCGGCTTCGTCGTCGACGACGCCATCGTGGTCATTGAGAACATCACGCGGTATCTCGAAATGGGCATGAGCCCCTTCGAAGCAGCCATGAAGGGAAGCCGCGAGATCAGCTTCACCGTGCTTTCCATGAGCACTTCGCTGATCGCCGTCTTCATCCCCATCCTGCTCATGGGCGGCCTGGTGGGAAAGCTTTTCCGCGAGTTTGCCGTCACGCTTTCCGTGGCCATCGCAACCTCGCTGCTCGTCTCGCTCAGCACCACGCCCATGCTGTGCGCCCAATTCCTCAAGTCGCGCGACGCTCACCGCCACGGCGCCATCTATCGTGCCTCGGAGCGCGCCTTCCAGTGGCTGCACAGCGAATACGCCTCCGCCCTGCGCTGGGTCCTCCGCCACCAGGTCCTCATCCTCTGCATCGCCATCGGCACTGCCGTGCTCAACGTCTATCTCTTCAAAATTGTGCCCAAGGGCTTCTTCCCGCAGCAGGACACGGGCCGTCTCAGCGGCCGCACCGTCGCCGCCCAGGACATCAGCTTTCCCGCCATGCGCGAGAAGCAGCGCATGCTTGCCCAGATGGTTATGGAAGACCCCGCCATTCATTCCGTGACGGCGTTTGCCGGCGGTGCCGGTCCCGGCGGCGGCAGCTTCAACGTGGGCAGCATGTTCATCGCTCTCAAGCCGCTCAGCCAGCGCCCCGGCCGCGTCTCCGCCGACGATGTCGTCAACCGCCTGCGCGATCGCCTCACCGGCGTTCCCGGCGCAGTTACCTTTCTCCAGGTTCAGCAGGACTTCCAGATCGGCGGCCGCGGCGCTGCCGCACAGTACCAGTACACCCTCTCCGACGAGGACCTCAACGAGCTCAACACCTGGGCGCCGCAACTGCTCCAGCGCATGATGGCCATGCCGGAGCTGCGCGACGTCTCCACCGACCAGCAGGACCAGGGACTCTCCGCCACTCTGGTCATCGATCGAGACACCGCTTCGCGCCTCGGCGTCTCTGCCGCCGCCATTGACAATGTCCTCTACGACGCCTTCGGTCAACGCGAAGTCTCCACCATGTACACCGGCCTCAACCAGTACTTCGTGGTGATGGAAGTCGATCCGCGCTATCAGCTTGGCCCCGACTCGCTCAACGGGATATACGTCAAGGCAGTGAATGATCCCGGCGCGCCGACAGCCATGCCGGCAACAACCACAGCCGCTGTCGCGTCCGCACCGGTCACCCCGTCCTCAGGCGGAGCCATGGTTCCGCTCTCGGCCATTGCGCATTACGAAGCGCGGCGCACCTCGCTCCAGGTGAACCACCAGGGCCAGTACCCGGCTGTCACGCTCACCTTCAACCTCGCCCAGAACGTCGCCCTCGGCGACGCCGTCACTGCCCTCGAAAAGGCTCAGGCGCAATTGGGCATGCCCCGCTCTGTCCACGCCACCTTCCAGGGAACCGCGCAGGCCTTTCAGGATTCGCTCCGCAACGAGCCTTATCTCATCCTCGCCGCCCTGGTCGCCGTCTATATCGTCCTCGGCATCCTCTACGAGAGCCTCATTCACCCGCTGACCATTCTCTCTACGCTGCCCCCGGCCGGCGTTGGCGCGATTCTTGCTCTGTTGTTGACGGGAACGGACCTCAGCATCATCGCCCTCATCGGCATCATCCTGCTTATCGGCATCGTCAAAAAGAACGCCATCCTGATGATCGACTTCGCCCTGCAGGCCGAGCGAGACCAGGGCCTGCCGCCGGTAGAAGCCATTTATCAAGCGTGTCTGCTCCGCTTCCGCCCCATCATGATGACCACCATGGCCGCCCTCTTCGGCGGTTTGCCGCTCGCCATCGGCATGGGCGTCGGCTCCGAACTGCGCAAGCCGTTAGGCATCACCATCGTCGGCGGCCTGATCGTCTCCCAGATGCTCACACTCTTCACGACGCCGGTAGTCTACCTCTTCTTCGACCGCCTCCAGTGGCGCGTCATGAAGCTGCATCGGTTAGGCTCCGAGCTTGAAGAATCCCCCGGCGATTGATCTGCCTTCCCCAGGAAGTCACTGGGAAAGATGATCGGGAAAAATGAGCTGTCATCCTGAGCGGAGCGCTTTTCAGCGGAGTCGAAGGACCTGTATTTCGGGGACCTGCGCTGGGAGCGCTGCGCAGGCCCCGTGCCCCATTCCTTCGCCTTTTTTCTGGCGAAAGATTCCCTCTTTCACGTCAAGGGCGGGAAGCCGCAAACTCCCATCTGCCGCGTAGATCGGGAATCGTCCTCGGTAAACAGGCAGCTGTTAACCCTTCAGAACTGCGTCAAGCTCAGCACATTCCCGTCCGGATCGTTGAACCACGCAATCCGCGCTCCACTGGGCGACGTCCAGATTCCAAGCGCATCGCCGTCATTCATCCCTGTAAAGCGCAGGAATTGAACGCCAGCCGCCGTTAGCCGCTCCACCGTGCTTTCAATCGACTCCACTTCCCACCCCAGCACCGTAAATGGCGCCGGCTTGTGCTCGCCCACCGGAGTCACGCGCAGCATGGTCCCGTTGGCGTCGAACACCAGCGCAAAGGGCGCTTCGTCCTCCACAAGCCGCAGTCCCAGCACCCCTTCATAGAAAGCCCGCGCCCTGGCCGTGTCCGTTACCGGCGCAAACGCCATCAGCTTGCTCGCGCCCAAAATCGAGTTTTGCGTCATCGTGCGCCTCCGTCATTTCGGGCGCCCCATCCTTCCTGCGTTTTTTTGCAAAAAGGGGTGGCATTCGCCGCCCTCGACCCGGCTATTTTGCGCCCGCCCCGGTCATCAACGCCACAAACATCTTCTGAAATCGCGGCAGATCCAGGTCCACCTGCGCATGAACCAGCCGCACCCCGGTCGCCGGTTTGAACTTCTCCGTCCATGTCAATGTATCGCCATAGCTCGGCCCGTGGCTCAAGTCCACATCCATGTAGACCACCTTGTCTTTGGTGATCAGAGTCGGATCGAGCCACGCGCAGGCCGCCAGCTCGTCCCACATGTAATAGCGGTCCTGGCTCCATGCGGCAATATACTTCGCCGCTGGCGTCTGCGCTTTTGAAATCTCATCGAGCATCTTTTGCGTGAAGGGCGCCTTGATGGACACATCCACGGTCGTCACATCCACGCTCGGCCAATCAGCGCGCAGCACAATGTGCGCCGCCTCGGGATCGAACCAGAAGTTGAACTCGTGCCGCGGACTGGTGGCAAACTCCGGATCGTCCGTTTCCGGATTCAAGCTGCCTCCCATCAGCACAATTCCCTTCGCAAGCGCGGCAAACTCCGCATCGATGCTGATGGCGAGCGCAATATTGGTCATCGGCCCCGCCGCATAAATCGTCACCTCGTGCGGATGCGCGCGCACCTGGCGAACGAGAAAATGCGCCGCGTCCTCGTCAATTGGCTTGACGGTTGGCTGCCCCTCC
>DATKGE010000181.1:0-7815 GCA_035510955.1 Occallatibacter sp. | reverse complement strand
CTCACCCTCGGCATGGCCTTCACCGGCCAGGTCCTCCGCTTCGATCAGGACGCCTACTGGGGACTGGGCATCGGCGCTTCCATCGCCAGCCGCGTGCCCTTTGTCGGCGGCGCGCTGGTAGATCTCATGCTGGGCGGACCCATCATTGCAGGACCGACGCTCTCGCGTTTTTTCACCCTGCACGTCTTCGTCATTCCAGGCATCCTGCTGGCAATGGTCGGGCTGCACCTCTGGATGGTGCTCCGCCTGGGCATCAACGATTGGCCCATGCCCGGACGCCTGGTCAACAAGAAAACCTATATGCAGGAGTACCACCAGCTCACCAGGGAAACCGGCATTCCCTTTGTCCCCGACGCCGCGTGGAAGGACGCCGTCTTCGCCGCGGTCATTCTGCTCGCCATCATGGCCTGCGCGCTCTGGTTCGGGCCCTTCGGTCCCACCGGTCAGCCCGACCCCACCATCATCCAGACAGCCCCCAAGCCCGACTTCGCATTTCTCTGGATCTACGCCGTGCTGGCCTACCTGCCGCCCAGCATCGAAACTCCGATAATGTTCATCGCGCCCATTCTCGTCATCGGCGCCATGCTGCTGCTTCCGCTGGTCTCCGGCGAAGGTGAAAAGCATTGGTCGCGCCGTCCCGTAGCCGTATTGATGGTAGCGGTCATCGCTGTCACTCTAGGTGCCTTCACCCGCCTGGGCATGTATACGCCCTGGAGCCCGGTGATGAACGCCTGGACCAGCGATCCAATTCCAGAGGCCGACCTGAAGGATCGCACCCCGCTTGAACGAGAAGGGGCACTCGTCCTGCAAAATAAGCAGTGCCGCAACTGTCACTCTATCGGCGGCGCCGGCGGCATGCGTGGTCCGGCTCTCGACACCATCGCGTCGCGCATGACCGAAGATCAGATTATCCGCCAGGTGCTGCAGGGCGGTGGAAACATGCCCGCCTACGGCAACGCGCTCAATCCATCCGAAACCACCGCCCTGGTGCATTTTCTGCTCACGCTGCGCAGAGGCAATCTAACCCCCGCTATCGATGCGTCGCGGAAATTGGCCTCAAGCGGCGAGCAATCTCCGGCGCCGCTCAGGTCACCATTACCCGGCGGACCCTAGCCTTGCAGCTCGACCCTCCCCATGCCTCCTGAATACCAAGCCATCTTCGATGAGTGGTCGCCGCCCGTGTTCCTCACCACCATGGTGCTGCTTTCCGCCATCGTTTATGTGCGGGGCTGGTTCGCCATCCGCAAGACTCGGGCAGCGCAGTTCTCCGCGGGCAGGTTGGTGGCATTCCTTCTCGGCCTCGCTACACTCTGGCTCGCCATCGGCTCGCCAATGGATGGCTTTGCCGACGCGCTTCTCAGCGCCCACATGGTGGAGCATCTGCTCCTCATGTCGTTTGTCCCACCGCTTCTGCTTCTCGGTGACCCGCAGGTGCCGCTGCTGCGCGGCCTTCCCCACGGCCTGACCGTGAGCCTGCTGGGCCCTCTGTTCCGGCTAAAAGCCCTGCGCACATTGGGCCGTTTCCTCACCACTCCGATTGTCGCGTGGCTGGCAATGAATCTCTTCTTTCTGGGCTGGCACGTCCCCGCTGCTTACGACTTCGCTTTGGAGCACGAACGCTGGCACGACTTCGAGCACATCTGCTTTCTCGGTTCGTCGATCCTCTTCTGGTGGCCGCTCATCCGCCCCTGGCCGACGGGCGCGCGCTACCCAGGCTGGATCATGCTCCCCTACCTGGTCGGCGCGGACATCGTGAACACGGCGTTGTCGGCCTTCCTCGCATTCTGCAACCGCCCGGTCTACGGGTACTACCTCACGCAGCCCAACCCGTTCCATATTGAGCCGATGGCCGACCAGGTCGTCGGCGCGGTCATTATGTGGGTTGCCGGTTCGTTGGTGTTTCTGATCCCCGCGGTCCTCATAACCATCAGACTCTTGCAGCAGGACTCGAACCTTCGCTTATAGAGAAAAGGTGGGCCCTCAGGTCTTGATGAAGCAAGTGCCGGGACACCCCGCTGAGAACGGTTGGAAGCACGCCGAAGTCGGATCAAAAGCGGAATCCAGGCTTGAGTTCGCAGCGGTATACGGTTGTCTTTTCTGAATCTGCGCCGGTCCGGGCGTTGCAGTCGGCCCAGCTGAGGTAGAGTTCCGGTCCAAGTGGAAACACCATCGACGTGCCATCGACATCGGCCTCGATGCTGACCCCTTCCTGCGTCGGGGGCAGGGTGAAGTTGAGCGCACGGCCAAAGAGAACAGGGTACGACAAGCGTACATTGGAACTCATGGCGGCGTGAAAGACCTCAGCCTCCAAGAGAAACGTTGCCGTGTCCGACCAGTCCGTGGCGGATACGGTGATGGTGCGGGCGTCATCGACGAGGCCGCTCGAATCGATCCGCGTGAATGGACAAGGCCCAGCGATGCAGGAGGCTCTCACACCGCGAAATTCGTTGTCGGGACCAGCGTCCAAAGATGCGGAGCCAGTGGAAGCCTTCCAGATTCCGTTCGGCGAACAGGGGGGCTGACCATTGCAGGGGACATTTCCCTTGTTGATTACCTGGAACGTCTTGACGGCGCTGCCGATGTTTACGTTGGTCTGGGTGTTGACCGTGTAACGAACACGAATGTTGGAGACCACGGATTCTTTGCCGCCGGCATTGGCCGCGGGTTGGGATGGGCCTGGTGTCATGGCAGCGATATATAACTCTCTGGTTGCCAGCCGAATGCCGGGCTGCACCTCCAGGTCGAGAGGTTCATAGCCGGGATTGCGAAAGCTCAGTTTGACCGTTCGGCTCGGCCAGCCGACGCCCGGAAGGGTGATCTTGAAGTATCCGGAAGCGTCGGATCGGGCATTGGCGCTGTTGACTCCGTCCCACGCCGCAACCGCAGCATCGGCAATCGGCAGCTCTTTTCGAGTGTCCCCATCGTGACGAATTACCGCACCTTCAATGGTGATCGACCCCGGTCTCCAGTGATGGATTCCCAGTGCAACCGCGAGGGCCGCCACGGCGACTGCAACCGCGACGATGGTCCAGATCACAGCCCTTCTTCGTCTCACGCCGGTTTCACCCGCATACAGATGATTTGACGCGTCTTTGCTTCGATATGCTGCCCAGACTAGCTCAACGTCTGGCTACTTTTCTGCATCTAATCAACAGATGCGTTAATCGGGCTCGGGCGGGGTAAGCGCGCGAAGGCCGGGCGGTCGTGCGCTGGGGTCAATGCGCCGGAATCAACATGCCCGGATCAATCGACTCGTCGAATGGAACGAATGGATCGAATGAAAAAGCCGGGAATGAACAAAAACAAAATAATAATTGACCCAGGAGAGGAAGCAAGCTCCCGCCGCAGGCTGCTGCGCCAAATGGCCGGGATCTCTCTGGGTCTGCCGTTCGTTCAGGGACCGGCGCTTTCCCTTCTATCCCAGGCAGCCCCACAACAGAGAACGCTGCCGCACGCCAGCCCCGCGGCTCCGCCTGAGCCGACCTCGCTTTCGCCGCAGGATGAACAATTCCTGGAAGAGGTGGAGCACGCTGATTTTCTCTTTTTCTGGGAGCAGGGCAACCCATCGACCGGATTGATCAAGGACCGCTGCAATGTTCGCGTCAAGGACACGAGCACCGCTGCCAGCATCGCATCAACGGGCTTTGGACTAACCGCCATTTGCATCGGAGAGAAGCGTGGCTATGTGAGCCGCGCCGAGGCGCGCTCGCGCGTGGTCCAGTCGTTGTCGTTTCTATGGCACAAACTTCCCACGCATCGCGGATTCTTCTATCACTTTGCCAACATCAACACCGGCGAAAGAATGTGGGATTCCGAGGTTTCGTCCGTGGATACGACGATCCTGTTGTGCGGTATCCTGACCTGCCGCCAGCATTTTCAGGACCAGACCATCTCAGAGCTGGCGCACGCCATCTTCGATCGCGTGGAGTGGACCTGGCTCGCTGAGGATACCACGCTGCTGTCGCACGGTTGGACCCCTGAACTGGGCTTTATCCCTTCCCGGTGGGATCTCTACAGCGAGCTGATGATGATGTATCTGCTGGGCATGGGGTCTTCTTCCCATCCCCTGAACAGCGACGCCTGGTTCGCATGGAAGAGGACCGTGTTTGAATACGATGGGCTGCGCTATATCGGCTCGTTCGCTCCGCTTTTTGTGCATCAATACTCGCAGGCCTGGTTCGATTTCCGCGGCAAGCGCGATCGCTATGCAGACTACTTCCAGAACTCGGTTATTGCCACCGATGTGCATCGCCGTTTCTGCGTGGAGCTTAACGCGCAATTTGTCGACTACACCAACGCGCTCTGGGGCATCACCGCCTCTGACTCTGAAAAAGGCTATGTCGCCTGGGGCGGCCCGCCGGCCACAGGTCCGATCGATGGAACCATCGTCCCCGCTGCGACCGGAGGCTCGCTGCCGTTTCTACCGGATGCCACGATGCGGGTCTTGAGAACCATCCACGACCACTACCCCAAAGCCTGGAGCCGCTATGGCTTTGTGGATGCGTTCAACCCCTTGACAGACTGGTACGATACCGACGTCATCGGGATCGATACCGGAGTCACCATGTTGATGGCGGAAAATGCCCGCACCGGGTTTGTCTGGGAGACCTTCATGAAAAACCCTGAGGCCCAGCTTGGTATGGCCAAGGCAGGCTTCAACAGCTATCGCGCCGCGACTTCCTAGCACCGGGACCGTGCGATTTTGAAATGCTGGCGATGAGGGTCTGGGTGCCCCAGGTCTCGCGTTTGAGACCTGGGAGACAACGTATCTACATGGTCGCGGTACGAGCTGCTGCGAACGTTGCAGCAACGGTCTATTGGACGGCGAATGGGTCGATCGCAGCCGGATTCGTCGACGGCCCCGGCCGGGGTGCGCGATCCGCTTTGCATCGAGGGCACACAACGATCTGTGGCATCTATGCATCGCATTAGAAGAAACCAAAACCACGGCGCCGCATGGAGCAGAGCGTCGCATAAACCTTAGTTTGGGAGCCAAACCACCACACGCCTGTACCGCCTTGCAGCGCGGCAAGGCCGGCCTGGAAGTGAAACATGTCCTCGACCATGCGTGATGCGAAACTCGCCGGCGACCCTCGCGAGACACAACCCGATCCCCCCAAGAATCCCGGCAACGCCTGGGCCGACCGGGTTCGCGCGCTCAAAAACGTCCCTCCGGTTCTCCATTTCGTCTGGGAGTCCGGACCGGCCATCGTCTTTTGGAATATCGCCATCCGCATCTTTGTGGCATTCCTGCCGGTCGCCATCGGCATCGTCGGCAAATACATCATCGACGGAGTCAACCAGATCCGCATCCACAAGCCGCTTCCCCAGCACTTCTGGTGGCTGGTGGGGGCTGAGATGGCGCTCGCCGTCCTGACCGGCATCCTTTCGCGCGCAGTGGATTATTTCGATAACCTGCTTGCCGACCGCTATACCCACCACGTAAGCGTCGAAGTGATGCGGAAAGCCGCCGCTCTCGATCTGACCGTGTATGAGGATCCCGTCTTCTACGATCGGCTGGAGCGCGCCCGCGTGCAGGCCACCGACCGATTGGCGATGATCCAGCAGATGGGCCGGCTGCTGCAACAGTCGGTCACCGCCATCGCTTTCTCGGCCTTGCTCATCCGCTACTCTCCGTTCCTGTTGTTGCTGCTGGTGGCGGGCATTCTTCCCGCGTTTCTCGGCGAGAGTCATTTTGCGTTCCTCACCTACGCCAAGAACTTTCGCCAGACTCCTTTGCGCCGGCAGATGGATTACCTCCGCCAGGTGGGCGGAAGCAAAGAAGCCGCCAAAGAACTCAAGCTCTTCAATCTTAGCAGCTATTTGACCGGACGCTTCACCGCGCTCTCGCAAGGAATCTACGAAGAGAATGTCGCGCTGAACAAGCGGCGTCTTCTCTGGGGCGGCCTGTTGGCTATCGTCGGCCAACTCGGCTATTACGGAGCCTACGGCTACAGCATCTACAGCACCATTCAAGGCCGCTACAGCATCGGTGATCTCACCCTGATTACCACCGCGATTATGCAAGCCATGAGCAATATTCAGCAGGCTTTCTCAACCGCATCCGGAGTAGCCGATCAGGCTCTGTTCCTCACCGACCTGCTGGCTTTCTTTGAGATGAAGCCGCGAGTCGAGACCAAGGTGAACGCGTTGCCCGCGCCGCGCCCCATCATGAGCGGCTTCGAATTCCGCAATGTTTCGTTTGCCTACCCCGGCACCGACCGGCGCGTCCTCAGCAACTTCAACTTCTCGCTCAGCTGTGGAGAGCGCGTGGCTCTGATCGGCGAAAATGGCCAGGGCAAAACCACCATCGTCAAACTCATCACGCGGCTTTACGACCCGACCGAAGGCGAGATTCTACTCGACGGCGTGGACCTGCGCGAATACGATCTGGCCGATCTTCACTCAGAGATCGGAGTCATTTTCCAGGACTTCATGCGCTACGAGATGACGGCCCGGGAAAATATCGAAGTTGGTCGCATCGAAGTCGAACATACCTTGGACGAGCTTGAATACGCAGCCAAGAAGAGCCTTGCCTCCGAGGTGATTGACAAGTTGCATGGCGGCTACGACCAGATGCTGGGGCGCCGCTTCGAGGGTGGGGTCGATCTGTCTGGCGGTGAATGGCAGAAGCTGGCCCTGGCCCGCGCATACTTGCGCGATGCACAGTTGCTCATTCTCGACGAACCCACTGCCGCGCTGGACGCGCGAAGCGAGCTGGAAGTCTTCGAGCGATTTGCCGAACTCACTTACGGGAAGATGGCGCTTCTCATTTCCCATCGCTTTTCCACTGTCCGCATGGCCGACCGCATCGTCGTGCTGGAGGCCGGGCGGCTGGTGGAAGAGGGCAGCCACTCACAACTAATCGCGCTTGGCGGCCGCTACGCTGCCATGTTTGAAATGCAAGCCGCCAGTTACCGATGAGGGACGATGACTGATACCGCAACCATTCCGGAAACTCGCCAGCCTCTCGCCGGCGATATGTTGGAGCACCTGCGCGCCGCGGACTCGTGGGAAGTCATCCAGCGGCCAACATCCGCCGGAACTTTTCCCGCGCGCGTTCTCGCGGCGCGCCGGGCACTGAAATCGCTTGAGCACGACCTGGCCCTGGTGCGGACATCGCCTGGGCATGGCGGAGATTCGAGCGCGGCTCTTCTTGAACTTCGCGCAAACTCTCGCCTGCTGCGATCGGCCGTCCGTGCCGTAGCCGATAAAGCAAAGGTTGTGGCTCGCCTGCCGCGCGTGGTTCTTCCCGCGCAAAAAGACGAGCCGCGCGCGGCGTCCGTAGCCGCCATCTATCTTCGCGCCGTCGGAAGGGAGTTCTCGGCGGCAACCTTCCGTGACTTCGTTCGCTCCATCCAGGAGCATGAACCCCTGACCCTGGACGAATTGTGGAATATTGCCGCATTCCTGAAGTTCGTCCTGCTCGAAGCTCTAGTGGACGAAGCTCGCGTTCTTTTGCGCTCCCCGGACTCCGTTTCAGTTTCTCCACTCTCCGTTCCTCTCCACAGCCTTGTCGCCATCGGTCACACGAACTGGTCCTTTTTCATTGAACCCCTCATTGTTTTCGATGCCACGCTGCGCATGGACCCGGCACATGCCTACGACGCAATGGACTTCGACAGCCGCGAGGTTTATCGCAAGCGCGTCGCACACATCGCCCGCCACTCCGATTGCACCGAATCCCAGGTGGCGCAGGCGGCTCTTGAACTTGCCCGCGAAGGGGACCTGAATCCAGCCAGCGACGCGCGCATTCACGGCCGCCGCATCCATGTCGGCTACTATCTCATCGACAAGGGATTTCCGCAGCTTGCC
>DATKGE010000180.1:0-2475 GCA_035510955.1 Occallatibacter sp. | reverse complement strand
ATTCTTTGAGAGCCAGCTTGCTGCCGCTCCCGCCGGCATTCCTGGCCGCGTAGCCTCTGCCAATCACGGCCGCTTCCTGGTCTGGACCGGGTGCGGCAAAACTGGAACCGGCGAAGTGGACGCCAGCGTGAGCGGCCTGCTGCGCAAGCCGGGCGCACTCTGGCCCGCCGTCGGCGACTGGGTCATTCTACGCTCCGAGGATGCGGTCATCGACCGCGTCCTCACCCGCAAAACGTGTGTCTCGCGCAAGCAGCCCGAACGCGAAATCCGCGAACAGGTGCTGGCCGCCAACATCGACGTGCTGTTCATCGTCTCCGGCCTCGATCGCGACTACAACCCCCGCCGCATCGAACGCTTCCTGGTCATGGCCAATGAGAGCGGCGCTCGTCCGGTCGTCCTGCTCAACAAGGCCGACCTGGCACCGTCGCTCAACCTGAACCTGGCCGAAATCGTCGCCAGCGTCCGGCAGTTGAGCCCTGCAATCACCGTGCTCCCGATAAGCGCGAGGTCCGATCAAGACCTTGGTGCCTTGCCCGCGCAGTTGGCCGCCGGCCAGACCGCTGCGCTCATCGGGTCTTCAGGGGTGGGAAAATCCACCATCCTCAACAGGCTGCTTGGCGACGAGCGCCAGGCCACCAACGCTGTGCGCGCATCGGACAGCCGCGGCCGCCACACTACCACCACCCGCCAGCTCTTTCGCATGCCCGGCGGCTGGCTGCTGATGGACCTGCCCGGCCTGCGCGAAGTCCAGCTCTGGGCCAATCCCGACCAGGCCACGGCGGGCCTTGACACCAATCTCGAAGCCAGCTTCGACGATATCCAGGCCCTGGCCCAGAACTGCCGCTTCCGCGACTGCACCCACTCGGCCGAGCCCGGCTGCGCCGTAACGTCCGCGAACATCGACCCGGCGCGCCTGGCCAACTACCAGAAGATGCAGAAGGAGCTGGCTCATCTGGAGCGAAAGACCAACCCTCGTCTCGCCAAAGAAACCCGGGCCAAGTGGAACGCAATCGAGAAGTCGGTGCGCAGTCACCCAAAGCGCGACTCATCTGAATGACTCCGACCTGGTTGATTCAGCTGGGTGCCCACCCTTTCCGCGTCTCTTTGCGGGAAGGGTGGAAGGCCGCGAATCCGGATTGCGGGTAAACTGGAAATACGTAAGAGGTTGATTGCAATGCGACCGTCCGAAGTTCTGCCCAAGCATCGAGACACCATCCGCCAGCTAGTTCTTCAAGCCGGCATGGCAAACCCGCGCATCTTCGGCTCCGTACTCCACGGCGAAGATCAGGACGGCAGCGACCTGGACCTGCTGGTGGACCCGTCGCCGAAGACCAGCCTGCTGGATGTGGTTCGGGTTCAGCGTATGATTGAAACGCTTGTCCAGGTGCGCGTGGACCTGCTGACACCCGGAGACCTGCCGCCAAAGTTCCGGGATCGCGTGGTCGCGGAGGCCATGCCATTGTGACGCAAGAAATTAACAAGTCCGATTTACGCGCGCCGGATTATTTCGAACATCTGCTTCAGGCATGCGACAGAATCATGCAATACACCTCGGAGATCACGCACGACCATTTCATGGCAGATTCAATGGTCCAGGACGCGGTACTGCGGAATATTGAGATCCTTGGCGAAGCAACAAGGAACCTGCTTGAATGCATGCCGAACTTGCTATCCATTTATCCCCATATACCTTGGATGGATATTTACGCAATGCGGAATCGGATTGCGCACGGCTACTTTTTCATCAACCTCGAACTCGTATGGACGGTTGCGGTCGTGAATATTCCCGAACTGCGGCAGCAGATCGCGAAAGTGCTCGATGAACTGCAAACCTCGGATTCGCGGTAAACTAAACCCTGGCAGGAGGACCGGGCGGTCGCTGCCGGCGGCATTGCGCAAGCGAGGTTCGCCGGGGGAGGAAAGTCCGAACTCCGCAGGGCAGTGTGCCGGATAACGTCCGGGACGTGGGCCTCAAAACCCATGGACGGCCAGTGCCACAGAAAAGATACCGCCTCGGCTACCCCTTTCGCGTCTTCGGACCCGGGAGGGCTTCCGGAAGGGCCCTTCAGGTTCGCCTGGACGGCCAATCCCGCCGGGGTAAGGGTGAAATGGTGCGGTAAGAGCGCACCGCTCCGTCGGTAACGCCGGAGGCAGGGTAAACCCCACACGGAGCAAGACCAAATAGGGAGGGATGCGCGAGTCCGGAGCAAGACTCGTGCACGGTGCCTGCCCGGCGCCGTAAGGCTGCTTCTTGTAGCGAGCGGCGCTCTGTCAGGCCGCCCGATGCAATCGCCGAAACCTCCGGGTAGGTCGCTGATGAGTGTCCGCGGCAACGCGGCGCCTAGAGGAATGACCGCACACGACAGAATTCGGCTTACAGGTCCTTTTGCCGAATTCAAAAGCAGCACCAACGACAGCCCCGGCCGGGAGCCCTCCCAGCCGGGGCTGACCATTTTCTGCTCAGAGGACATCCGT
>DATKGE010000179.1:0-12280 GCA_035510955.1 Occallatibacter sp. | reverse complement strand
TCGCCCAGCACCACCTGCTCGGTAAAGTTCTTGGCTCCAATGACGGGATGATCGGGACGCGGCGGAGAGCAACCCGCAAGCACAAGACAGACTGCGCTCGCGGCCGCAAGCAGGGCGGCAATGCAGACGTTGCGCGTCATTTGCCTGGAACCTGCAAGCGGCGCTCCAGCAGCCCGAGCACCGCGTCGGCCCCCAGCGCCAGCAAGGCTGCGGGAATGGCGCCGGCGAGCACCAGGCGGTTGTCGACCGACGCCACGCCGCGGAAGATGAGCTCGCCCAGGCCGCCGGCGCCAACGGCCGCCGCGATGGTCGCGATGCCGACGCAGGTGACGGTTGCAGTCCTCAGACCGGCGAGGATGAAGGCTGCGGCAAGGGGCAGCTCCACCTTGAAGAGCCGTTGCGCGTCGGTCAGGCCCAATGCGCGGGCCACTTCAATCACCGCCGGGTCGATGCCGCGGATGCCGGCGTAGGTATTGCGCAGGATGGGCAGCAGCGCGTACGCAGTGAGCGCGACGATGGCGATGCGCGCCGCGCGGTCGCCCAGCCACGGCACCGGCAAAAGGAAGCCGAACATTGCAAGCGATGGGATGGTCTGCAAAATGTTCGCCGTGCCGATGACCGGCCTGGCCCAACGCGGCGAACGCGTGAGCCAGATGCCAGCTGGCACGGCAATGGCCGTGGCGAACAACATGGCTGCTCCAGTGAGCCAGAGATGCTCAAGGGTCAGCGTGGCGATCTCGCTTCCGTATTGCGCGAGGAATCCTGAGTTCATGACCGCACCTCGCCGGACGCGCTTCGCTGTCCGCGATGAAAGGCGTGGACGTAAGCCTCGACCTCCGGCTGACGTGAGCGCAGAAACTCCGATGGCTCAAGGTTGGCGATCAGCTTGCCATCCCCCAGCAGCACGATGCGATGGGCAAGGTACAGAGCCTCGTCCAGATCGTGGGTCACGAGCAGTACGTTTTTTTTCAGCCTCGTCATCAGGGCTCGAAGCATGTCCTGCATTTCGGCGCGGGTGAGCGGATCGAGGGCGCCAAATGGCTCATCCATCAACAGGACCCTGGGCTCGGCGGCCAACGCGCGCGCCAGGCCGACGCGCTGGCGCTGTCCTCCGGAAAGCTGATGCGGATAGCGGCCGGCAAATACGGCAGGATCGAGACCGACGATGGCCATCAACTCGTGACTGCGCCGCCTGCGCTCATCACTTGGTCTGCCTTCGGCTTCCAGTACCACGCCGACATTGCGCTCTGCCGTAAAATGCGGGAACAGTCCCATCTCCTGAATCACGTAGCCCATTCCGCGGCGCAAGGCGATGATATCCGAATCCCGCAGGGTCTTTCCGTCGAGCAGCACGTCGCCGCTGGTCGGCTCGACCATGCGATTAACGGTGCGCAGCAGGGTGGTCTTGCCAGAGCCGCTGCGGCCCAGGATTGCGGTCGTGGTGCCCGCTTCGAGGGTGAGCGAAATATTGTCCAGCAGCAGCCGTTCGCGCGAAACCGCGAAGGAAACATTCCGAAATTCGATGGCTGCGCTCATGGTTCCCCGTCCCGTGTTCTCAAGTGTAAGGGTTGGTCGCCCCGGCGAGTGAATTACGATACTCTGAGGTTCAGATCGAAGCTCTTTGGCCGCTCCAATCACTTCCCATTCCCGCCCGGAGGAAATCCCATGGTAGCCCTAAAAGGAACTGCGCTTGCTTTGTTGCCCCTGTTTGTCGCATCAACTTTGCCGGTAGTCGCGCAGGAACCCACGACGAAGATGGAAACCGGCCCGCTGCCCGGCTACTCCGCGGTTGCCTCCACGAGCGAGCGCGACTGGGAGGCAAAATTCCGCGCGCTGCCTTCGACCGACAACCTGCGCGAAGACATGCGGCGCCTGAGCGCGCGTCCGCACAATGTAGGTTCTCCATACGACAAGGACAATGCCGAGTGGATCCTGGCACAGTTCAAACAGTGGGGCCTGAACGCGGAGATCGAGACGTTTTACGTGCTCTTTCCCACGCCGAAAGAGCGGGCGCTCGAACTGGTGGCGCCCACAACCTACACGGCAAAACTGCAAGAGCCACCGGTCGCCGTCGATCCTACGTCGAACCAGCAGGCCGAGCAGCTTCCCACCTATAACGCGTACAGCATCGATGGAGACGTGACCGCGCCGCTGGTCTACGTGAACCAGGGAGTGCGCGCGGATTATGAGCAGCTTGATCGCATGGGCGTCTCTGTGAAGGGAGCCATCGTCATTGCCCGCTATGGCGGGGCTTGGCGCGGCATCAAGCCGAAAGTCGCCGCCGAGCATGGCGCAGTGGGCTGCATTATTTATTCCGACCCGAAAGATGATGGCTACTCGGCCGGAGATACCTTTCCCAATGGCCCTTATCGTCCGGAACAGGGCGTTCAACGTGGCGCGGTGACGGACACGAATTACCAGGGCGACCCGCTGACGCCCGGCTACGGCGCAACCAAAGACGCCAAACGGCTGCCCATCAAGGGCAACTCGCAGATTACCAAAATTCCCGTCCTGCCCATCTCCTACGGAGACGCGCAGCCCCTGCTCAAGGCCATCGGCGGCCAGACGGTGCCCCGCGAATGGCGCGGCGGTTTGCCCATTACCTATCACGTAGGGCCCGGCCCGGCGAAGGTGCACCTGAAGGTCGAGTCGAACTGGGACATCAAGCCGATCTACGATGTGATCGCGCGCATTCCCGGCTCCGAATTTCCCGACCAGTGGATCATTCGCGGCAATCATCACGACGCGTGGGTCAATGGCGCTGAGGATCCAATCTCCGGGCAGGTGGCGCTGCTCGAAGAGGCGCGATCGATGAGCGAACTGGTGAAGCAGGGATGGAAGCCGAAACGCACGATCATCTTTTGCGCATGGGACGGGGAAGAGCCCGGACTGCTTGGCTCTACCGAATGGGTGGAGACCCACCAGGACGAGTTGCGTAAGAAGGCGGTGATGTACGTCAACTCAGATACCAATGGGCGCGGCTTTCTCGGCATTGAGGGATCGCATACGCTGGAGCACTTCATCAACGGCGTGGCGCGCGATGTGAAAGATCCCGAGACCGGCCTGAGCGTATTGAGGCGCACCCAACTTTACTCGATCGCTCACCCCGAAGGCGACGGCGGACGCCAGGAGCTGCGCAGCCGTCCCGATCTGCGTATTGGAGCGCTCGGCTCCGGCTCAGACTATGCGCCGTTTCTCGACTTTGCGGGAATCGCGTCCATTAATCTGGGCTTCGGAGGCGAATCGGGGGGCGGCATTTATCACTCCGCTTATGACGATTTTTACTGGTACACGCATTTTGCCGATACCGATTTCGTCTATGGCCGGGCCCTCTCCCAAACTGCCGGCACCGCGCTGATGCGCATGGCCGATGCGGAACTGCTGCCTTTCGACTTCCACGATTTTGCCGATACCGTCCATACCTATATTGGCGAACTCAAGAAGCTGCTCAAGGACCGGCAGACGGAGATCGAGGAGACCAACAAGGAGCTCGACGAAGGCGTCTTTACCGCGGTTGCCGATCCGAAGAGGACCTCCGTGCCGCCGGCGCGCAAGGCCTTCCCGCCTTATCTGAACTTTGCTCCGCTGGAGAATGCAGACGCTGCGTTAACCGAGGGCGCCGACCGCTTCAACAAAGCTCTTGCCGCCGCGCGGGCAAAGGGCGACCTGAGCATCGATGCGCAGACGCTGGCCGAGGTGAACGGCCTGCTCATCCAAAGCGAACGCCGGCTCACAAGCGACGCCGGTCTGCCCGGACGCCCCTGGTACAAGCACCAGATCTACGCCCCCGGCGCCTATACCGGCTACGGCGTGAAGACGCTGCCCGCGGTGCGCGAGGCGATGGAGCAGGAGAACTGGAAGCAGGCAGAAGAGCAGGTACCGCTGGTCGCCAAAGTTCTTGAAGATGAGGCCGCATTGATTGACGAGATTACGCGGCAGCTGAGCGCAACGCGCAGTGGCAAACCAGTTGAAGCCGCAGAATGAAGAGCAGGGAATCAGCATGCCGGCAAGGCAGGATCCGCATTTCCCACGGCCGGCGGCTTCAGCTCACTCTCACATACGTTGTGTAGGGCCGCGATCCCAACCACGTAAACGGCAGCAAGGTAACCGGCCCGTTTGCCGAGGCCGCCTCCCATCCGCGTTCGCTGACCCGTTTTGCTGCCAGCAATTGTTCGCGTGTCACCTTTGGCGGTGGGGCCGCTTTTTCTTCTTTCACCGCCATAAGCACCAGCGGCCCACGCAGCAGCGCTACGGTGTCCGGGTGCTGCGTATCGATCGGCTGCAAACGCATCTTGAGTGGAAGCTCCAGTTCCACACGGTCTCCGTTGTTCCACTCGCGCCGGATTGCGGCAAACTGTCCCGGCGTCGACAGGCCTGTTTGCCTCGCGCCGTTTACGAATATCTGCGCGCCTTCTGCCCACGCAGGAATGCGGAAATGGATCGTAAGCTCTGCGGGTTGAGAGGCGGTCATCCTGAATGTCATGTGATCCTCGTAAGGATACTCGCCCTCCTGCGTCAGCGAGACCGCAGCCCCGTTCTCATTCCACCGCAGCGTCGAAGGCACGTAAAGATTCACATACACGGCTTGCAGTCCGCGCAGATACATGTTGATGCGGTAATCCGCGGCCACCTGGGGCAGCGTGCCGGAGCAGCACGCCCAACGCGCTTCCTTGTACACGCGTTGCCCGTCGAAGTTGTAATCGGCGTAGTAGAAGTTCTTGCCGTTTTCCTGCAAGGGCAGCGCACCAAGCACGGTGTTGTACATCATGCGCTCCATACTGTCGCCGTAGCGGGCATCGCGCGTGACGCGCAGCAGATAGCGCGTGAGTTTGAAGTGCGCATAACTGCCGCAGGGAGTCTCAAAGCTGTGGTGCGTGTTGGTCAAGCTGTCGTATACGCCGCTCGATCCCGGTGCGCGCAGCGTTTCATCCGGTCCCCAGCCGCCGGTGGCAAAGCTTTGCGCATCCAGCATGGCGAATGCATTCTGCGCAGCGTGCAGATGCTTTTCGCTGCCTGCGACCAGGTACGCCATCATCGCCGAACTCAAGCTGTTCACATAGCTATATGCGTGTCTGCCTTTCAGCACATTCTCATTGCGCGAAAGCGGATCGAACCAGGGCTTGTCGTCCAGGTACTGCAATCCAAGGTCGTAGTAGCGCTGGCCTGCGCCGCGCTTATAAGCCAGAAACAGATTTTCCGGCATGGTGTACGACTCGTCCCAGGTCCACGACGCGTCGGTTGGATCTTTGTCCGTGCGCCAGGGATGGTCGTGTTCGATTGCATGACCCGGCAGGTGCGGCAGCGCTGTGTTTGTTGTCTGCTCCAGGATCGCCATGGCCTGCGGGTCCTTCACGTAGGTGTGCGAGTCGAGAAGTCCGAGAAGCAGCTTGTCGTAGGTGTAGGCGGGAAAACGATTCTTGATATAAAACTCTGGCGTGATAGTTTCTGCATAAAGGCGGTTGAGACGCAGCACCTTCTCGCGCGTCGCAGCCTCTCCCGTAATTGCATAGACGCGGGCCAGTGCCGACACCCATTGGCCGAAGGTGCATCCCGGCGCGAAGCCTTCGTCGAAGCCCTTGCGATAATCGTAGTTGGGGTCATAGTTGTACCAGCCGCCCAGGTCCTCGCCGGGTGCGGGCATCCCGGACATCTGCCGGAACGGTTTCAGCAGGCTGTCCTCACTCAGCGCCATCAGCACCGAGTGCGTATTCATCAGCTGCGACTCGTGTGCTTCGCTGGCCATGGACACATCGCCGTAGCCGAACTCCGAGAGCGGGGCGGCCAAAGGCGGATCGGCGCACCAGGCCTCACGGTTGCGCATCCCGAAGCCGGCAACAGCAGCGGCTGCCAATGAACCCGTTTGAAGAAATCGTCTGCGCGAAACTGCTTCAATGCTCTTCGACTTTATACTCATGGCAACAAACCCTCGCCGAACTCACCCCAACCATCATGCATCGGGCATGGCTGACCTGTCATCTCCGGGAACAGCGAGTCCGGGAGCGGCGAGTTTGATTCCGGTCATTGTCGATTGCGCTAATAGGCCAGAGCTACGCCATCGGCTCGCATCTCCGTAGCCGCCGCGTACACGCGATCGTTCCCGTTCATGCGCGGTTCGATGCACTCATAGCGTCCGAAGCCTCCGTCGGAAGGACCCATCGGCCAACCCAGGGCAATCAATGCTTTCCGTGTCTCCACCGGAACTCCCGCCTCCAGGTGCAGGAGCCCCGTTGATCCCATGCCCGGCGCGTCCTCACCCATGCTCTGCGACGAGCCTTCGTGGTGCCAGCGCGGGCTGTCTCCTGCGGCTTGAATATCGAGGCCGTAATCGACGCGATTGAGCACAATCTGCGCCTGTCCTTGCGGCTGCATGTCGCCGCCCATGACGCCGAACGACATCCAAGGCTTCCCATCCTTGGTGGCGAAACCGGGAATGATCGTCTGGAAGGGGCGCTTTCCCGGCTGATAGAGGTTTGGATGCCCGTCCTGGAGCGAGAAAAGCTCGCCGCGATCCTGGAACATGAACCCCAGTCCGTCTGCCACAAGGCCCGACCCCATGCCGCGAAAGTTGGACTGGATCATCGACACCATCATGCCGTCGGACGAGGCGGTGGTGAAGTAGGTGGTGTCGCCGTGGCTGGGCGCCTGACCCGGATAAACCGGCGTCAGGATGCGGTCGGGCCGGATCAGCTTCGCCCGTTCCTTCGCATACTCCTTTGAGTTGAGCCACTCGATGGGTATCTTCGCAAAATGCGGGTCGGCGTAGTAGCGCGCGCGGTCTTCATAGGCCAGCCGCTTGGCCTCTACCTGCGTGTGAATCGACGCGGCGGACTGGAATCCCATCGCGCGCAGGTCGAAGTTCTCCAGGATGTTGAGCATCTGCAACGTCGCCAACCCCTGCGTGTTGGCGGCCATGCCGTACACATCCAACCCGCGATAGCTTGAAACCAGCGGATCGGTCCACTCCGCGTGCTGATCGCGCAAATCTTCGTAGGAAAGCCATCCGCCAATCCGCTTGAAATAGGCGTCAATGGTGTGAGCGATGGGTCCCGCGTAAAATGCGTCGCGGCCTCCTTCGGCAATGAGCCGGTAAGTATGCGCGAGGTCCGGATTGCGAAACACATCGCCTTCACCCGGAGGCTTGCCGCTGGGCGCGTAGGTGTGCACGGCATTGGCCGTCTCTTCCACGCCGGAGCCGGGGCGCACAAATGCTGCGATGTTCCGCTTGATGTAAAAGCCGATGATCTGCGGCACCGGCACGCCGCTTTCACAGAGATGAATGGCCGGCTCGAACAGCTCGGCCCACTTCAACCGTCCATAGCGCTGGTGCAGCGTCCACCATGCGTCCAGCGCGCCGGGCGTGGACACAGAGATTGCGCCATGGCTGGGAATGACGCCGTTCTTGGCGCGGGCACGCACGGCTTCCAGGCTCAAGGATTTCGGCGAACGGCCGGAACCCGCCAGGCTCACGACTTTCTCAAGCTTCGGGTCCCACACCATGGCGAAACAATCGCCGCCAAGGCCGGAACTGGTTGGCTCCAGGAATCCAAGGCAGGCATTGGCGGCGATGGCCGCATCGGCGGCGCTGCCGCCGCGCTTGAGAATCTCGATCGCGGTCAGCGTCGCAATGGGCTGCGCCGTCCCCGCTGCGCCAGTGCAGCCCATGGCCGCGGAACGGCTGGCGAAGCTCGCGCCCGAGACACGATCGCCGGCGTGGACATCGGGGCGAACAAATCGCTCCGCACCGGGCGGCTGAAACTTCGGCTGTGCATCCTGTTGCGCGGCTTCGCTGGCGGCAGGGCCGGATTGTGCGGATTTACCCGTCGCCGCATGTGCAGCGCGAGGAAGAGACAGGCTGCCGGCGGCAGCAAGGGGAAGAGAGGCAATAAAGGAACGGCGGCGCATGGTTCACTCCGGTCGAGAAATCGGTTCTCTTGCACCATATCGCAATTCCGCCGAAATCGGTAGGCAGGCTAACGCGGATCGACAAGACCCATGGCGATCATTCCCAACGCGGTGATGCTGGGCAGGAAGAAATAATCTCCGCCGCGCAGTTCGACAAAACTCGGCAAATTGCCGCAGATGAATGGCGGGTTGGCGGCGCTGGCGTCTCCTTGCACCACGAACTTTCCTTTGCCGCCGTGATTGCCCATCAGCATGTCCTTATCGTTGCCCTGGTGCGCATCGTTGCCGTATTCGATCCACTGCTGCTGAACAAATTCGAACTGGCGGGAGAGGCTGGCGTTGAGAGCCATGAAGACAATGCCTCGTTCGTCAGCGTCTGATACAGGTTGTCCTTCAGGGGCAGAGGGTCCATAAGGAAGTCCGCGGCGAGTAATGCGGCGGCGATCAATGAGCCTCCCATTGAATCCGAAAGCATCGCGCGGATGAACGCGGCGGACGTGCGCGCCGATGGGACAGCGTGTTCCCTCGAGGTCAGCGCCATACGTGAAGTTGGTGTTGCGATTCGCATCCTTGACGATGGATGGGTCCGGTTTGTCCGGGGAAAGCTCAATGGGCGTTCCATCTCTCCAACGGCCGATGAACTTGGCGGCCAGCTTCTCTTTGCCGCCTGCGTACCGAGCCGCGTGTTCGTCGAGATAGTTGCGGAAGGTTGCGACGTTTTGATGGAGCTTGCGGTAAACCATGAAGGTTCCATTGCTGGCAAGGATGTGGGGAATGGGCGCTACGGGCAACTCACCGGCTTCATCGGCATAGCCAAGCAGCAGCTCTCCGGTGGCGAGCGGAGCCCATGTGCCATTGGTCATCAGCTTGCCTTGCCCCGGTTGCGTGCTTCGTTCCACGCCCAGATAGTCGGGGTTGCCGAAGCCGTCTGTGTACCCGAAGTGTTCCCGTGTGGTCGGCTTACCGTCGTCCATGATGGCAGCCGCATCCTGCGAGGCAAGCTGGACTGCGCCGCGCGTTTCCTCTAACAATGTCTGAATTTTGGAGCAGCGGGCATCCAGCGCTGCCGTCGACTGGCCGTTGATGCCGAGCCAGGCATGAACGCTGTCGTCGTGCCAGAGTTTGTCCCAGTGTTCAGGAGAGTTGATGTCGGTGTCGCCCAGAATGGCAGCGCGGCTCTTCATGCCCTGCAGGAACTCAACCGGAAAACTGAGCAGCGTCGCTTCGGGAAGGTCAAGGGCGGCGAGTCCTCGATGAGTGAAGGCGATATTGACTGTGCTCTGCGGCTTTCCGTCATCCCAATGCTGGCCGGTGGTGATCATGGGAAGCAGGCGGCCGATCAGCGCGCGAGCACGCGTCGCGGCTTCAAAATGCAAAAAGATATATCGAGCGAAGGGCAGGTTATAGCCGCGCAGGACAAATCCTTGAATATCGGTCTCGTTGAGCTTACTCATTTCGGCCGCCAGTCTTGATTGCCCTGGGTGAGCCCGTCGAGCCAGGTTTCGGCAGGGGTTCCGATTCCAGCCTGGTTACAAACTCCGCGAACTCAGCCTGCAGGCGGGCCGGCTCAATTCCCTGATGGCCGGCTATGAAGTCCGCCACAGCACGCTGTGTCTGCAGGGCGCAGAGCGTCTCGGTGACCGACTTGTCGTTCACCGCCGCGAAGAAAAATGTAGTCTCAATCTGACACCCCTTCATATAGTCGACAAATGCCTTGGGGTTGGCCGCCCCCGGATAGCCGACACAGTGGTTCCAAACGGCGTCAAGATGTTGCGGAGCGGCGGCAGCGAGCCCAGTCAGATAGCCGTCCAGGTCTCCGTCGCAATTGGATTCGAACACCAGGTACTTGGATTGGAGGTGTTCTTCAATCGCAGGCGCGCCGACGAAGATAACGTCGTCCATGACAACAAGCCGGGCCAGGTGCGTGCCGGGAGCCAGCGCGAAAGGGCTCTCTTCGCCGGTGGGCAAGGTGGCCAAATAGTTGCGGATCTGCAGGTCATGCGAAGGAGAAGCGTTCTCATCGTTCATGATGGGCGAGAGAATCGTCAGTCCGTAGACGGTACCGCTTTGATTCGGCATGGCCGGTCTTTCTGGAAAATCCGGGCTAAAAGACGATGGGGGCCTGACCAGTCTCACCGAGGTGGGCCTGGACCTGGATTACGAAATTCAAATAGGCGCTTTTGAATTCTTCAGCGGTGCATTCGTGGGAGCGCTGAACAAGGCTGTCCAGAGAGGCTTGCACAATGTGCGCCGACTTCAAGTCGTTCGCCGTGGCGTGCGGGTAGGCGGTGAAGTAGTAGTCGGTATCGAACTGGACGCGCGCAATGTATTCCTTGAATAGAGTTACAGGAATAGGTCCGGGAAACTTTTCGCTCCAGCGCCAAACCAGATTCAATCCTATGCTGAGAACGGCCGAAAATGCGTCGATGTATTGATTCCAGGTGCCGTTAAAGTTCGAGAAAAATAAAAGGTAGTCGTACTTCAGGTCTTCCTTCGCCTGCCCGCCGCCGAGAGAAGGGAAACCACGGCGAGGAACAACCACCCAACGCGCAAATTCGATGAAGGAGAGGTTGATCACGTCCTGTCGCAGCAGATTCACATGCCCGAGCGCAAAGAGGATTGCCCTCACCACCCAGGTCTTCCACGGCTTCATCGGCGTGATGGCATTCATCGCATAGACTTTGCCATTGATGTTGCTCATAGGACTCCTTACCGCGAGCGGGGATCGATGGTACCGGAGCGTTTGAAGCAGCCAGGGTTTTTTGTGCAGTGGGATAGGCCGTCGCCCGGCCGCATTCATGAGAAACCAATTTAGCAGTCGAATTGCATGACTTGTCAACGTCAAAGGGTGATGACGCTCAGATAAAAAAGCCGTCGCAATCATCCCAGCGTGATGCGGAGCCGGGTGATTGCAATAGGAATCCCTTTGCCGGTAGGCTGTTTGAGGCGAGGGTTGCCCTCCGCCCGGTTGGCGAGCCAGTGAGAAAGCGGTACCCTCCGATGACCGTGCAAAATGCCTATACTTAAACAAGTGGCCCCGTAGCTCAGGTGGATAGAGCAACGGTTTCCTAAACCGCAGGTCGGAAGTTCGAGTCTTCCCGGGGTCACCATCCTTTTTCCGCATTCAGGCTTGGGATAGGTCAGGCCAAGCCGTTTTTGCGCCGTCCATGTTCAACCCTCATCCATCGTTCCGCTATAGTTGATCGAGCGGGCCGAACGTGAAATCCCTCGGCATTTCCCGGGCGAGGAGGACGTCATGGCGAAGAAAAAAGTGGCTGACCAGTTGGTGGATGTTTTGGCGCAAGCCGGAGTTCGGCGGATCTTTGGAGTCTCGGGTGACTCGCTCAACGGCATTACCGACGCGATTCGAGCCACCAGACAGCTGGACTGGATCCATCTGCGTCATGAAGAAACAGCAGCGTTTGCCGCGGGCGCGGAAGCCCATCTCACGGGAAAGCTGGCGGTTTGTGCCGGAAGCTGCGGCCCCGGAAATCTGCATTTGATTAACGGTCTCTACGACTGCCATCGCAGCCGGGTTCCCGTCCTCGCCATCGCCGCGCAGATCCCCAGCAATGAAATTGGCAGCGGCTACTTCCAGGAGACCCATCCGGAACATCTTTTCGCGCAGTGCAGCCACTATTGCGAACTGGTTTCGCAAGTCGAACAGATGCCCCGCATGCTTGAGATTGCAATACAAACGGCGATCTCGCGGCGTGGCGTTGCCGTAATCACGCTGCCCGGCGACGTAGCTTTGCGAGAGGCTGTCGAATCCGGACCCCGTCTGCATGTTCATGAGTCAAGACCGATCGTGTGCCCATCCGGGGACGAGATCGCGGCCCTGGCTGCGCTCCTGAACAAATCGAAGAAGACAACAATTCTTGCCGGAGCCGGCTGCGCCGGAGCTCACGACGAGTTGATCGCCCTGGCGGGAAAGCTGAAAGCGCCCATCGTGCATGCCTTGCGCGGCAAGGAGTTTGTCGAATACGACAACCCTTTCAGTGTGGGCATGACAGGCCTTCTCGGCTTTTCCTCCGGCTACCACGCCATGATGAATTGCGACACGCTCCTGATGCTGGGAACAGACTTCCCTTATCAACAGTTCTACCCTCAGGACGCGACCGTCATCCAGATCGACATTCGGGGCGAGCAGATTGGCCGCCGCACGAAAGTCGATTTAGGCCTGGTGGGCGATGTGAAAACCACCATCGAAGCGCTCAGCCCGCAACTGCGAGGCAACCCGGATGAGGCTCATTTGAGTGCTTCGCTGAGCCACTATGGCGAGGCCCGCAAGGGTCTTGACGATTTGGCCACGGTCGGAACCGGAGAAAAACCGATTCATCCCCAATACATTGCGAAGATTCTGGATGAGCTTGCGGCA
>DATKGE010000178.1:0-6391 GCA_035510955.1 Occallatibacter sp. | reverse complement strand
CAACAACATTAAAAGTCTCAACGCCGACCGCTTGACCAGTCTCACCAAGTCCAACACCTACGACTATAGCGACGTGCTGATCTGGAGCAAGGGGAAGCATACGATCAAGGTCGGAGGCGACATTCAAACGCTGGAGGCGGTAACTCCGCTGGGCTTCAACGGCGCGGATAACTACGGCACCTACCAGTTCAATACCAGCGGCAGCACCGGCCAGTTCACGGGGGTAGATTTCGCCGACTTCCTGCTGGGCATTCCCAACCAGACGTTTTACGACGTGGTCTCTCAGGATAACAACGGCGTGTCCCAGCACTACCACTTCTATGGTCAGGACGAGTGGCGTGTGAGTTCGCGGCTGACGCTCTCCTACGGCCTGCGCTACGAATTGCATCCCGGCTACTACGACAAGGGCGGCGACATTGGCAACTTCGACCCCAGCGTGGGTCTCGCAGGAAAGGTGATTTACCCCACCGGGAAGCAGTCGCTTTTGGCGCAAGGTTTTCTGGCCAGCGCCAACGCCTGCGATGCCGACGGCGTCAACGCGACCAACTCGGCTACGGTCAATGGCGCACCCTGCATGCAGGTGGAGGGCAACCAGGCGGCCGGTTTCCCATCGGGATTGAAGCAGTATCCGAAGAAGCGCTTCATGCCGAGGTTCGGTTTCGCTTATCGCCCGTTCGGCGACGACAAGTGGGCACTGCGCGGCGGCGTAGGCCTCTACAACATCAACATGCTGGGCTCCAGCTTCTACTCGCTCACAGGCACGGTGCAGGCCTATACCCAGCAATTCTCCAACACCTACAACTCGACCACCCATGCCATCGGCTATCAGTGGCCGCAAATCTACGCTGGAGCAGGCGGCGTCTCTGCGCCGGCTTACGGCACGGACTACTTCGGCACCGCCAACAGCATCAACTGGAAGGACCCCTACACCGAGCAATGGTCTTTGAGCATCGATCACGATCTCGGATCGGGCTACGCGGCGCGCATCTCGTACATTGGCTCGGAGACCCATCAACTCGTCTGGGCGCCGGATGAGAATACATTGCCTTTCTCGAGCACCGTGCCGGCCTTCAACAATTCCATCAGCAACCGTCTGTTCCCCAACTGGGGGCGCATCAACACGCGCGCCACCGGCGCCAACAACAGCTACCACTCGATGCAGCTGGAAGCGAGCCACCGGTTGCAACAGGGCCTGGAATACCAATCGGGATTTACCTGGGCCAAGAATCTGGCCGACAACCAGGGGCCGGACAACGCAGGTTTTGCCGGCGAGGGCGGCGGAGCGCGCTCCAGTTCGATCCTGGACCGGCACGCGGACTTTGGCAATGTGGGCGGAACGCGCAGACTGCGCTGGAACTCGACCGTGCTCTACGACCTTCCGGTGGGCCGGGGCAAACTGCTCGGCGGCAACATGTCGCGGGCGGCTGACCTGGTGGTGGGCGGCTGGCGGCTGTCTTCCATCCTCACTGTGCAAACCGGCCCGTACTTGACTCCCGAGTTCCCGAGCGGGCAAGGCGACCCCTCCGGCACAGGCTCAGGTTCGAACGGGGAATATGGCGACGGTACCGGCAGCTTCGATGGCGGCCACCGCGACCAGCACGCGGATTGGGTTCCCGGCCAGAGCGTGAAGCCGGCGGGAAGGAACCGCTTCAACTGGGCGAACGGGGCCGCGTTTGCCTGCCCCGGCGATAGCACCTGGACGCTCGGAAGTTCGTGCGGGACAGGCGCAGGTTTCAATCCCGCGACCGGAGCGCCGCTGAGCGCGCATCCGCTGCCGATCGGCCGGTTCGGCAACTCGCCGGTGGGTTCGGTGGAGGGGCCGGGCCTGGTCAACCTTTCCTCGGGGTTGAGCAAGACTTTCTCCATCACGGAGCGCTTCAAGGTGAAGGCGGAGGGCACGTTTACCAACGTGCTGAATCACACCAACCTGGGCGACCCCAACCTGAACCTCAGCTCGGGCAGCTTCGGGCTGGTTTCCAGTTCCATCGGATCGGACTTCGGCGGAGCGCGCACCGGGCAGATCGCGGTGCGGGCGGAGTTCTAAAGCGGGCATTCGATTGCATCGATCGCAGCGTGGGCCTTGGGGTTCACGCTGCATTCTTTTGGGGACGCGAGGGTATATTTCCAAGAATATATCTCCAGGAGAATGCAAAGCTCCGCTCTCGCGCAGTGAGCAATGCAGGTCACCCAGCCGCGCAGCACCTGATGTATGGTTCTGAACAGGAGCAGGTTACCGGGACTCCCCGCAACACATTGCAACTTCAACCGCGGAATATGCGTCCAATGCGTTGGGTGGGCTTGAGTTTTTTTTGAGGCTCAGCGCACGTCGACCTTCAAAGCCGGAGCGGCAGTGGATTTCCATTTGCGGCTGACCGGGCGAATTTGCTACGCTCAGGCATTCTTCAGGCTGGGCGAAAGGAGAGTTTTTGATCATGGCAGAAGAAAACAAGATTCATCATCTGGGATGGTTTCTGGCAGGACTTGGCGTGGGTGCGGTTGTGGGAATTCTGTATGCTCCCAAGAGCGGCCGTGAGACCCGTGAAGACCTGGCCAACAGCGCCCGCGAGGGCACGGAATTCGTGCGCGCCAAAACCAAGGAGGCTGCCGAGCAGGTGAGCGTCCTGGTGGATAGGGGCAAGGAGCAGGTGAGCACCCTGGTGGACAAGAGCAAGGAGACCATGGCCACGCTGGTGGACAAGGGCAAGGACCAGGTGAGCGAGTACGTGGATCGCAGCCGCGAGGTGGTGGATCGCGGACGCGCGCAATGGGAAGAATTTGTGGAGCGCGGCAAGGGCCTGGTTACCGACCAGACTGCTCGCGTAGGCGCTGCCGTTGAAGCGGGAAAAAACGCTTATCGTACGACCACCGTCGATCCGACGGAACTTTAAGCGAAATCTGTTTGCCGGGTAGCACTCCGGAGCGGTTTTCCCTGCGGGAATCCCTGCTTCGGAGCCAGGCGCGCGTGACCGGGCGCCGTTCCTGCGCAGGCTGCGGAGAGCACGCTTCCTTTTGGCCAGCGGTGCTTTGAACGATTTGTCGTACGTCCGCGGCTGAATTGCGCGAGAATAGTCCGAGGCCAAAGTATGAGTCATGAAATGATCGAGCTGGCGTGCATTGGGGTTGGCGCGCTGGCTCTATTGATGCAAGCGATCATTCTGCTGGCAATCTCCCTGGGAATGAGGAAAGCCACCAAATCGCTGAAAGAAGAGATCGAGGACGTGCGCTCCTCAGTGATGCCCGTGGTGAACGACTCGCGAGAGCTGCTTACCCGGCTTTCCCGGCTGACTCCAAAGTTGGAATCGACCGTCACCGATGCGGCCGAGTTGACGAGCAGTTTGCGCGCGCAGGCCGCGGATGTGGAAGCCGCGGTGGAAGATATTCTGGAACGTGTCCGCAAGCAGACCAGCCGCATCGACACCATGTTTTCCGGCACTCTGGATACCGTGGAAAGGGCCAGCGTATTTGTGACTGAGACGATCGTCAAACCGGTGCGGCAGATTTCCGGGCTGCTGGCCGGCCTGAAGGCCATCATCGAGTCGTTGCGCTCCGTCCCGTCGACGAACTCGGTGTATCGCGAGCGGGGGATCAACGATGACACGGATATGTTTGTCTAAAAAAGGCATGGTCGTCTAAGAGCCTGATTCCGCCGTCCTATATTTATGCTCATGCGAGGGCAGGGAATGAAGACACGGTCTCTTTGTCTATGGATGGCTTCTGCGGCAGTGCTCACGGTATGGGCCGGGGCGCAGGCAACTCCTCAAGCGGCGCTTCTTGCGCTTTCCAAACAGGATCACACGCTGTCGATCATCGACCCGGCGGATCTGCGCGTGGTGGCGCGGATTCCGGTGGGCGACGATCCGCATGAGGTGATTGCGTCCGCGGATGGGAAGACGGCCTACGTCTCAAACTACGGCTTTGGGGCGTTTCACACTCTTGCGGTGATCGACCTGGTGGGACAAACCCGGCAGCCGTCCATCGATCTGGGCGCTCTGCGCGGGCCGCACGGACTGGATTTCAAGCTAGGTAAGGTTTGGTTCACGGCCGAGGCAGCCAAGGCCATTGGCAGCTACGACCCAGCCAGCGGCAAGATCGACTGGATCATGGGGACGGGGCAGGACCGGACGCACATGGTGCATGTCTCCGCCGATGGCAAACGGATCGTGACCAGCAACGTGAACTCGGCGACGGTGACGATTCTGGAGAAGACGGAGGGGCGCGCGGGCGGACCTGCTACGGGAATGGGGCCGCCGCCGGGAATGCCACCGGGCGGTGAGCAGCCGGGAATGGGTGGGCCGCCGCCGGGGGGAATGCCGACGCCGCCGGGCGGGGACTGGAAGCTGACCGTGATTCCGGTGGGGCGCGGGTCGGAGGGCTTCGATGTTTCTCCCGACGGCAAAGAGGTTTGGGTGGCCAACGCGCAGGACGGGACGGTTTCGGTGATCGACATTGCGGCCAGGAAAGTCACGGCTACGCTGGCCGCGAATGTGCCGGGAGCGAATCGGCTGAAGTTTACGCCGGACGGGAAGCTGGTGCTGATCTCACCCGGTTCGGCGCTGGTGGTGCTGGATGCGGCGACGCACAAGGAAGTGAAACGGCTGGCGGATCTGCACGGGTCGGGCGGCATCCAGATGCAGCCGGATGGGGCGCGGGCTTACGTAGCCTGCGGGCGCGACGGGTATGTCGCGGTAATCGATCTGAAGACGCTAGAGATGGTGGGGAAGGTGGATGTTGCAGGGCCGGATGGGCTGGCCTGGGCGGTGCGGGAATAAACTGCTTCGCGCTTTGCAGATAATTACCCCTCGAAGGCGCACCATGGAAATTGTATGAATCCCTGCGAACTCAATCCGCGCCACGAGGCCTTAGAACTGGTTGCATAAATGGGGTCTTGAAAGGGCACGACTTCAGTCGTGCCGCAGAAGCTGCGTAAAACTCTGGGCTTTAGCCCCTGAGGGATGCTCTGCGCTGGTTGGGCAACACTTATGCAACCAGTTCTAGTGTCTTTGAAATCCCGACTCCAAACGAAAGATGCCTTTGACACTCCCCGCGAAATAAAAAACAACGCCGATTTCACGCTGCGAAACGGTGAAGATCCCATCAACGCCAAAAGAATCAATAATCTGGAAAACGAACTTCCACAGAATCACCCCGCAATTAGTTTGTGAGACTGTGTCGATCAGGATCGAAGGGCTCACTGCTCATCGCACTGAAGCACCTGAATCGCGAAGCCGGGAATTGTGTGGTGCACATGGCTGCTGACGCCGTGCAGCGCGGATTCGACTGGGACAATTTCAGTTGGGTGGTCGATCGAGTTGGTGGCTTGCGTACTGTGCGCGCTGAGGCTGATGAGCGTGCCCGTCTCAACAAGCTTTGCGCCGGCGATGTCGATATCGAGCGGCTGCGCAACGGATGAGGCGTTGACCAGTTTCAGATAGAGGCGTTTCTTCACCGAGTCGCGGGTGATTGAGTAGAACAGCTTGGGATTCTCGCTCTTCAGGCCTGCGCCTTCGAGCTTTGAAGCCAGCGTCTGGTCGCCGAGATACTTCGAGAACATGACCTGCGCGTAGTAGCTGGGAGAGCCGTAGCTGTGCATCGCGTCGTATCCGATCAGGTCGGACTCCCACTGCATGCCGCCGGGGTTCACGTTCACCAGCAGCGGCGCATAGGACGCCATGACGACGATGTCGCTGTTGCGCTCCATGCCGGTCATCCAGGCTGCGTCGCCGAGGGCAGCGCCGAAGTTGGGCGTGGGCGAGCCCTCGCGTGTGGCCCACTCGCCGACGAAGATTTTCGGGCCGCTGCGGTCGGTCTTGTCGTAGTGCGCGGTGTCGTGAAAGAACTGCGTGGCGCGCAGATAGTAGTGGTCGTCGATAACGTCGGGACGGACGCTCTTGACGGGTGCGGTGGCGATTAACTGCAGGTCAGGATATTTGGCCTTGATGGCTTTATAGAACTGCGCGTAGCGGCCCTCGTAACTTCCGGATTTGTCGAACTGATCCTCATTGCCGATCTCAACGTAGTTGAGCTTGAAAGGCGCGGGATGGCCGTCCTGGGCGCGGATGGCGCCCCACTTGGTGTCGACGCTGCCGGTGACGTATTCCAGTTCGTCGAGCGCGTCCTGCACATAGGGGTCGAGATCGGCGCCGGGATTCACATGCTCCTGCTCCATAGAGTAGCCGGCATAGACGGCCAGCACGGGCTGCATGTGCAGATCCTCGCACCACTCCAAAAACTCCAGAAAGCCAAGGCCGTCGGAGGAGTGGTAATGCCAGGGGCTGGGATGGGTGGGCCGGTCGACCAGCGGGCCGATGGTCTTCTTCCACTGGTAGCGCTCGTCGATGTGGTCGCCTTCAAGATAATTGCCGCCGGGGAAGCGCAGAAACGCGGGATGCAT
>DATKGE010000177.1:0-29062 GCA_035510955.1 Occallatibacter sp. | reverse complement strand
AGGCCGATGGCGATGCCGGCGAATGTGAGCCATCCTGCCTGACGCAGGACGAGCGAGTAGACGGAGCTGCGCTGCGCTCCCAACGCCATGCGCACACCGATCTCCCGCGTCCGCTGGCTCACCGAGTAGGCGATGACTCCGTATAGGCCGACCACGCCGAGCACCAGGGCCATTGCCGCGAATCCGCCCACGAGCCACGCCGAGAAGCGGTGCAGCAGCGCCGCCTGCGTGGCGCCGATCTTCTGGTTCATGGTGGTTTCATCGGATACACCCAGGTTCGGATCGATTTGATGGAGCGTGCTCACGAGCAGAGGCAGCAGCGCGCCAGCGTCTTGCGACGTGCGAACGGCAAGAGTGAACGAGTGGTCCAGCGTCTGGTTGATGGGGAAATATTCCACCGGCAAGATGTCGCCATCGAGCGGGCCCTCGCGCACGTCGTCCACCACGCCGACAATCTCCCAAACGGTGGGGCGTCCCCCCTCGTCATCGGCGATCTTCTGTCCGACGGGATTCTCGCCAGGAAAATACTTGCGCGCCAGCGTCTGGTTGATCACGGCAACGCCGGGCCTCGACGCATCATCGTCCTCGGTGAAGATCCGCCCACGCACCAGGCTCGCCTTGAGGGTAGAGAGATAGTCCGGACTCACGTGGCGCTCGTCTACCTCGTTGTGCTCGCCATGGTAGGGCCTGCCGGGAAACTGTATCCTGTCGCTGTTGCAGTCGCAGTCGACCGGCAGCCTCATGGTAACGCCGGAGGACTGAACTCCCGGCAGGCCTGAGACCCGGCGTGCAATTTCACGATAGAGCCCTGTGGTCTGCTCGGGGGTTGTGTAAACCGTGCCGGGAGCCATCACGTCCACGGTCGCTAGATGGTTTGGTTCGAAGCCCAGCGGCACGTGCAGCAGGCGATAGAAGCTCTTTCCCAGCAACCCGGCGCCGGCCAGCAAAACCACGGCAACGGCCAGCTCCACGACCACCATGTTTGCTCCCAGCCTGCGCCAGAGCCGGCTGGCAGCGCCGCGATCTCCGTCTGCCAATCCGTCGCGCACCTTCTGAAACGAGAGACGCAGCGTGGGCGTGGCGGCCAACAACAATGCGGCCAGCAATGCAACCGCGGCGGCAAACGTACCGGTGTGCGCATTCAACCCTACGCCTGCGAGGAACGGCATGTTGGCGGCCATATCTTTGGGAACCAGGCGGCTGAGGAAGCGCATGACGCCAATGGCAACCAGCAACCCGGCGGCGCTGCCGAACGCAGCCAGCAAGAGCCCCTCGGTCACAAACTGGCGCACCAGCCGCGCCCGCGTTGCGCCCAGCGCGCCTCTGACGGCAATCTCGCGGCGGCGGCTTTCCGAGCGCACAAGAACAAGGCTGGCCACATTCACGCAGGCAATCAACAACAGCAGCCCGGCGCCGGCGAACAGCGTGAGAAGGATGGGTCGAACGTCGCCGACGATGACCTCGGAGAGTGGAACAACACTGGCAGTCAGGTCGCGGCCGGTAATGGCATATTGCCGTTGCAGCTGCTTTGCGATAGCCGTCATTTCAGCCTGCGCGGCCTGCGCTGTGCCCCCCTCGCGCAGCCTTCCAATTCCCATGAAGTTATAGAAATCCCGCGAATGTTCGTGCGGAGACAGCGCATTGATTGGAGCCCAGAACTCTGCATTGCCGCCCGGCGCGAAGGAAAACGAGCGGGGCAGAACTCCGATGATTGTGAAGGCCTGGTTGTCGAGGTCCACCGTCTGCCCCACCACCTCACGGCGCGCGCCGAAACGATGAAGCCATGTGCCGTAACTCAAGAGGACGACGTTGGGACCGCCAATGCGGTCCTCGCCGGGATTGAAGTCGCGGCCGAGCATGGGATGAACGCCGAGGGTTTGAAAGAAGCCGCCACTCACGCGGTCGGCCATCACTGGTTCCGCGCCTGAGCCAGTGCGCAGAATATAACCGCTCCAGGTGTACACATCGATCGCGCTGAAGGATTTGTTCAAGCGTTGCCAATCGAGAAAATCCGGATACGAGAGCGGCCAGCGCGGCGATTCAACGCTGCTCTCGTTCACTGACATGATGCGGTTGGGATCCGCGTAAGGCAGCGGCTCGAGCATTGCCGCGTCGACAAACGCGAAGATGGCCACGCTGGCGCCAATGCCGAGCGCGAGCACCAGCATCGCCGTGACGGCGAAGCCTGGATTCCTCCTGAGCTGGCGAAAGGCGAACTTCAGATCGCGCGCCAGATTGTCGAGCCAGACCACGCGCCTTCTCAGGTAAAAGCGCTCCTGCGCCGCGCGCACGCTGCCGAACTCCACTCTTGCCTGTCGGCGAGCTTCTTCATCGCTCAGGCCTTCGCGTTTCAGCTCGTCGGCTTCCAGCTCAAGATGCTCCCTGACCTCCGCTGCAAAATCTTCCCTGCTCCGTGTGCGTTTGAACATGGCTCAGGCCTCCTCGGCATTTGGTCCGGAACTGCCGCTCAGAATCAGTTCCATGGCTCTCGTCAGGCGCTGCCACTCGCCGGCCTTCTCTACCAGCCGCTCGCGGCCTTTCGCCGTGAGCGAATAGAAGCGCGCCTTGCGGTTGTTCTCGCTGACGCCCCGCTTTGCGGCGATCCACTTCCTGTCTTCGAGGCGCTGCAGGGCCAGGTAGAGCGAGCCATGGTCAACGAAGAAGACCTCTTCCGACTGGCGTTGTATCAGCCGCGCCACGCCCTGGCCATGGCATGGGCCGAGCACCAGCGTCTTGAGAATCAGCAGGTCCAGCGTTCCCTGCAACAGGGTAATCCGGTCGTCGGAACTCTTTTGGGTAGGCATTCGACCTGAGTATTGCACCGCTCGGGTCGGATGTCAACATAAGATAGAAGCCCGATCCAAGGAGATTTTGGCCGGAATGTCGCGGGAGTTGCGGCGAAATCGCATCACGCGCTTTTCTGGCCAGGATCACGGGTGGGTGTGGCCGATGAATTTGTCGGCCCACTGGATGAAGTACTTCATGTTGGGGGCGTCGGTGTGGCCGCCGTCGTCCTGACGCCAGGCAAGCTGGCCTTCGAGCAAGCCGTCGTTCACGGGAGGCATCTTTGCTGTGCGGTAGTCCTCTTTTATGTCGAGGCCTTTTGCGCCCAGCAGCGTAAACACCCGGCCGGCATCGACTGTCGCCATGAAGCTGCCCTGGTGATCGAGCCAATGGGCGTCGCCTTTTTCCGGAATGCCATAGCTGATGAAGGTGAGGCGCGGCGCGCAAAGCGCGATCAGCTCGTTGGAGTCAACGGGAAGGTCGCCGGGAGTCTTGCTGCCGAACTTGGCCTCCGACGCGCCGTACTTTATGAAGTTGCCCGCCATCCAGTAGTACTCGCCGCCGGTGAGGCTTTCCACGGCTTCGCCGAAGTTGCGCCGCAGCAGCGTGGCGCCGCCTTTGCCTGACGAGCCCACCAGCACCAGGTCGAAGCGCTGATCGAAGGCCATGGTCACCAGCGCTGCCTTGCCGTAGCGCGAGACGCCTTCTATTCCCACATGCTTTGCGTCCACGGCGGGATCGGTCTCAAGGTAGTCGAGGCCGCGGCCCGCGCCCCACTCCCATGCGCGCAATGCTCCCCAGTCGTCGGGTTTGCGCGGCTGGCCTTGATTGGCGAGGCCGATGATGCCGCGCGTGATGCCGGCGCCGTCGTCGGCCTGCACGCTGGCCGGATCGAAGAGGGCATAGCCCCATCCGTCGGCAATGAGCTGATAGGTGTTGGGCAAACCGCCGTCTTCGTTCAACTGCGGAAACTGAAATGGCGTGGCTTTGGCCGGCTGCCAGGCGGGATGCTTGGCGAAGACATCTTTCAGCGTGGGGTCCTGTTGGATGAGCAAGGCCTTCATCGCCGCGTTGATGCGGTCCAAATCGTCGCCGGTGGGCTCGTTGGGAGCCGGGAAACCGGCGCGGCCGAACATCATGAGAACAGGAACCGGGCCGGTGGCGCGCGCCGGAGTGACGAGCGTCATGTGGATTTTTACTTTAATCGAAGGGCAGGACGAGTTGTCGACTTCGCCGACCAGATCCTTTGCGATGACCGGGCTGAAACCGATGAACTCATGATCGACCGCCGAGACGGTCCATGTGACTTTGGGCAGATTCTTCGGGACTCGGCCGTAGACTTCCTTCTCGAACATCTCCACAACCTCGGGGCGGCGCTTGTCCCACCACATCGATGCGGTCGTCACTTTCTCGCCGTTGTTGAGCGTGAGCGGATCGGGAAGGTCGGGGAACGGATTGGCCTTGGACTCGTCGTAGTTGGCGTGGTTGGGGGCTTTCTCATCGCCGCTCGGCCCCGGGCGCAGCGCCTTGATGCCGAGCTGGTCCATCATGTTCTGGTGGTCCTGATCGGCTGTGAAGGTGACCGGAGGCGGCGAGGACGGCGCTTGCGCTGCCCCCAGCATAGGAAAGACGATGGTGCACGCCAGACAACCAGAGACGATAGGGCGCTTGAAGAAACCGGGCACGCGAACCCTCCGGAAATGCTATGCTTTCTTTCGCCGGCAAAGCGATTTAGTACGGGGACATGGTACACGCTTGGATAGCACACGCGCACGGAAAATCGGGCCGATTCTTTTGCTGGTTCTCACGCTGGCTGACGTCGGCGGCCGCCTGCACGCGCAGACTGGGGCCAACGCCCAGGTCTGGATTGCGAGTTGGGGAGCGGCGCAGCAGGTTCCTGAACCGCAAAATGCTCTTGTGCCCGACGAGCTTCGCGACGCGACCGTACGTCAGATCTTTCATCTTTCTGCGGGTGGGCCGGCAATCCGTGTGCACGTGTCGAATGCATTCGGCAGTTCGCCCTTGCATTTTACCTCGGTGCACATCGCGCGTCCGCTCTCGGCTGCGTCGGCAGCCATCGATCCGGCAACCGACAGGGCGCTGGTCTTCGCCGGCAGCGCGGACGTGACCGTGCCGGCAGGCGCTGAGTTTGTCTCCGAGCCGGTCGATTATCCGCTGGCCGCGCTCTCCGACCTGGCGGTGACATTTCATCTGGATACGCCGCCTGCGCCCCAGACCGGACATCCAGGCTCGCGGGCAACGTCGTATTACTCCCATGGAGATTCTGTGGCAGTGGCCGATCTCAAAGACGCGAAGCAGGTCGATCACTGGTACCAGGTCTCGGAGGTCGACGTGCTCGCCGCGCCCGGCGCCGCTTCTATTGTTGTGCTGGGTGACTCCATCACCGATGGGCACGGAGCCACCACCAATGGAAACAACCGCTGGACGGATGTGCTTGCGGGCCGCCTGCAGGCTTCGCCGGGGACGCGGTCCATCGGCGTCTCGAACCAGGGCATCGGCGGCAATCATCTGCTTACGGATGGCCTGGGGCCGAGTGCGCTGGCGCGCTTCGACCGCGACGTGCTGGCGCCCGCGGGGGTGCGCTGGGTGATCGTGTTCGAGGGCGTCAACGACCTGGGCGGACTGGCCCGGAACGGCGAAGCCTCGCCGGCCGAACATGCGGAACTTGTGCGGCGCGTTATCGCCGCCTACCAACAGATCGTTGTGCGCGCCCGTGCGCATGGCCTGCGGGTGATTGGAGGAACCATCACGCCCTATGTGGGTTCCGATTACTATCATCCCGGAGCCATGAGCGAAGCAGACCGGCAGGCCTTGAACCAATGGATTCGCGCTGCGGGGCACTTCGACGCGGTGATCGATTTCGACAGCGTCGTGGCCGATCCTAACCATCGCGATCGCCTGTTGCCCGCCTACGACATCGGCGACCATCTGCACCCTTCGCCTGCGGGATACAAGGCCATGGGCGGTGCTATTCCCCTGGATTTGTTTGCGCAGTGAGGTTCGCGGGGCGATTTCCCTGTTGGGTTGCGGGGAAGCCCGATGTTTGGGTGGGTTTTGCAGCACCCCTACGGGGCGCGGCCGTTCGAGAGGCAGCTATCCCCGGGTTGCGCTGCGCTTCACCCCGGGCTATTTTCGCGGTCTCCCTAGGGGAGACGGGCCTGATGGCGTCTCATGTTCTTTGGGATCGAGCTCTCAAGAAGCGAAGGGTATGAATCAGCGAGTCAGCCCCGCTTCGCGGGTTAGCGAGTTAGCAAGTTAGCGGAGGGGTTGGTCGATCTTAGCCTCGTCGCCTAGGGATTCCGTGCTTCCGGCCGGCGTTATTGATTTTGTACAGGCGGCTCGGGAGGTGGCTCGGGTTTGGTCTTGCCTCTCATGCGGTCGAAGTCGATCCCAAAGGTGGGGTCTTCGCGAGTGCCGGAGATGTGGATGGGAATCTCGGTGCCGGCACCGTCCTTCTTGAAGTAGCGGTCGGCGGGCTTCAGCAGCACACCCAGCAGGCCGCCCACCATCTGCGAGACGGTGGCGTCGAGACGGGCCGCGCCGGCAAAATCCAAACTGCCGCCTTCGACGCCGTACGCGCCCTTCAACTGGATATTTGCGCCGGGAACGGCATAGGTGAGCGCGGGCAGAGTGATGACGCCGCGCGCCATCTGGAAATCGCCCTGCATGGCGGAGCGCGTGGCATCGGGATCGGCGGCCTTCATTTCCTTGGGCCGGCCCTGACCGCGGAGACTGAGCTGGGTAAGGCGATCCTGAATTTTGTTGCTGGTGAAGCGGGCCTGATCGAGATTGAATGTGCCCTTGATCGTGAGGCGCTCGTGGACGGGCGCGGGGCCGGGCGGGATGTGCAGCGCGGCCTTCATGGTCAGCGCGCCGGTGAGGAGCTGCGTGGAGCTGTGACTGGCGAGGCGGAGAAAGTCTTCGATGCGCGCCGAGTTGACGTTGATGTCGAGGGCAATGTCGTGGCCCTTGCTGATGAGATGGCCGGCGGGAGCGTCGGGGGCGGGGTCGGGGACGACGACGCGAACCACCTGGCCCTGCGCGGTGAAATGGGAGTGGCCCAGCGTGGCGTCGACGGGGTCAAGCCAGGTGTCGCCGTTGGTGGCGTCGACTTTGGCGTGGAAGTGCGTGTGCAGCGGCAAGGCGTTGCCGAAGTGGGTGAGGCGGAAATCGGGCGTGTCGGTGTCGCCGTCTACCGTCAGGTCGCGCAGCGTGCCCTGGTAATTGCCGGTAGAGGAGAGAATGCCGGCAATACCTTTGAACGAGGCGAGGTCCGCGTTGTCAAACTGGTAGTCGCCCTGGATGGGGCTCTCGCCGGGGTCCTCGACCTTCCATGGGCCGAAGGTTCCCTTGGAGTGGACAGTGCCGACGGGGCGGGGATTGGTGAGCTCCGCCTCGAAGTGCAAGGCGCTGTCGGGGCGGATGGACCCGCCCGCGGCGTTGGCGGCACTGAAGTGAGCGATGGCGATGTCCACCGGCAGCTTGCCGGGTTTGCTGGTTTCAAGCACAAAATGGGCCGAAGTGCATTCGATCCTGTCTATGCCGAAGGAGACCAGGCCGGCGGCGGCGGGTTGCGCGGCAGCGGGACCGGATGCGGGGCCGGACGCGGAACCGGACGCGTGGATAAAGTGGGACCTGGGTGGAAGATGAATCTCCAGGCCTTTCAATTCGATTTTAGAGATGTGGATGGGCTTGCCGGGCTGGTAGTGGAGCGGGGCATGGAAGCGGAACTCGTCGAGGCTTATGAGCGGGTCGCCGGGGGCTGCGGTCGCGGGCACGGTAACGCCTTCAACCTGCGCCGGCGGCCAGATGCGCAGGCCGCGGCCTTCGGCCTGAAGCCCGTGGCCAAGCGACATTTGAAAGCTGTCCAGCTCCACGCGGGCGTGAAAGCGGTCGCGCAGGGTGTTGACGATGCGGGCGCGGACGTACGGCTCGGCGTGGCGCAAAAGAACCGATACCACCACGGCCAGGGCAACCAGGAGCAGGAGCAGGCTGATCGAAATCCACATGAATCCTCTCTTCCAGCTCCAGAATGATGCGCGCATCTCCGCCAAAAAGCGCCTCCCTCTTTGTGCCTGTTCTCGCCGCACCGGGCCGCCGACCCTTTCTGATTAGACGGTCAAGGGCGTAAACTTCCTATCACAGATGCAACCGCACATTGAAAAGCTCGTAAAGCTGCAAAGCGTGGATTTGGAGCGCGCACGGCTGACCACAGCCCTGCGCGCACTGCCGGCCGAATCTGCCCAGGCCGAAGCAGCCCTGGCCGCGGCCGAGCGCCAGGCTGCTGAATCATCAGATGCGTTGAACCGGGAAGAGATGATGCGGACCAAGCTGGAACGGGAGATTGCCGCTCACCGGCAGAAGGCGGCGCGCTTCAAAACCCAACTCGATGCGGTCAAGACACCTGAGCAGGCCGCGGCCATCGAGCACGAAATCCAGTTTGTATCCGGCGAGGCGGAACGGCTGGAGAACGAGGAGTTTGCCAGCCTGGAGCGGACCGAGGCGCAGGAGGCGGCGCTGGCCGCGGCGCGCGCCGAGGTGGAGCGGCTGGCCGGCGCGCTGGACAAGACCAGGGCACGCGTGACGCTGCGGCAGCAGGAGTTCAATGCGGAGCTGGCGGTGCTGAACGCGGACCGCGAGGTGCTGCGGCAGGAGATTGAACCGGAGTGGCTGACGCGGTTTGACCGGCTTTCCGGCTCGCGCGGCACGGGACTGGCGCGGGCTGAAAATCAGCAGTGCAACGGCTGCCGCATGGGTGTCCGGCCGCAGATGTGGAACCAACTGCGCGAGGGCGAACTGCTGACTTGTGACAGTTGCGGCAGGCTGCTCTACTGGGACCCGGCGTTTGCTCCGGCTCCCAAGTCTCCGCAGGCGGCGAGTGGCGGGGAAGCCAAGACCAAGATTGGAAAATCGCAAGCCGGGGACTAGTACCGCGACCGTGTGGATAGGTAGTCTCCCAGGTCTCAAACGCGAGACCTGGGGCATCCAGCCAACAAATTAGCCAAATAGCTGAGGCAGCCATCGGTCCAAGAAGGCAGTGAATTCGAATTTCTGTTTCTTCTCAAAGGGTCGTGGTCTGGTTCGGGTTGCGGCGCAGGTGCCAGCAGGGGCTCTGGCCTGCCTGGGGAAACAGCGAGATAGAGCAGGGAACGTCCGCGGTGCCAACGTAGTCGTACTCGATCTTGTTGCCCTTGAGCGGGACGGTCATGAATCGGTTGACCGATACCGTGGAGGTGGGCGAGCCGCGCAGCTTGTAGATGGCCCAATCGCCGCCGTACACGGCTAGAAAGCCCGCCACCAGGACCACCACCGCCCGCTGCAGCCAACGCTTCATTGCCACTCAGCCCTCTTTCAAGCCCGCTCTCAACCCCGCTTTCAATTTGCCCGATTCTTCCTTCAGAGCCACGCCGGTCAACTGCCGACGCCGCGCCTCAGTGAGATAGTAGACCAGTTGAGCGGCGGCCTGCGCGTAGCTTAGGCCCTCGGCGCGAATATTCGAGATGCAGTTGCGTTCGGCGTCGGTGCGGCCGGGGCGTGGCGCAAAGGTGATGTAGGCGCCGAGCGAGTCGGGCGAGCTGAGGCCGGGGCGCTCGCCGATGAGAACGACCGAGATTTGCGCGCCGAGGGCAAGGCCGATTTCATCCCCAATGGCTACGCGGGCCTGCTCGACGACGCACAGCGGGGCGAGATGCCAGCCGTCGAGGTGAGAGATCAGCTCGCTGACGAGCGGAGTCGCGTGACGCTCGACGGCCAGTGCGGAGAGGCCGTCGGCGACGATGAGAGCCAGATCGCGCGCGCCGAGTTCGGCCGGACTGGAGTGAGCGGCGAGCAGGTTGCGGCTGGGCTCGTCGAGTATGCGGCCGAGATCGGGGCGCTGCAGATAGGTGGCGCGGTCCGCGGCTGCGGAATGCAGGCGGAGGACTTCTGCCGAGGAGACTGCGGCCAAGGTGGCGGCCATTGCTGCAGCCTCAAGACGGCTGTGGACGGCGTCGCGCGCCTGCGCGTGGCAGCGCTGAAAGTCGAGCAGGTCATGCGTTTCAAGGCTCACGCCGGTGCGGCCCAGGCCGACGCGCGCCGGGGTCAAGGCTCGCAGCCGCTGGGCCAACGCAGGGACCAGCGCGGGTTGTGAATGGTCGCTCATGCGATGAGCAGTCTCTCGGGATGGTTCGCTTCGAGCTCCAGCCGGTGGAAGCCGTCTCCTGCGAGCCAGGCCTCGAACTCCGGCGCGGGCCTCAGGTCCAGGATGCGGCGCAGGTAGAGCGCGTCGTGGAAGCTGGTGCTCTGGTAGTTAAGCATCACGTCGTCGGCGCCGGGCACGCCCATGATGTAGTTGACCCCGGCCGCGCCCAGCAGCGTCAGCAGCGTGTCCATGTCGTCCTGGTCGGCCTCGGCGTGGTTGGTGTAGCAGACGTCGCAGCCCATGGGCAGGCCGAGCAGCTTGCCGCAGAAGTGGTCTTCCAGGCCGGCGCGGGCGATCTGCTTGCCGTCGTAGAGATATTCAGGCCCGATGAAGCCGACCACGGTGTTGACCAGCATGGGGCGGAAGGCGCGCGCGACGGCGTAGGCGCGGGCTTCAAGGGTCTGCTGGTCTACGCCGTGGTGCGCGTTTGCGGAGAGCGCGGAGCCCTGGCCGGTTTCGAAATACATGATGTTGTCGCCGATTTGGCCATCGGCGCAGAGCGCTCCACGCTTCAACTGCTGACCGGCGTCGTGTGCCTCGGTCAGCAAAGCGAGATTCACGCCGAAGCTGCGGTTGGCGGCCTCGGTGCCGGCGATGGATTGAAAGATCAGGTCGACGGGCGCGTCGGCGTTGAGGGCTTCCATCTGCGTGGTGATGTGGGCCAGGACGCAGCTCTGCACGGGGATCTGGAACCGCTCGCGCAGCGCATCGATCATGCGCAGCAGGCGCGCGGTGACGGCAACATTGTCTCCGGCCGGGTTGATGCCGATCACGGCATCGCCGGAGCCAAGGAGCAGGCCATCGAGAATCGACGCGGCGATGCCGGCGAGATCGTCTGTGGGGTGGTTGGGCTGCAAACGCGCGCTGAGCCGGCCGGTGAGGCCGACGGTCGAGCGAAAGCGCGTGACCACGCGGATTTTTTGGGCGGCGGCGATGAGGTCCTGGACGCGCATGAGTTTGCTGACCGCGGCGGCCATCTCCGGGGTGATTCCAGGAGCGAGAGCGGCGAGGCGGGCTGGAGTGGCCTCGTCGGACAGAAGCCAGTTGCGCAGTTCGCCTACGGTGCAGGAGCGAATCGGCGCGAAGGCTTCGGCGTTGTGCGTATCGACAATGAGGCGGGTGACTTCGTCGTCCTCATAGGGCACTACCTGCTCATTGAGGAAATGCGCCAGGGGCAGGTCGGCAAGCGTGAACTGGGCCGCGACGCGCTGCTCCGCCGATTCCGCGGCCAGGCCGGCGAGCACGTCGCCGCTGCGCAGAGGCGTGGCTTTGGCCAGCAGGTCGCGCAGGTCGGCGCAGACGTAGCGCGTGTTTCCGACGGTGTGGGCGAAGATCATGCGGCTTCAGACAAGCGTATCTGAAAATTGCAGGGGGAGGCGAATCTTGCGGCGAGGACCGATGTCAGAACCCGAACACCAAGATTAGTGTAAGAACCCAGGTCTCAAAAGCGAGACCCTTTGGCAAGCTCAGGGCAGGCTCTGGGGCACCCAAGGTTTCGCGGCGAGTAACGAATTCATGGAGTCTCTCTGTTAGTTGACCGTGGGCGGCAGCATGAGCGGCTTGCGCGGGCCCAATTCTTCGCGGACCAGCGTCAGGCCGAGGATGCAGCGCTCGAAGCGATCGGAGAGGCGCGCAAAGAGCGGGGCTTCCTGCTCATACTCGAAGAGATTGAACTGGCTGACGATGAAGTAGCTCTCCTTGCCGGCCTGGATGAGCTCGCCCAGCGAGGGATGATGACGGCGATTGCGGCGATCGGAAGAAATGGCCTCGGGATACATGCCGGCAACAAACAGCGAGTAGTCGCCGATGTGCTTGCGCAGCGCGCGCTCGGCGTCGAAAGAAGGCGCGGTCCCGTGAACGGGGTCGGAGGCGAGCATCATCTCGGTGAGCTCTTCGATGGGGCGTCCGGCTTCGTCGCGCACCTGGTAGAGCTTGTCGGACTGGGAGAATTCACAGAGCAGGTGGGCGACATAGGCCGTAACATCGGGATCGTTGAGTCCCAGCTTGCCCTCGTAGCTATTGCGGACCACCTGCTGGAAGAAAGGTTCGAGCGGATGAGACGGAACTGGATGATTCGGGGCCTGCATACACACCTCCCATGACTGCGCGCGGGCAGCCGGTCTGCCTGTGAAGCATTGGCCGGTTGCCAGATTGCAGCGAGCCGGGGACGCCAGCCAGTGCCTGTTCATCTCTCTGTAACACTAAGACTATCGGTAAAGTTGTAAATACCACGAAGGGGTGAATCAAGATTGTTAGCAGTGTGCAGTACCGATTGCGAACTAAGATGAGGGCACAAAACAAAAAGGGGCAACCACAATGGGCTGCCCCTTTTGCGCGAATGGGCTGCGATCAGACAGTTGCCGGGGTGCGCTGTTCGAGCTCGGCCAGACGCTTGGCCAGCAGACCTTCCAGCTTGACGAGCGCCGCGGAGAAGCCTTCAATGCCTTCCTTCAACTTGTCCGTGGCCATGCGGTCGGTGGCGTGCATGGCTTCGAAGACGTCCTTGTCCATGGGAATCTTTCCGATGTTCATGGACTTGGCGGCAACCGGGTCGAGCTTGCGCGGCAGGTCGGCTTCGCTGGATTCGAGCTCGGCCAGCAGTTGTGGGGAGATGGTGAGCAGGTCGCTGCCGGCCAACTCGGTAATCTCGCCGATGTTGCGGAAGCTGGCGCCCATGACCACCGTCTTATATCCAAAGTGCTTGAAGTAGTTGTAAATCCTGGTGACCGACTGCACGCCGGGGTCGGCGGCGCCCTGGTAATCCTTGCCCGTGTCTTTCTTGTACCAATCGAGGATGCGGCCGACAAAGGGCGAGACGAGGGTGACGCCGGCCTCGGCGCAGGCGATGGCCTGGTGCAGGCCGAAGAGCAGCGTCAGGTTGCAGTGGATGCCTTCCTTCTCGAGCACTTCGGCAGCCTTGATGCCTTCCCAGGTGGAGGCGATCTTGACCAGAATGCGATTGCGGCCGATGCCGGCTTTGTCGTACTGGGCAATGATGCTGCGGGCCTGGGCTATGGTGGCTTGGGTGTCGTAGGACAGGCGCGCGTCCACTTCCGTGGAGACGCGGCCGGGAACGATGGCCAGGATCTTTTTCCCGAAGGCGATGGCCAGGCGCTGGAAGGCCAGGTTGGCCACGGCTTTGTCGGTTGCGCCCTCGCCCAGCTCGTTGCGCGCATCCTTCAGGACGCCGTCGACGATGGGCTGGTACTGCGGCAACTGCGCGGCGGTGGTGATCAGCGAGGGGTTGGTGGTGGCGTCCTGGGGGCGGAACTTCTCCATCGCCTCAATGTCGCCGGTGTCGGCGACCACCACGGTGTATTTGCGCAACTGTTCGAGAAGATTCTTCGGCATGATTCCTCCTTGGGGAAGGGCGGCCCAGCTTCGCTGTGGGCCAAAGCGCATTTTGGAGTCCCGTTTGGGACTCGCGCTGGGGACCAGTGTACAGCTTATTGAGATGCGGGAAATGAACGTTGGGTGCATTTGTGGCGAATGCGGTGGCTAGTCGGTGTCGGGTTGGAACGTGTTGGCGAGGACGCCTAAGCCGGGAATGCTGATTTCGACGCGATCTCCAGCCTGGAGCGGCCCCACTCCTGAAGGAGTGCCGGTGAGGATCAGGTCGCCGGGCTCAAGCGTAATGGCTGCCGTGATATAGCTCAGCAATTCGGGGATCGAAAAAATGAAATCAAGGGTTGACCCGTGCTGGCGCAGCTCGCCGTTGACGCGGGTTTCCAGGATGAGTCCGGCCTCGGGGTCGACCTCATCGCTGACCATGGGGCCGACGGGGCAGAAGGTGTCAAAGCCCTTGGCGCGCGTCCACTGGGCTTCTTTCTTTTGCAGGTCGCGGGCGGTTACGTCGTTGGCCAGAGTGTAGCCGCGAATGACGGAGCGCCAGTCGGCGCGGGGAGCGAGATTGGTGGTGCGGCGGCCAATGACCAGGGCCAACTCGCCTTCAAAGTCCACGCGGGCCGAGGCCGCGGGCATGCGCACCACGCCGCCCGGTTTGAGCAGCGACGACGGCGGCTTGAAGAAGAGCAGCGGTTCGGTGGGGACTTCGTTGCCGAGCTCCTTGGCGTGGTCGCGATAGTTGCGGCCGACGCAGATGATCTTGGAGGGGGTTACGGGTGCGAGAAGGTGCGCTGCCGAGAGCGGCATGGGCTCGAATGCGAGCGACTCGAAGTCGAGAGACGGCGCGCCGGCGCGGCTGTGGGCCAGGTGGAAGACAAGATCTTCTTCCGGAGCGTGGATGAGATCGGCGATCCATGGCTGGCCGGCGCGATCTTCGACGGCTCCGTAGTGGGGTTTGTCATCGAGCAGGAAGCGGCAGTATTTCATGGGAAGAATCTCTCCTGGCGGTGCGTTTGGTGCTACGGGTTGGGAACGGTCTCTTCAGCTTTCGGCGACCGCGCGCTCTCATGGCCGAGCTGGTCGATGGCGGTGACGGCGTAGGTGTAGGTGTGGCCGGGCTGGACTTCAGGGTCGTGGAAGCCCGGACCGACAACGGGCTGAGCGGACGAGATGCGCTGCCATGCGCCTTCGCCTTCGCGGCGGTAGACCGCATAACCGGCCAGGTCGGCTTCGGCAACGGGCAGCCAACTTAGGTCGATGGAAGGGGACGGGGAGGCGCCGGCGGCCGAGTCCGCGGCTGTAGCCACGGCGGCCAGGCCGGAGGGAACGGCGGGCGGGAATGTGTCGATGGCCTCGACGCGGATGGGGTCCGAAAGCGGGCCGGCCAGCTCGACGGTCTGGCCCTCGACGGTGACGCGGGAAACGCGCTGAGCGCGATACTCATAGGTTTCGCCGAAGCGGATGGTCTTGTCCAATGCCTGGGCGGGCTGCGTGGTGGAGTCGACAAGCAAGCTTTGCTCGATGGGCTCAGTGGGCGGGGCCAGGAAACCTTGCTGAGAGTCGGGCTTAGCGGCGGACTCGGTGCTCGGATGGGGTGTGAGCAATTTGCGATGGAGGCGGATGACGGTGGCCGGCGATGGGGCTGTATCGGCATTCCAGTGCAGCACGGCGCCGTCTTTGCGGAGCTCGGCGGAAAGACCGGTTACGGGGTCGGGCGCTTCGCCGGCCAGCACGTGCGCGGCATTCGACGGGCCGGCGGAACGGCCGTGGGGGCTGAGCAACTCGACAGAGTAAGTGAGCGCACGAGGCGCGCCCGAGGCCAGCGCCGACGGCAGCGTCTCAATGAATGCGGCCTTGGCCAGGGGAGCGAAAGACAGATTCGCAGCCACAGGCAGACAGGCGCCTGCGTTTTCCTTGCGGCAGACACGCACCGCAACGTTGCCCTTGAGCAGAAGTTTGTCTGTGTTTCTCCGGGGCATGGTCCAGGTGAGCGAGACCTGGTTGCCAGTGCGGGATGCGGCAAGATTGATGACCGGGTCAGGGAGTTTGAGCGAGGGTGGCAGCGGGGCGCCGGGCGTGCCGCAACCGGCGACCAGCAGCATGGCGGCCAGGCCCAAGGCCATCGCGGCAGGGAACGCTGATTCGTTTACCGGTCTCGTTTCGCTCGCAGTCACTCTATTGGCAGTTTAATGGAGCGGCGCCGACCGAAGTCCTGCACAAGTCCTGCACTTACCAAAATCGGCACTCCACGTGTCCCTGCGTCCAGCACAGGTTGGAGCCTCACGCCCTGTGCTGGGCCTTGAATCGGCGCGCCTTCATGCGGTTGCCGCAGATCTTCATGTCGCACCAGCGGCGAGTGTGATTCTTGCTTGTATCCATGAAAAGCCAGCGGCACTCGGGGTTGTCGCAGGCGCGCACTCTGCGCGCGTCGTCCGAGAGCATGAGTCCGGCCGCGCTGGCAGACAGGAGCCAAACCGGCAGTTCCGGCTCAGCCTCAACATCAGCCCATTTCCAGGCGAGGGCCGCCTTTTTCCAGCGAAGCTGTTGATGGTTCCGAGCCGCCTTGAAGAAGTGTTCCAGCGTCTTGAGCGACGCAGGTAGCGGGCTGTCGCCGTCAAGCTTTGCATAAAAGACCTGCGCAATGGCTTCGCGCAACTGCAAACATTGCTCCAGCGCGTGTCTGCCAGCGCTGGTTCCAGTTGCGCGTTGCAGTTGACGCGCTTGTTTGGTGGTCAGCAGTTCGCTCTCTTCCATGAAGCCCAGCAGGGCCTCGTAGCTTTCCAGCAATTCTTCAGACCCATTCTGCCGGAACCTCCAGTCAAGCGTGTTGACCAAATCGAGCGCCGAGTTGCCGGCGATGAGCTCGAAGCCGGGGGTGTCAGTGGTCTTGCTCATCGATAACCTCCTAACCAATGTTGACAGGTTACCAGTCCTTCTGTAAAGATAATAACTGTCTATGACTAATTCAACGGTTACCATGATGCGGCCATGCTCAACCAAAACGCGGTTCGATGTGCGCGTATTTCTGGCATTTTTCGCCATCTACATTCTTTGGGGCACCACCTTCCTGGCTATACGCATCGCGGTTGCAGAGTTGCCGCCCCTGTTCGCAGCCGGGGCGCGCTTCTTTACGGCCGGCGTCCTGCTCTTTGCCTTCATGCGCATTAAGGGGGAGGCTGGGCCCTCGAAGAAACAATGGCGCAACCTTTTGCTGATGGGCCTGCTGATGTTTGTCGCCGAGTATGGGCCTCTGTTCTGGGCGGAGAAGTATGTGCCGTCAGGCATTGCATCTGTGCTGGAAGCAACCATTCCGCTGATCACACTGGCGCTCGAGATGCTTATCCTTCGCCAACGGCGTTTCCGCTGGACAGTTGTGGTCTCGACATTGCTGGGGTTTAGCGGAGTCGGCGTACTTCTGCTGCCCAGCGCTCAAGGGCACATGGCCGTTTGGCCATGCGTTGCGATTCTCGCGGGCGCCGTGACCTGGTCGCTGGGATCGGTGCTCACGCGGTCGATGGATTTGCCCAAATCGAGGCCGTTGACCGCGGGTGCGGCGATGATGCTGGGCGGCGGAATCCTGCTGGCGCTTTCGGCGTCCATCGGTGAGATGCACCCGTTGCCGCATGTTTCGCTGCGCGCTGGACTGGCGCTGCTTTATCTCATCGTCTGCGGTTCGCTGCTGGCTTTTACGGCTTTTGTGTGGCTGCTTGGGCGCATGCCGGCCACGCGCGTGGCCAGTCACGCCTATGTGAATCCGATTGTGGCTGTGGCGCTGGGATATTTCGTGGGCGGTGAGGCGATCACGCTGCGCACACTGGCTGGAACGGCGGTTGTGATCGCCAGCGTCTTTCTGATTCTGCGCCCCGGTGCTCGGGCGTCCTGAAGGGACTCCTTCGGTTTTAATCCTTTCGGTTTTATTCCTTTCGGCCTTGTGCAACGGAGAAGGCCCTACCGGGTCGATCGCGGCCGGGAGTCAGTCGACCCGCAGGGCCTGCATGGGATCGAGTTTGGCGGCGCGGGAAGCGGGGAGCCAGACGGCCAGCAGGGCTACGGCCGAGAGAATGATTGGCACCGTGACAAAGACAGCAGGGTCCCAGGATTTGACGCCGAAAAGGAAGCTGGCGATGAGACGGCTCAGACCGAACGCAGCGCCGATGCCCAACGCAACCCCGGCCAGGGCCAGCCTCATGCCGTGCCATACGACGAGTTTGCGAATGGTGGAGCGGTCGGCTCCGAGCGCCATGCGGATGCCGATCTCCTGGGTGCGCTGCTGGACGGAGTAGGCCATGAGGCCGTAGATGCCGATGGCGGCCAGCACAAGCGCAACGGCGCCGAAGATGGTGAGCAGCAGCATGTTGAAGGTTTCGCGCGAGGTGGAGCGGGAGACGATTTCGTCCATGCTGCGGACGCGGGTCACGGGAAATCCGCCACTGGCCTGGCGTAGTTGCTCAGCGATGGCGGGAACGGCCTGATGGGGGTCGCCGCGGGTGCGCACCACCCAGCGCAGCGGAACGATGCGCGCATTCAGCGCGGTCATGCCGTCGGTAACCTGGGCCTCGGGAACAATCATAAGTGAGCCAGGGTCGCTGGCGAGGCCGCCGTCGTGGGTGTTGCCGACCACCCCAACGATCTGGCGCGCGGGCTCGTCGAAATCCGGTCCTACATCCTTGCCGATAATCACTTGCTGGCCGACCGGGTTTTCCTTGGGGAAGTATTGCTTGGCGAGTGCTTCGTTTATGAGGACGACGCCGGGAGCGGCGGCGGTGTCGTTCTCAGTAAAATCGCGGCCGCGCAGGATGGGGATCTTGAAAAGCTGGTAGTAGCCGGGCGATGCGCTCATCCATCCCGCGCCGGGTGTGTCCTTCTGCTTGACAGGCGGACGGCCGACGATATTGAACGGCAGGCCGAACTGGCCCTGGATGGGCAGGCAGCAGGTGGAGGCCGAGAGCTCGACGCCGGGGATGGCGTTCAAGCGGTCGCGGCCTTCGCGCGAGAGCTGGGCCACGCCGGCCGTCTTCTGGAAACGGTCGCCGGTGAGCGACATTTCGAGGGTGATAATGTTGTGCGAGTCGAACCCTGGATTGACCCCGCGCAGGGCCATGAAGGTGCGGATGAGCAAGGCCGAACCGACCAGCAACACCAGCGCCAGCGACACTTCGCTGACCACCAGAAGCGAGCGCGCTTTGCTCTGACGGAAGCCGGTGCCGGAGCGGCTTCCGCTCTCTTTCAGCGTGGAATTGAGGTCGGTGCGCGAGGCGCTGAAAGCGGGAAAGAGTCCGAAGAGAATGCCGGTGAGGAGCGAGACTGCCAGGGTGAAGCCGAGCACGCGCCAGTCCACGCCAATGGCGGAACCGTCTTCGCCGATGCGCGGCAGGCCGGCGGGACTGATGGCCAGCAGCGCGCGCACACCGATGAACCCCAGGCCAAGCCCGAGAAGGCCGCCGGTCACGGCGAGCAAAACGCTCTCGGTAAGCAACTGACGAATGATCCGTACGCGTCCGGCTCCAAGAGCGGAGCGGATGGCGAACTCGCGTTTGCGGCCGGTGGCGCGCACCAGCAGGAGATTGGCCACGTTGGCGCAGGCGATGAGCAGGACAAGGCCGACGGCGCCGAGCAGGATGAACAGGGACTTGCGCGCATCGCCGACGATGGAATCGCGCAGCGGTTCGACGGCGAAACTTGCCTTGGGGTCGGCTTCAGGATAAGTGCGCCGGAACTGGTCGCCGGCCAGCTTCATTTGCGCGTTGGCCTGGGCCAGCGTCGTGCCTGCACGGAGCATTCCGGCGGCACGGAAGTAATGGCCCTGGTTGGTGCTGTTGGGCTCAAACTGGAAAGGCACCCAGATGTCGGCGTCAGGGTCGGAGAGGAAGTCTTTGCCCAGGACACCGATGATGGTATACGCCTCGTTGCCCAGTGAGAGCGACTGGCCGACGATGTTTGGATTGCCGCCGAACTTACGCTGCCACAGGCCGTAACTGAGCACCACTACGTGGCCGCCGTTGGGTGCGTCTTCCTGCGGCGTGAAGGTGCGGCCCAGCAGGATGGGCGCGCCGAAGAGGCGGAAATAGCCCTCGGTGACGTGAAGGCCGTGAATCTGCTCGGGGCGGTCGCCGGTGATGTTGAAGCCGGGACCGGCGAAGTCGTAGGCAGCGATCTCCTGGAAGACGTTAGTCTGCTGCTGCCAGATGTGGAACTTGGGGATGGAGGCGCCGGGCCAGTTGCCTTCAGGCGCAGTATTGAGGCACTGTACGATGCGGTCAGCGTTGGGATACGACAGCGGCTTGAGCAACACTGCATTCACCACGGTGAAGATGGCCGTGTTGGCCCCGATGCCGATGGCCAGCGCGGCCACGGCGGCGATTGTGAAGCCGGGGTTCTTGATGAACATGTGCAGGGCGTGCTTGACGTCGTTCCAGAGATTGGCCATGGGTGTCCTCGGCTCCGATATTTATGTTCGGGAGATACGCAAGCTATGCACGCAACGTTCCCTTTTGGTCGGGCAGCAGTGCCGCGCGGTACAATTCTGACGAATCCAAATTGAAAAAGTAATTCCTGTTGAATTGAGTTTACGCACACCGACCCCGAGCATTGAAAGGAAGTCCACCGCGTGCTGATCTTTGCAGCCATCCTCGCAATCTTCGTCTATGGAATGATAGCCGCCATGCTGGGCACCATTTTGCCCGACCTCTCCGATCGCTTCCGCCTGACCCCGACGCAGAACGGGACCATCGCCTTCGCGCAGGCGCTGGGACTGATGATTGCGTCCCTTGGTGTGGGCCCGCTGCTGGACAACGAGGGCGATAAGGCAGGCCTCATCCTGGGCCTGGCGTTCATCGCAGTTGCGCTCTTCTGGCTGCCGCGGTCGAAAGGTTTCCGCAGCATTGTCTTCCTGTTGTTTCTGCTCGGCGTGGGCGGCGGCATCGTGGTCACCGGCGCCAACGCGCTGGTCAGCGGCGTCAGTGAGACACATCGCGCCACTGCGCTGAACCTGGTCAATCTCTTCTTTGGCCTGGGCGGATTGGCCACGCCGTTCATCTCCGCGAATGTCTTCAAGAAAAATTGGGTTCGTCTCTGCTACACGGTTGCGTCGCTGACCGTGGTCTCGCTCGCCATCCAGGCCATGACCAGCATGCCCGCTCCGTCAGGCGCGGGGAGCTTTGTGCTGGCCGATGCGGGGCCGGTGCTGGGGCGGCCTCTCCTGTTCCTGCTGGGCTTCTTCCTTTTTCTTTACATATCGTGCGAAGTGGGCGTATGGAACTGGCTGCCGCGCCATTTGATCGCGCAGGGGATTCCGGAATCGCGTGCGCTGAATATTCTTTCGCTGGGATTTGCGTTGGGCCTGCTCGTCGGCCGGGTGGGCGTGTCGCCCATTCTGATCCATGTGCCCGCGGTGATCGTGACGCTGGCCTCTTCCATCGCCATGGCTGTGACCACATTCCTCATGCTCCGGACCAGCAAGCCGACAGCAGCGGCGGTGCTGGTGTTTATCGCCGGCCTGGCGATGGCTCCGGTCTTTCCCACCACCCTGGCCATGGTCGGCAACGCCTTTCCGCGCATGAGCGGCACGGCCATCGGCATTGTCATCACCTGTGGATGGGCGGGGCTGGCGGTCAGTTCACGGCTCATCGGCGCTATCGCCGGCGACGACCCGGTGCGCCTGAAGCGGGCGCTGCTGCTGATACCGGGCGCGTCGGTGCTGATGGTCGGCGTGAACCTGGCGATATGGTCGGCGATGCGGTAGGGGCTCGTAGAGGCGCGCTCCCGAGTGGGTCCCCGCGTAACCGGCGATAATTGTTCGTTGGCGTGAATTTACAGCGATGGGGTGAGGAAATGGGATCGAACGACGTAGTCGCCATTACCGGGATCGCAGTCACTTTTGTCGTCAGCGTCGCGAATTTAATTTACAGCTTGCGGACAAACAGGCGAACGATTTTTGTAAATACAGTTACAACTTCTCGCCTGAAATGGATTGATACGCTGCGCGACGAGGTCTCGGAGTTCATTGCGGTGACTACTCGCCTCGCAGATCATTCTTTGCCACTAGATAAGAGAACGGAGATGTTACTGCAGCGCGACACCCTCCTGCATCAAATTGCCCTGCATCTCAACCCTGTGGACCCGGAGGACCAAAGATTAAAGACGCTGGCAATTCGTGCTCGAGAATTATCGGAACAAGGAGATGTCAAAAAAGAGCTCCCCGCGGCCTTGACCGAGCTCCGTGACGCTACGGGAAACTACCTTAAGAAAGAATGGAACAGGGTGAAGAATGAGTCAGAAGGAAGGTAGTCGAAGGGCAATCAAGTATTTCCTCTCAATCCTTGGCATGGAATCTATGTTCACTGCTCTCAGGGAATGCGATTTTCAGAATTGAATATTCTGCTTCGTCGTTCGGTTCATTGCGTTGCTGTTCATCGTCCCTCGAAGATGACGTTGCGTTCGCATTACCCTTAGCTTCCTGCTTGGAACTTGGCACGAGGCCAGACGAGTATTGCTGATCCCGTTTGAATTGTTTTGCAAGCGCAAGTCCTTGTTGCTGATAGTTCGAGCCAATGGTGCCGCCGTAGACTTTGCTTGGCTTCGCCGACATGTTGTAGTAGTTCAGCCGCCCTACAAACTGGTCATCCTCCAAGAGAATTCGCATCTCGTTCGCGCGGACTTCGAGGACTGCCCTCGTTCCCGGGATTTCACCGTCTCTTCCGTATCCAAATCCAGGATCAAAAAAGCCAGCGTAATGGACGCGAAACTCCTGTGTCGCGAGATCATATGGCAGCATTTCGGCCGCCAGATCGGCTGGGACGCGTACTCGCTGCTTAGATGCCAGAATGTAAAACTCTCCCGGGTCAAGAATGTATTGCCGTTTATCGTTCTGATAGATAGGGCTCCAAAACTCGGCAATGTCGTAATGATCGATCCTGCTGAGGTCAATCGGCGGCGAAGATCGCTTAGCCTGATAAGCGACGACGCCAGAGCCATTTCCCTCGAGATCAACTGTTATCCGAAGGCCCCGATCAATATCAAATCTGCCGCTATTTTCGTCGGCGTCAATTAAAAGCGCGTCTTGATCCAGTTGCTTCAATTTAGCATCGCCGGCGACGACGAATTTTCCTCGTCCGAACCGGAGTTGGTTCAGGGTCATTCCGGCCTGAACAATTATAGGGAATGATTGAGAGATGACCTCGACGTACAACCCTCCATGATAGCCTCTACGTACTCGCTCAAATTCGTCTCCATGTTCTGTAATTAGACGGGTAAAGATATCGAGTCTTCCGGTCGTGCTCTTGGGGTTGGCGATTCCGAAAACGTCTGAAGGGAGGTTGAGACTCTCCATGAGCGGAATTATGTAAATGACGCCAGGTTCCAGAAGCGTTGGCTCGGACAGGTCCATTTTCGCGGTGAGCAAACCCTTGTCCGTGGCCTTTGTTAGGAGAGTTGTAGATCTTCCCGGCAGAAAGCTGGCGCGAACCCGGTAAGCTTCGCGCGAAAGACGGAGATCGATGCTTGCGGGCTGAATCTGATCCTCACAGATCTCGCGAGCGGAACGAATGATGCCCGTCTGAACAAAATGAAGGATCTCCTGCGACGGCAGTATGCCTTCGCCGGTTGGTAGACGATCAGGGAACAAGGTTTGCGAAGCCAATTCTTCCTCCACTCTTTCTATTGATGCTAGTTCCACCGGGCAGTCGCTAGGCGTCTTGCCCGTTCTTCGAACTCCGCGTGGTGAAACAAAGCGACGCACTCCAAGCTGCAGAACGAGCCTGGACCACGGGCCACGGCTGTGCCTTCTTGAATTGATTGTCCACAATTTGGGCAGATGCCCGCTTTGCGAAACTCATTCAGACGGGCATCTTCCTCAGACCCTGTCACGGCACCCTCCATCTGTGGAGAATTTGAAGGATAGCAGTGATATAAGCTGTGGAGTCTCTGGGAATCGGAGTCGCAATGGTGGATATCTTGGTGGCGTCTTAATCCTCCATATTTCAGAATCAGTTGGCGGTAAGGGATGCACCAGATTTGAGGCAAGCCCTGTGCAAAAGGCCTTCCCGCCTCCGCAGTGCGCCTGACGGTCTACGGCTACCACTACCCAGGTGAATCTCCAAACGGATGGGGATTGCATCGGTCCTCAAGCTCCGTGCCTGCAAATCCGGAGAGGTCAAAAGCTCCCTTGTCTCTGCCTTTGGCCAAGAACGCGCTTACTTGGACCACGGAGGCACCACACCGGTCATGCGGGCGTAGGCTACCAACTGGCCCATGTGCTCATTGGCGTGGATGATGATGCGGAGATACATCCAGTCGACGGTGGAGCTGCGGTCTTCAATGCGGACTTTGAGGGCGAGGTGCTGCGGCGTCTCCTTCAGATGGGCCTGCTTGACGGCTTCCAGCGAGCGCTTGAGCCATGCGATGACAGCCGCCTTCGAGGTGACGGCCTTGCCCGCATCCTCCTTCAGATCGTCGGGCATCTTAGGGCCGGTGGCGCTGAGCAGATAAAAGTTGGCATCGACAATGTGCATGTAGACTTCGCTGGTGGAGCGGACTCCGGGAGCGGGGCGCCAGGCGAAGTTCTTTTCCGGAGTGGCCTCGGCGAGGGCGATCAGCTGCTCGGAGACGTGTCGCCATTCTCCGTCGTAGCCTTGCCAGACGCCGTCGAGAGGGTCCTGCGCGCGCAGCGCAGGCGCGGCGGCGAATGAAAAAATGCCAAGCAGGAGGAATGCGGCGAGCGTGGCTGGTGCGCGCCGAGAGCGAATCCGGAAACGTGAAGGCTGCATGGCAATTCTCCAATTCAAGAAACACGGATTGTTGGTCCGGATTGTCGGTCGACGGACGGGGCGGGCGCTAAATCCGGCGCAGACGAGCGCAGGCTTCATCCAGGTCTTCGTCTTTCTTGGCGAAGCAGAAACGCAGCAGGTTTTCGCCGCGGCCGGGGCGGAAGAAGGCTGAGCCTGCAACCGATGCTACGCCGGTAACTGCGAGTAAGTGGCGGGCCTTTTCCGCGGCGGTCTTGCCGGGGAGCTTTGTTGCGTCGGCTAACACGTAGTAGGCGCCGGCGGGGGTTGACGGAGTTAGACCGGCTTCGGTAAGTGCGGATAACATGCGCGTGCGTTTATCCTGATGAGCCGCGGCTAACTCGGTGTAGAAGCTGGGCGGCAGTTGCTCCAGACCTTCTGCGGCTCCATGCTGAAAAGCGGAGGGAGCGCAGACATAGGTCAGGTCGTGGAAGTAACTCATGGCGCCCATCCACTTACGGTCGGCAGTCGCATAGCCGAGACGCCAGCCGGTTACGCTGAATGTTTTGGAGAAACCGGAGATAACGATGGTGCGCTCCTTCATGCCTGGCAGCGTGGCGGCGGAGATGTGGCGCAGGCCGTCGTAGACGAAGTACTCGTAAATCTCGTCGGTAATGAGAAACAGGTCGTGGGCATTGCATACAGCGGCCACTTCCTGGATTTCAGCCATTGAAAAAACCTTGCCGCCGGGATTGGAGGGCGTGTTTAGGACGATGGCACGGGTGCGCGCGGTGATGGCGGAGCGGAGCGCGTCGGTGTCGAGCAGCCAGTCCGGCTCGGCAAGGGGCACAAGGACCGGATCGATGCGCAGGGATTTGAGCGTGGAGACGTGGTAGCCATAGAAGGGCTCGAAGAGCAGAACCTCGTCGCCGGGATTGAGCAGCGCCATGCCGGCGGCGTGGAAGCCGCCGGTCGCGCCGGAGGCCACCAGGACCTCAGTCTCGGGGTCATAGCTGAGGCCGTAGTCGCGCTGCTGCTTGGCCGCAATCGCATTGCGCAGGCGGCCGATGCCGTCGAGGCGCGTATAGATGTTGTGGCCGGCCTGGATGGCCTGGATCGCGGCTTCCTGAACGGGAACAGGGACCGGCGTGTCGCAGACACCCTGGGCCAGGTTGATGCCGCCCATCTGTTCGCAGGCCACCGACATGGCGCGGATTTCTGACTGGACGGTGCCCGGGGCTAGCTGGCTTAAGGCGAGGCGCGAGGCTGGGGTGGCAGTGGGCATGGGGAACAATCCTTCTGCTGACATATTACAGATTGCCTGGGTGGACGAGGGTTAGATTCTCTGGCGGCGCATTCCCTCGGGGGCTGAAGCCCGCATCTCTCAAGGGTTGATCATGTACGGACTGAAGCCAGTACCCCTCAAGGTGAAGCCCGTACCCTTCATTCGGATTGGCGCATTTCGTGGGTTGAGGTGCTGTGTGAGTCCTAGAGCGTAGAATCTGGTGTTTATGCACGAGCTTTCGATTGTCGCGAGCGTTGTGGACACGGTGACGGAGTCGTTGGAGGCTTTGCCAGATGCGTCGAAGGGCGCGCGCGTGCTGCAGGTGCGGCTGCGTGTGGGCGTGCTGGCCAGCGTGGTGGTGGAGTCGCTGGAATTCTGCTGGGGGATTGCGACCGAGGGGACCTCGCTCGAGGGGTCGAAGCTGGTGGTGAAGACGATTCCGGTGGTGATGCACTGCGCTGTGTGTGACGCAGACGTGAAGCTCGAGGGGGTGCAGAGCTTCCGGTGTCCGCGCTGCGATGAGCCTTGCAGCGACTTGCGGCAGGGGCGCGAACTGGAGATTGAATCGTTTGAGATTGACGACGAGGCCGGGCTCGAAAAGGCCGGAAATGAAGAAATTGGAGTGAGCGGATGACGACCAGGATTGTGGAGCTGCGGCGCGGAATTCTCAAGAAGAACGACGAACTGGCGCGGGGGCTGCGGGCGCGGTATGCGGCCGGCGGCGTGCTGGTGCTGAACCTGGTGTCGAGCCCAGGGACGGGGAAGACGGCATTTCTGGAGCGGACGCTGAAGGAACTGAGGTCGCGCGGGTCGCGCGTTGCGGCGCTGGTGGGCGATCTGGAGACGGACAACGACGCGCGCCGCCTTGCCTCGAGCGGCGCGCCGGTGCGGCAGATCAATACGCATGGGATTTGCCACCTGGATGCGGAGATGATCGACAAGCATCTGGAAAGTTGGGACGGCGTGGAACTGGGCGGCCTGGATTACCTTTTTATTGAGAATGTGGGCAATTTAGTTTGCCCTTCTAGCTACGACCTGGGCGAGGGGATTCGCGTGGCGCTGCTCTCGGTAACCGAGGGCGAGGACAAGCCGCTCAAGTATCCGACACTGTTCAACTCGGCGGATGCGGCGGTGATCACCAAGATGGATATTGCCGAGCCCTGCGGCTTTGACCGCACGCTGGCGCTCAAGAACATCAACGAGATCCGGCCTGGGATTCGCATCTTTGAGACTTCGGCCAAGACGGGCGCGGGGATGGAGGAGTGGTTCGGGTACCTGGATGAAGCGCGGAAGACGAAGGGAGCGTAATCCGAAGGAGGGATTGCAATGGCTGTGAAGAAAGCGGGTGCGGAGAACGGCAAGGCAGAGGTCGAGGCGTACCTGGCGCAGGTGCCGGAGCCGGCGCGGACCACGCTTGAGAAGATGCGTGCCATGATCCGGGCTGCCGCGCCCGGGGAAGCGACGGAGGCGATCAGCTACAGGATTCCGAGCTTTCAGTACAAGGGCGGTCTGGTGGCCTATGCGGCGTTCAAGGACCATTGCAGCTTTTTCCCGATGGGTTCCAGGGCGATCGAAGAGTTTGCGGAAGAGTTGAAGGGGTACAGGGTGTCGAAGGGGACGATCCAGTTTGCGCTGGACAAACCTCTGCCTGCAGGCCTGGTGAAGAAGATGGTGAAGGCTTGCGTGGCGCGGAACGAGGCAAAGGCGCGGGATTGAAAGTTGTTTTCATGTGATTTAACTCACGCTGTACGGCTGCATCAAACGGGTATAAGGTATTTGCCATGTGTTTAGCGATCCCTGGAAAAGTCGTAGGCGTAGCAGAGGAGAACGGGCTCCGCATGGGGCGGGTGGACTTTGGCGGGGTGGTGAAGCGGGTCTGCCTGGACTATGTGCCGGATGTCGTGGTCGGCGACTATACCATTGTCCACGTTGGGTTTGCGCTCTCCAAGATCGATGAGGCCGAGGCCGTAAGAACACTGGAATTGTTCCGGCAGATGGGCGTGCTGGAGGAAGAACTGGCGGACGGGGATGAGGCGTTTGCGCGGGCGGCGGCTGCGCCGATGGCCAATTGTCCAGACAGAAGTTGTGCGCCGGAAACTGTCAAGGGCGCGGTTAACTGACCCAGCTGCTGAGCTTGGAAAGAGTGAAAATGCGGGTCCTTCGGCTCCGCTGAAGTACGCTTCGCTCAGGATGACAGGGCGATTTTGGTGGATGGAGATATAGGCTCCCTGGAAATAGGCTCCCTGGAAATCCAGCTCGCTGGAATGGAGGCGGCGGATGAAGTATTTGACTGAGTTTCGCAACGGTGAGATCGCGCAGCGGATTGCGCGTGAGATTCGCTCGATCGCCACGCAGCCCTGGAAGATCATGGAGGTATGCGGAGGACAGACGCACTCCATTATCAAGAACGGCATCGACCAGATGCTGCCTGCCGGTATTGAGATGATTCACGGGCCCGGCTGTCCGGTGTGCGTGACCCCGCTGGAGCTGATCGACAAGGCGCTGGCCATTGCCGCGCAACCGGGCGTGATCTTCTGCTCGTTTGGAGACATGCTGCGGGTTCCAGGAACGGATGCTGACCTGTTCCAGATCAAGGGCGCGGGCGGCGATGTGCGGGTGGTCTATTCGCCGCTGGACGCGGTGGACCTGGCTGCTAAAAATCCCGACAAGCAGGTGGTGTTCTTTGGGGTGGGGTTTGAGACCACGGCGCCGGCCAATGCTATGAGCGTGCATGTGGCTAGGCGGCGGGGATTGAAGAATTTTTCGCTGCTCGTCTCGCACGTCCTGGTGCCGCCGGCGATTGCGGCCATTCTCGAGTCGCCGGGAAATAAGGTGCAGGCGTTTCTGCTGGCCGGCCATGTGAACAGCGTGATGGGCTACTGGGAGTATCCGCCAATCGCGGAGAAGTATAAGATACCTCTGGTGGTCACGGGCTTCGAGCCGCTGGACCTGCTGGATGGAATTCGCCGCGCGGTGATCCAGCTTGAGGCTGGAACGCACGAGGTTGAGAACGCCTACGAGCGGATCGTGACCTATGACGGAAACCAGCACGCGCAGAAAATTCTCGCCGAAGTCTTCGAGGTTACTGACCGGGCCTGGCGCGGGATCGGCGTGATTCCCCGCAGCGGCTGGCGGCTTGCGCCCGCTTATCAGGACTTTGACGCCGAAGCCCGCTTCCACATTACCGGGATTCATACCCAGGAGTCGGCGCTTTGCCGGGCCGGGGACGTGCTGCGCGGGGCCATCAAGCCGGCCGAGTGCGCGGCCTTCGGCAAGGAGTGCACGCCGCGCCATCCGCTGGGGGCGACCATGGTCTCCAGCGAAGGCGCTTGCGCGGCCTATTACAACTATGGGCGGTTCCTTTCTGCGGAGGAGTTGGCGACGGCGGGGAGTGCGCTGACTCATGCCTGAGATTGCCAGGGACGAGGCGCCGAGTCACTCCGGCAGCGCGCCGGATTTTTCCAACTGGACCTGCCCGCTGCCGCTGGTTGGCTATCCGACCATTGTGATGGGTCACGGCGGAGGCGGCAAGCTGGGCAACGAACTGGTGGAACATCTGTTTCTTCCAGCGTTCCGCAATGCTGCTTTGGAAAATCTGGGCGACGCGGCGGTGTTGAATCTGCCCAGCGGCAGGTTGGCCATGAGCACGGATTCGTTCGTGGTGCAGCCGTTGTTCTTCCCTGGCGGGTCAATCGGCGAATTGGCGGTGAACGGCACGGTGAACGA
>DATKGE010000176.1:0-6175 GCA_035510955.1 Occallatibacter sp. | reverse complement strand
AGCTTTATCGCCTGATCGATGAGGCAGGAAATCTGCAGGGCGCCGGTGACAAGGCCGGGGCCTTTGAGATGTGGAAGAAAGCCATCGCGATGGACCCGGAGGACCCGCGTGTGAATAACGGCATGGGGATGGCGCTGACGGCCGCGGACAGACCGAATGAGGCCATCTTCTATCTGAAGAAGGCCACACAGGCGAACCCGAACTTTCTTGAAGCCTTCTACAATCTGGGCACTGCGGAGATGCGGGAGCACCAGGTGGAGGAGGCGATCGACGCATGGCAGAATGCCGTGCGCATCCACCCTGGATTCTTCCAGGGACATGAGGGGCTGGGATTCGCGTATTACATGCAGGGGAAGCAACGGGAATCGCTGGCCCAACTGCGGTTGGCGCTCGATGGAGAGCCGGACCGGGTCTCGGTGCTGACGCTGGCCGCGAGCTTGATGGCCACGAGTGCGGATGCCACTATCCGCAACGGTCCCGAGGCGGTGACATTGGCGGAGCGGGCAAAGGATTTGACCCAGGCGCAGGACATCTCAGTTCTGGACACACTTTCGGCGTCCTATGCAGAGGCTGGCCGCTTCGACCAGGCCAAAGACGCGGTGGACCAGGCTCTGGCTCTCGCGGAAAAGCAGGGAGACGCCGATCTGGCAGCCAAACTCAGAGCGCACAAAGCCAGATACGAGGCCGACCAGCCGCTCAGAGAGCCCGAGGACCAGGGGACACTTTAGTGCTGTCAAAGTTTCGGCTTGGTGTCGCGATCTGGCCAACCTGCATGGCCCATTTGTCCACCAGCCCTCGGGCTGTGTAGAGTTCTATTCACGGCTCTCTGGATCGATTTCCTGCACACCTGGCGCCGGAGCCACGATCTTGCGGCGGCCTCCGCTGTCCAGAACGTCCAGATTTTCGTCCACCCATCGGAGCCCATCGAATGCGCAAAGGTATGGTGCAATGCGAAGGCTGATTCTGCTTGGCCTCATGGCTGCTGTGGTTCTTCCCGCTTTCGCAGCAAAACGCGTGACGGTCGCCCAGTTGGAGCAGTCTCTTGCCGCGGACAGCGCGTCTCACCGCGCGGATGCCGACATCGCACACCGGCTGAGCGACCTGGAACTCTCCGAACGCCTCACCGGAGCCACGCTGGACCGGTTCGCGAATAAGCTGCCGCTCGGTCCGAGGACAGCACTCGCTCTGCAACTGCTTTCCGATCAGTCGGCCTTTCTCGATCCTCCGGCAACGGAGTTGCCGGCGACGGGAATGCCGGATGCGGCCGCACAGCAGCGCATGATGGATCTTGCCCGGGGGTACGTGGTGCGAATCTGGCCGCACCTGCCGAATTTTTTCGCTACGCGAACGACTGCCCGTTTCGATGACAGTCCGCAGGTGTTCAAGCAAGGCGAATGGCCGGTCCGGGCGGGATTGCACCTGGTGGGAACAGGCACAAGTAATCTGACCTATCGCGACGGAAAGGACATTATCGACCAGTCCACGGAACAGGCTCCGGTCGCAGTCGCGGCCGGCAGGAATGGCGCTCCCGCTCCTGTGCAACAGGAGCTGGGAATGACGTCGCGGGGCGACTTTGGGCCGGAGCTTACCATCGTTCTGACCGACTCCGCCAAGGGGAAAGTTGACTGGAGTCATTGGGAGCAGACTTCGGCAGGGCTGGCAGCGGTTTACACCTACTCTGTGCCCAAGGCGGTTTCGCACTTTGAGGTGAGCTACTGCTGCGTGACAAAGGATGTGCAACGCGAGCTTCATTACGGGAACGTGAGCCGCGGCCAAAGCCCAGCGACGATTATGGACACTGCGCAGGCCGATTCGAAGCTTTTCCGGGTCACACCGGGTTACCACGGCACGCTGGCCATCGATCCCGACTCGGGCGCCATTCTCCGCATCACGATTGAGGCGGAATTGAAGAGCGAGGATCCGATTTCGAGGGCCGCGACCATGGTTCAATATGGGCCGGTCACGATCGGCGACCGCACCTTCATCTTTCCGGTGCGCAGCGCTGCCATTTCAGTGGAAAAGCCGGGCCCCAACAGCCGCCCCCAGGACCCCCCAACTCTGCTGGTGAACGAGACCACATTCACGGACTATCACCGCCTCGGCGCCACCATCCGCATGTTTGCCGATGCGCCGGAGGCCGCCGCGCCGGCTGCCAATCCGCCGGCAACGGGCACGGCCGATTCATCCGCAGCCTCGGCGATTTCTCTATCGCCGAAGACGCCGAGTACCTCTCCCGCCCAGCCGGCAACAGAGACCGCAGCAACTCCACTGCCCGCAGCCGAGCTCTTACCTGCGCCGGTTCCCGCACCCGCGGAGCCCATTGTCCCGGAGATCAGCATCAGCGCGGCTAACGGAGTGCCGGATGAAGCGGCCAGCGAGGCGCAGCCCCAGCAAGGCGGTATCCAGCTCAAGCTCACCTCTCGCCTGGTGGATCTGGGCATCGTGGCGTGGGACAAGAAAGGGCATCCGGTCAAGGATCTCAAACAAGAGGAATTCGAAGTTTACGACAACGGACGCAAGCAGGATATTCGCTTCTTTACGCAGTTTTCTACCGGCGCTCCCGCTGCACCCGACGATCTGGCTGTCAATCGCAGCTTCTCCAACCGCGCGCCGGATGCTGCCACGGCCAATTCGACGGGCACGGGTGCAACCGTTCTGCTGATCGACGAGGCGCACATTGCGTGGCCGGACATGGCCAATGCCAAGCGGGAGATCCTCAAGTTCCTGGGCACGGTAGCGCCCATCGAGCGGGTCGGCATTTACACCATGACCGCCATCGGCTTTGGCGTGCTGCAGGAGATTACCACTGACCACTTGCAGATCACAGAGAAGCTGACCAAGTGGATGCCCACGGCGCGGTCGGCGGCGTTGGCCCAGGAAGAGGAGACGCGCAACAGGCAGTCGTTCGACGAAGTACACAACATCGCCGACCTCAACTCGGTCAACGGCAATCAGATCCAGGTGCCCGACGGGATGCAGACCGTGGATCCCATGCTGCGCACCATGGGCAGCAATCCGGGACGGGCATCGCTGATCATTCTGCGCATGGTGGCGCGCCATCTTTCCGCGGTAACGGGACACAAGAACCTGGTGTGGGTCTCAAGCGACAACGTCTTTGCCGACTGGCAAAGCAACCAGGTGAGCATCGACAAGACCTCTAAAGAGGTGGACTCCTTTGCCCAGCATGCGCAGGAGGCCATGAACGACGCCCATGTGGCCGTTTATCCCATGGACGTCTCCCAGCTTGAGACCTCGGCCATCAGCGCTGATATCCGCACCCGCAACGTGGAGTTGACCCCGGCCGCCGCGGATACCGCAAGCCTGGGTGGCGGAACCGTTGTCAACAACAGGACCAACGGCCGCGACACCGCCGAGATGCAGCAGGACACGCACGCCATCCAGGGACCGATCCGCATGGTGGCCGATGCCACCGGGGGACGGATCATACGCCGCGCCAGCGACCTGGCAGCCGCGCTGACCGGCGTCGTGGAAGACGGACACGCCACTTACATGGTGGGCTTTTCTCCGCAGGGTCCGGCCGATGACCTGTATCACAACATTACGGTGAAGCTCAACGGCAGGCACAATGGGCTTACGCTGCGCTACCGGACGGGGTATCTGTATTCGAAGGAGCCGGTGACGCTGAAAGATCGCTTCCAGCAGGCTGTGTGGCGTCCGCTGGACGTGAGCGAGGTGTCCGTCACGGCCGGGGTCAGCCCGCAAAACCCGGGCGCGGATATTAAGCTCGACATCCTGACGGCGGATCTCGGTTTGCAACAGCGTAGCGGATTCTGGATGGACAAGCTGGACATCTTCATGATTCAGCGCGACGACGCCGGCATCAAGGCGGAGGTGGAGGGGCAGACCCTCGGGTTGCGGCTCAGACTCGCTACTTATCAGAATCTGCTGTCCAGTGGAGTGCCGTTCGAGTGTGCCGTCCACATGCACCGCGGCATGGCGTCGCTGCGCGTGCTGGTGGTGGACGAGAACTCCGGACGCATGGGCTCGGTCACCATTCCGGCGCCAGCGCTCGAGTCTAAGCCGTGACGCCGTATGCAAAATGTAAGGCGCCTCACTACCCCGAAGGCCGCTGTCAGGCTGCACAATCGCTTCGCTTCGGGCGCACCAGCTAATCTGCCTCTAAGGTTACTTAAAATGTTCTAATTTTGAAGACTGGCCTTCATCTCGTCCCGAACCTTGTGCGCCAGTTTCTCAACCTGCTCGGCCTTCTTGATAACGCTCAGTGAAAGCGTGTCCTTGCTGCTCTTGTCAAGTTCTGCCTTTAGTTCGTTCGCCAAAGTCAGCAACTTCGCAGTATCGTCCGCGAGTTGCTTCAGCTGCGGAGTCTGCGGAGTCGTGGGCTTGGAAGTGTCCGCTGTCGACTCTGCAGTTGCCGGCGCCTGGGGCACGGGTGGTTGAGTCGCGCTGCTCTGAGCGGATTGCTGAGCTGCGGCCAGTGAAATTGAGCCGACGGTGAAGACAGCCAGGCAAGCCAAATTTCGCACAGAACGCATCCGTCCTTCCGACCGGCACAAGGACCGAAGCCTTGATCGTATCCTCATGGCAAACCTCCGATCTAGTTGTTGCCCTTCGCCTTCATCCGGTTGCGGACGCTCTTCGCCAACTTGTATCCTGCCTGAATTCATCGGATCGACCTTCCCGGAATTTCATACGCGTTCCTTTCATCCGCACAGTATAGAGAGAAAATGCAAGAGTGAGAATGTGCCTTTTTGCTATTCTCATACCGCCGCCGAATTTGAGTGCGGGAGTTATGGAGATTGCCCCTCGACCACTGTCTGGTTAAGTCTGGCAGGAAGCGGAAACCCGCGCTGTTGTGGTGGGCGCCTTCGGACTGCGGCAATCTCGCCCGGTTCATCATGCGTCGCAGGCGCCGTCATTGGCCAATTCGGCTTTGTCGGCGAATTGTCTTCTTGAGTTATCTCGGATTGGGACTGGCGAAGTCGCCCTGCTCTATATGCGCCCCTGGTCAAACAGTCCTCGCAGACTGCCGGCGCACTTAGGAGGCAGGCGGTTAATTGGAAACAGACGCCCTCATCTTGTTTTGAATGCTGTGCGCCAGCTTCTCAATCAGTTCAGCCTTCCGGATATCGAGTGTTGAAAGCGTATCCGGCGTGCCCTTGTCCGTCTCGGTCTTCAACTGACTGGCCAACTCAATCAATCTTGCGGTGTCCGATGTCATTTCTTTTTGGCGCTGCAAATTTATCTCTTCAAACCGCTTACGGTTGTTTTGCAGCTTCATCGAATCTTCCATTAGCCGGTTGGCGTCCGCCGTTGGGTTCGCAGTGCGATTCATCGGTACCTCTCCCGGCTGATTCGGCGGATAGGGCAATCCGTTCCCTACCTGCGATTGGGGGACACCCGCGGCGAACGGCATAGACGTGAATATAGCCAGGCAAACGAGGCCCCGTACCCAAGGCGCTTTCTCGAGTTCGATGCTCCGAGGAATGAACGCACCGATGCGAAGGTCGCTGCATCTCATGCTGACAGTATAGTGGGCAAAAGAATGATTAGATGTCTATCTTTTGAGGAATTTTGATCGGTCAGGCTCTTTCGGAAAGAGATTCCTTGAAGATTCCTTCGACTTGCGCTGCAAAGTTGGTCTCGGCGGGAAAACACTGTTCTTGCGCCGTTACATGCAGGGAGCCGCCACGAGGCATTCCACCATTCTCACAAACTTTCAGGGAACGTATGATCAAGCCCGGCCTTTTCGTGTCAAATTTCGATTGCGGGTTGTTCTGGGGTTGGAGGGTTTTCCGGCGCGCCCGATTTTGCTTTGTTTGCTCCACCGTGCGTGCGCGCACGGCTCTTGCTGAAGAATATGGGCGTTTCGGCAAAACACATCCTTGGGCTGTTAATTGAAGAGTAGGTTCCGTCAGTAACTCATCGTTCAATAACCTATATTTAAATACCCGCGTTGAACAACAAGTGCGCTAAATGGGACCGCAATGGACGGGCATGGGAGCGGTTCGGCGTCTCGATGCGCGAGGATCAATCTTTAGCCGAGCGCGCAGGATCGTGACCTGACCCCATTTTCCGTCCAATTCGGTGTATGAAATCATAACCCACATTTTTCTGCTTTTCTTTCCAGGTGAGAGATCTCTTGGCCGGGGGGCAGCCGTGTCAAGGCCGGAGCGAAGCGGAGCCCGTCAGGGTC
>DATKGE010000175.1:0-2833 GCA_035510955.1 Occallatibacter sp. | reverse complement strand
CCGCGAGACTGGGCGGATTGATCTGGCCGCTCTGGAAGCACAGGTCACTCAAGAAACAGCGGCTGTGCTTGTGCAGAGCCCCAACTTCTTCGGTACCGTTGAAGACATTCCCGCCATCGCAGCGATTGCTCACGCCAAGGGCGCTCTGCTCATTGTCGCCATTGCAGAGGCGATTTCCCTCGGCGTCGTCCGCCCGCCCCTCGAAGCAGACATTGTCAGCATTGAAGCCCAATCCTTCGGTGTGGCGCTCAGCTACGGTGGACCATACTGCGGTGTTATCGCGGCCAAGGAGCAATATCTGCGCCAGATGCCCGGCCGCCTCGTCGGACAGACCGTCGACTCAAATGGCTACCGCGGCTTTGTGCTGACGCTTTCCACGCGCGAGCAGCATATACGCCGCGAGAAGGCCACATCCAACATCTGCACCAACCAGGCCCTGGTCGCATTGATGGCCACCATCTTCTTAACGATCTACGGCAAGGAAGGCATCCGCGAACTGGCCGAACACAACCTGGCCAAGGCCGATTACGCAGCGAAGGCCTTCGCCGGCCAGCCCGGCGCAAAGGTATTGTTTGGTGGTGCGCCGCGTTTCCACGAGTTCGTTCTCGAAACCCAGGAATCGCCCGCATCAATGAGCCAGCGTCTGATCGACGGAAAAATCGTGGGCGGCGTAACTCTCAGCCGCTGGTATCCCGAACTGCCCAACGCCACGCTGTGGTGCACCACCGAAGTGATCACCAAAGAGCAGATCGACTCCGCGGCCAGCGTAATCGCCGCCGCACCGGCGGAAGCATAGGGAGGACATCCCAGGTTGACTGGAGGGAGTCAATGCTCGAAATGATTTTCAACTTTGTTCCGCGGTGGCTGGCACTCTACAAAATTCCGATTAGTCCGGAAGCAAAACGTCGGTGGGGAACATATCGAAAGCTGGGATGCGCGCTCTTTGTTACCGTAGTCACGCTCGGTCTTGGTGGAGTCACGACGATTCTCGATATTTGCTGGGATCTGCTGGCCCACCATCACGCGGTTGGTGGCCTGGACATCAATATGCGGCTTGTCTGGTGGTTTTCAGGCGCTCTGGTTGTTGGGCTGGGCGAATGGTTTTTGAGTGAAAGCCGATTTCGACTTCCATCGAAGCCGGTTGCCAGCGATGTGCCCGGTTCAACGCAATTGGGTTCGACGGCTTTGTAACAAGGGCACGGCTTCAGCCGGGCCGTAGCTGCTTCGAAGAGGAGAATGGGCTTTAGCCCCTGCCATGGCGCATCCCGCCAGAAACGCTCCCGCAGCCAGCATTCTCAATCCTTCGCGGACATTTTTTGTCACGACGAAAGCAGCGATGGGGAAGCGGCTTTTGCAGTCGGAACGAAATGCGGGACTGTTGATCGATGTGCTCCGGTCGCTCGTGGCGGAAGGTCGGTTTGAGCTGCATGATTTTGTCATCATGCCGGACCACCTTCATCTTTTGTTGACGGTGCGTGATGGCATGAGCATTGAAAAGGCGATGCAACTTGTGAAGGGCAGGTTTTCGCATCGGTTGTCAAAGGAGCTTGGATATCCTGGCGAGGTGTGGCAGCTAGGATTCACGGAGGAGCAGATGATGAACCGGGAGAGTTTTAACGCTCATGGCAGGTATATTGCGGAGAATCCGGTAAAGTCAGGGCTCTCGGCCGGCGTGGATGAATACCCGTTTCGTTTTGGATATCTTGCCAGGAAAAAGACGAACGCGAAGCAGGGGCTGAAGCCCTGAGATGGATTGAGGAACAATTCTGGCCCGGCTGAAGCCGTGCCCTTATTACGGAACACGGTCCCGCGAGACTTGTAGTCAGATTGTCATTTGGGCACGGACAAAGCAGTGCCTTTGTTACAAAGCACGGAAGAGTAGTTTGAACCAGAGAGGCAGGAGCGAATGGCAACTGGCAAAGAGGTAGTTGGTTCCCGTACGACCGGCAAAGTCCGCCCCCACCAGACGCAGAACGAGGCGCTTGTCTTCGAGAAATCGTCGCCGGGCAAGAAGGCATACAAAATGCCGCCGCTCGATGTGCCTGCGGTTAGGCCCGCTGAACTGCTGGGCGCCGCATGGCGCGATAAAGCAGCGGGGCTGCCGGAGCTGAGCGAGATCGAAATCATTCGCCACTTCACGCGGCTCTCCACCTGGAACTACGCCATCGATCTGGGCATGTATCCGCTCGGGTCTTGCACGATGAAATATAACCCGCGCGTCAACGAGAACGTGGCGCGTATCGAGGGGCTCGCAGAAGCGCATCCTTACCGTCCCGATCACCGCGCACAGGGCATGCTGGAGATCATCTCGCTGCTGCAACACTGTCTCCTCGAAATCACCGGCATGGACGCCATCACCATGCAGCCCGCGGCCGGCGCGCACGGCGAATTTACCGGCATCCTGCTGGTCCGCGCCTGGCACGAGTCGCAGGGCAATGCGCGGCGCAAAATTCTCATCCCCGACTCCGCCCATGGGACCAATCCGGCTACGGCGGCCATCTGCGGCTATCAGGTTGAAAACCTGAAGTCCAACGCCGAGGGCGGAATCGACCTCGAAGCGCTGACCCGCCAGGTCGATGAAGAGACCGCCGCGCTGATGCTGACCAATCCCTCGACCATCGGCGTCTTTGAAAGCCAGATTCACAAGATCGCCGAGATCCTGCACGCCAAGGGCGCGCTGCTCTACATGGATGGCGCCAACATGAACGCGCTGGTGGGTAAGGCGCGCCCCGGCGACTTCGGCGTGGACGTGATGCACCTCAACCTGCACAAGACCTTTTCCACGCCCCATGGCGGCGGCGGCCCCGGCTCCGGCCCGGTAGCCTGCAAGGCA
>DATKGE010000174.1:0-28448 GCA_035510955.1 Occallatibacter sp. | reverse complement strand
TCTCGAACTACACCATGCCTCCCGGCAAAATGCTGGTCGACGGGCCATTCGTGACCCAACTGTTCGATTTCCAGCTGTCGTTTTTCGGGTCAATCGTGATGGCCGCAATCTTCGGCACATCCATCCTGCGTGACTTCCAGCACGATACCTACCAGATGATCTTCACCAAGCCCATCAGCAAGTTCGCCTATCTTGGCGGGCGCTGGGCGGGGTCGCTGCTGATTACTCTTTTCATCTTCACGGGCACCCCCATCGGCGAGATACTTGGCACTTTTTCGCCGTGGGTCGACCGCGCCCGCTTGGCCCCGGTGGATTTCGGGATGCTGGGTTATCACTACGCTGTCATCATCGCTCCGCAAGTTTTCTATCTAGGCTCCATCTTCTTTATGGTCGCCGCGCTCACGCGCCGCATCATCGTCGTTTATCTGCAGGGCGTCGCACTTTTCGCCGGGTATCTGGTCGGACTTATCACAGTCTTGAATGCGCGCAGCCTCAATCCATATTGGCCGTCTGTCTTCGATCCCGTTGGGATGGTGATGCTCCGCAGCATTGCTCGATATTGGACCGTGTCGGAGCAGAACACCCTGTGGATGCCTTTCAGCGGGATGTTTCTCTGGAATCGCGTGTTTTGGTGCTCGATGGGCATTGTCGCCCTGCTGGCTACGTACATCTTCTTTCCCATGTCGGCCGAGGCGCTCACCGGCCGTAGCAGCAGGAAGCAGAAGAAGACAGAGCAGGAATCCACTGCTCCGCCGGCGCCGCGGTTTCATAACTTGTTGCCCAGCGTAGTTACTGAATTCTTTTTCAGCACCGGTCTGCAGCAGTTTCTTTCGCTCTCACGGATTTACTTTCAAAATGTCTTTAAGGAGATTCCCTTCTGGGCGCTCACCGGAGTGATGGCTGTAGTGGCCCTGGCAGACGGCCACGGCGCAGTGGAGGTCGGCGACATTCGCGTCTGGCCTGTAACCTATCTCATGCTGCAAGCCGTGGAAGGCCTCGCCACGCTGTTGCCTTATGTCGTTGCTACCATGTACGCTGGAGAGTTGATCTGGCGCGAGCGGGATACCCACTTCGAACAGATTCACGACGCCTTACCGTTCCGTGGTTGGATCGACACGCTGAGCAAGTTCATCGCCTTGGCCGCGGCTGAATTCTTTCTCCTCACAGTGGTATTGATTTGCGGCCTGCTGTCGCAGGTCATGGCCGGCTACTTGCACTTCGAGCTTGTCCAATACTGCGAAGAGCTTTACCTTATCGTCTTTTCACAGGTCATGATCTTCGCGCTGCTGGCTTTTTTCGTGCAGACCATCGTCTCAAATAAATTCATCGGCCATGGTATCGTCATCGGCGTCTTCCTCATCGGCGTAATTATGGACACCGGCGGACTCACAGATCACCTCTATATGTATGGCGACGTGGTGTCCTACACATATTCCGACATGAATGGTTACGGGCACTTTGTCAAACCTGTTTTCTGGTCGGAGGTTTATTGGCTTTCATGGGCCGTCTTGCTGGGAGTACTCGCCAGCTTGCTGGCCCGGCGCGGCGCGGAGACCGGCTTGCGCACAAGATTGCGGGCAGCCAAACAATCGCTCCCGGCCTACGCTGGACTCCTTGCTGTGCCGCTGGTGTGCGCGATTGGCAGCGGAGCCTGGTACTACTACAACACGCACATCCTGAATCCATTCCTTCCCGACAAGTCCGTCAGGGACCAGCAGGCGGAGTACGAGAAGCTTTATAAGAAGTACGAATACGCGCCCATACCCAAGATTGTTGCGGTTGATACTGCGGTCAATATCCACCCTGAAAATCGCAGCTTTAATGCTAGCGGCACTTACACCGCAGTGAATGAGACCGACAAGTCCATCCAGGACATCTATGTAACCAATGGGCGGAAGTCCCTGAAGGTAGTTACCTTTGACCGTCCCTCCACACCAACCGTAGTTGACGCAGAGCTCGGCTTCTGGATCTATCACCTGGCCACGCCGCTCAACCCCGGTGAATCGCTGCAGATTCACTTCCAATGCGGATATGAGAACCCCGGCTTCCGCAATTCGAACGAGCAAGCAGAGTTTGCTTACAACGGCACCTTCTTTGATCGCGACTACTTCCCCTCGATCGGCTACGACCGGGGACGCGAGCTGGACAACCCCGTCCGGCGGCGCGAAGAGGGGCTTGGACCGCTCGAGGAGCTGCCGGACCGCGGCGATCCCTACGGCATGAACACGAATCTGTTTGGCCCCGACTCGAACTTCGTCACTTACCACTCCGTGGTCAGCACATCGCCCAGTCAGATAGCTCTCTCTCCCGGCGATTTAGTTCGTGAGTGGCAGCAGAACGGCCGCCATTACTTCGAATACACAATGGGTTCCACCAAAATCCAAGACTTCTTCAGTTACATCTCCGGCAATTATGCGGTCCGGCGCGATAGCTGGAACGGAGTCAGGCTGGAGATCTATTACCTTCCCTCTCACACCTACGACCTTGACAAGATGCTGGGCGCGGCCAAGGCAGGCCTGGATTACTACACGAGGAATTACGGGCCATATCAGTTCGATCAGTTTCGCGTCATCGAGTTTCCGCGCTACCGCAGTTTCGCGCAATCGTTTCCCAACACCGTCCCTTACTCTGAATCGATCGGCTTCATCGGCCGGTTAGAGCACCCGAACGACATCGATTTCACATGGTTCGTCACCGCGCACGAATTGGCCCATCAGTGGTGGGGCCACCAGTTGATTGGCGGCTTTGAGAAAGGCTCCAACATGATGTCGGAGAGCTTGGCCGAGTACTCCGCGCTGCGCGTCATGCAGCACAAGTATGGCGACTCGCATATGCGCCGCTTCCTCAAGCACGAGCTCGACGGCTACCTGCGTGGACGCGCCGGCGAGGTGCGACACGAGCCGCCATTGGTTCTGGTGCAGAACGAGCCCTACGTCTGGTATCAGAAAGGATCGATGGCTTTCTACGCGCTCTCCGACGCCATTGGCGAAGATAAGTTGAACGCTGCGCTGAAAGCGTTTCTTGATAAGTGGAAGATGAACGGGCCTCCGTATCCCGACACGCGCGGGCTGGTCGAAGAGTTGCGCAAGCAGACCCCGCCCGACCTGCAGTACATGATCACCGACATGTTTGACACCATCTCGCTCTACGACAACAAGGTCGTCTTAGCGAAGGGAGAGCCCACCGCGGACCATAAGTACAAGGTGACGCTGGTCGTGGATGCGCGCAAGATGCGCGCCAACGGAGATGGAGCAGAGACGGAGATTCCCATTCACGATCTCATCGAAGTGGGCGTCTTCAAAGGAAAGAAGGACAGCGAGGAGCCGCTGCACACCGAGAAGGTGTGGATCACGCAACCGCGCACCACACTCACATTCGTGGTGAACGAGCCGCCCACCCGCGCCGCCATCGACCCCTACAGCAAACTCATCGACCGCAACCCGGAAGATAACTGGGCGGATGTTGAGTAAGTCCCGGGGCCTCAAAACCGAGCTTAACTTTCTTCACCGTTTTACTGGCCCGCATCTCAAAAGAGTTTTGAATTATAAGTCAAACCGCGAGAGCTATCGACTGTCCGCTGCTCATTGAAACCCTCAGCTCTCTTTCATCAGTGTCGCCATGATCGCGTCCCGCCGTCCAAAGGCGATCGCATCGGCATTGGCCAACACCCGCCTCCACACCAGCAACGCGCCCGCGGCCAGGATAATGAAGATCGGCGGCGCCAGCCACATGTCGTTCAGAAACCAGCTCAGCGCGAAGACCGCCGCGCCCACGGCCAGAATGCACAATTGTACCACCAGGCTGAGCAGTGCGTTGGCCTGCGATCCGCGCTGCCGTGAAATGCGCCCCGGATTCACGCGATAGGGCATCTTGAGTGAAAATATGTTTCCCGCCGTCAGGTTGCACGGCAAGGAAAACAGAAGCCAGGCCACTGTTGCCGCGATCACTGCAGTATCCGCAACCCCCAACCGCAGGCTGGTCAGCACGCCGGCCAGCAGCGCCACCACCGCAAACAGCGAAGCATGCAAGAGATTCTTGGCCAGCAGCACTGTCCTGAATGGCGTCGGCGAAAGGAAATACAACTGAATCCCTGCTCCCTCCGTGCCCAGGCTGTTATAAAACACCTGCGTGAATCCAAGCTGTGCGTACACCATGCAAGCCGGCAGCGCGAGCGGAAAGACCGGCCCCTGCACGGCTCCGTTCTTGATAAAGATTCCGGAGAACACCAGCACCAGCAGCAGCGGCGCGCCGATGGCATAAAGCAGCGGCAAGGTGCGCAGCAAACACCGCACATCCTTCTCCATCACCGCGGCAATTGGTCCCGACCCGGCCACCATTCCGCCCGCCGCCCACCCGCCGGCCCGTTCCGCAGAACTCGCGCCGGGGAAAGCCAAACTCGCAGTCGCTTTGCTCCGTCCCGAACCCGCCTTGTCCCGTACCGGAGCCGAGCCCAGGTTCTCGCCGCGATACTCGGCCTTGAGCCGCACCGCCAGCACACCCCCCACCAGCAGCGTATACATTCCCAGCACTCCGAGCGCTCCCAACGCCTGCGCCGGCTCTTGCTCCACAGCCTCGCGCAGGGCCGCCGCCACCAGCCCCGGCGGCAGCCACTGCTGCACCGCGTTCGCTTTCTTCAGCAACGGCGAATACCGCGCTTGGGCCTCACGAATCTGCTCAGCCTGCTGCTGGTGCCCGCTGCGGCCCGAGTGCCGCTTCTCATAGAGCGCCGGATTCATCAGCTGCATGCTCAACAGTCCCACCATGAAAACCGCACCCAGAATCTCGCGCGTCTTGCGCTGCGCCAGCCAGCGGTCGATCCACGCAAACACAGCCCTCACCAGCAAAATGTTGAACAAGGCAAAAGCCGCCAGCGCCAGCGTTGTCCACAGCAACAGTCCAGGCTGGGCCGCCGCTATGCCAAACCAGATGCCCACGCAGCACAACCCGCCCAGGATCGTAGAAATATCCACCAGCCCGAATACCAGGTAGAGCAGAACGTACGACCCGAAGCGCAGCGGAAAACGCAGCAGAATCCCCAGGTCGAATTGCTCCTGAAACGAAGCCAGCATCACCGGAATCATTTGCCAAATAAAAGTCAGCACCCAGAACAGAATCGGCAGATAACGCCACTTGTCGCCCAAAGCAAGAAAATAGGTCGCCACCCCCATGCCCGTGCCAAGCGCCAGTCCCATCAGGGCGTAAATGATCATCCCGAAGGTTCGCGCGCCCAGCTCCAGCACTCCTTTGTTTGAGCGCAGTCCATTCGCGAACATCTGCCAGCGCAACCGGGCCAGCGCCTTATACTGCGCCCGCGCCAGCGGCCCCAGCCAGCCGCCTGCCGCATAGCCTGCTCTCTCGTTCAAACCGCCGAGGTTAGCCCCGCCTACGTCAGCCATGTCAGCTCCGGCGCCTGCTCCTGCTGCCCGCCCGCGCCCACAATCGAGAGGAAGATCTCCTCCAGCGTCAGCCGCTGCTCTCCCTCCGTGCCCGGCAATGTGGAAGCCACGCCTGTTCGGAGTTCTTCGATCGATCCATTGGCCACGAGCCGGCCCTTGCTGATGATGGCCACGTGACTGCACAGCCGCTCAACGATCTCCAGCACGTGGGTGGTCAGAAAGATAGTTGCGCCGCGATTGATCATTCCCGTCAGCATGTTCTTCAGCATCCCCGCCGCAATCGCATCAACGCCCTCGAACGGCTCATCCAGAAACAGCACCTTGGGCCCGTGAATCACCGCCGCCGCCAGCGCCAGCTTCTTCTGCATGCCGTGCGAAAAGTCCGTCACCAGTTTTTTGTTTTCATTGGCCAGCTGCATAAACTCCAGCAGCTCCCGCGTCCGCCGGTTGGTCGTCTCGCGGTCAAGCCCGTACATGCGGCCCACAAAGTGCAGATATTCGGTCGCCGTCAGCCGCCCCATCAGCGCCATTCCCTCCGGCACCACGCCAATCTGGCGTTTCAAATCCAGAGCGCCGGCCCCGAACGGCTGACCCAGAATCTCCACCGTGCCCGCCGTCGGCTCCAGCAGACCGGTCAACATTTTAATGGTGGTCGATTTGCCCGCCCCGTTTGGCCCCAGAAAACCGAAGAACTGTCCTGGCGCCACGCTCAGCGTGACATCCTCAACAGCGGTCAATGCGCCGAAGCGCCTGGTCAGTCCATGAGTTTGAATCGCCGCAGTTTCCATGTGCCGCAAGGATAACAACATTTACCGACAGAACAAAGTTACTCAAAGAACCTCAGCGCAGACGAAAGGGGGATTGAATTACCTCGGTTCCTGCGCCACCGCCGTGTGGCCAGGCGCGGCCAGCGGATCGACAGACTCCGCACCATCCAGACGCTTTTCCGCCTCGCGCAACGCCAGATCTTCCGGGAAAACGGCAAGATACTGCTTCACCAGGTTCCGCGCTTTGCCCGTCTGCCCATCCATTGCGTAGAGTTGCGCCAGCCGCGCCGTCAATTGCCCGTAATAGGGATACGCAGCCACGCCGCGTTCCAGCACTTGTTCAGCCGCCTGCGCGCGCCCCAGGTTGACGAGCGCCGTGGCCAGGTTCATAAAAGTTGTCGGCTCTTCCGACCCCTCTTTCAGCGCCAGGGCAAAATACTTCGCCGCGCCTGCATTGTCCTTCTTCTCGGCAAGCGCTACGGCGCCCAGCGAATTCAGCACCGTCGGATCGTCCGGCTGCGTCTTGCTTAGCTCATTCAACTTGCGAAACCACAGCGGCCACAGGCTCGCATCCTTGCGCGCCGCGGTATAGTAGGCCTCAAGTTGCGACACATCCGGAAGACGCGCGTCCGGTGGGCTTTCAGGCCTGTTGACCCACAACAGCCCGGGCAGGTCGGCAGTGGATTGTGCGAAGGCAACCTCCGGCAGCGGCTGGCCCGGATAACGCACAATGCGGTGCTTGGTGTCATTGGAATGCGCAACGCCGGCCACGGCCCGCTTCTCCATGTGGCACTGGATGCAGTAGTCCTGGGCCGCAACGCGCCCGGAGTCGTCTGCCTTGAGCGTGCAGCTCTTCACCGTGTGGCAAGTCAAGCATGCCGCGCGATAAGCCGCCCTTGCTTCTCCAGGCTTCGGCTCGTGATGAATGGAATGACATGTGCCGCAGGTCAATTGTCCATGTGTTGCCTGGTAGCACTTGCTCAATTCCAGAGCGGAGTTTTTCCACTCGATCGACTGTTCCAGGCTGCCCCGCACCGGCGGTCGGCCTTCCAATTGGTTGGCCTCGGCGCGCTCCTCCGGTTTGATGGGTAGGGTCAGCTTGGCAATGGTGTCGGACAACGGTTGGCCTGGCCGGTAATCCAGCACCGTCTTGCCCGGATGGAGTACCTGAGTATCGCCCTGTTGATGGCACTCTTTGCAGATATCGTCGGCCAGCCGCGGAGAGAGGTGCGCGGGATTCACGATCGACGTATCCACTTCTCTGGGCCCGAGACCCAGGGTTCCAGACAGGCCGCCCTTCTTCGCCCGCAATTCCTTCACATGCAGCGCTCCCGGTCCGTGGCAGGTCTCGCAGCCAATACTGATTTCGCCGAAGCGGAACGGAGGCTCCTTATAGCTGCCGTCGCGCATCGGGATCGGATCGGGCTGGCCGTTGTGGCACATCAGGCAGCCGGTCGTGGCCACCCGCGTGAAGCCGAGATCGTCGTCGACATAGCCCGGCGACAGTTCCCACGTCTTCGAACGCGCGTAGTAGCTGAGCGGCGCCTGCAGCATCCAGGGCCCAAGCTGGAACAAGTAGCTGTAACCCACGATCTCGCCACCCACAACGTAGTCGATCTTATGCGCAATGTCGTAGAGTTTGCCGCCCTTCTTGTCCAGCTCGAATTCGCTTTGATAGAGGTCGCCGTCCTGCTGATAAACCGTGTAATAGCGGTTGTTTTTCGGGTTGAAAACAACCATAGGCTTTGCCACGCGGGCAAGGTCGGCGGGGATGTTGGCCGGCGCCATCTGTCTGCCATGGGGCGAGGGGAAATACTCGCGATAAATCTCCGCGTGGCAGCCAGCCTCGCCGCAGCTCTTCGAACCCACGTAGCCCACGGACGAATCCATATTGCGGAACAGGACGCCGTTGGCGCTCTTGCCCTCGCTCTGCGCATGCAAGGCACGGGGCGCAAGCAGCGCCGCCAGCGTGCAGCATGGAGCGAAAAAAATAAACGGTAGAACAGCGGATAATCGGTCGCGACGCGGCATGAACAACTCTCGAAGAAAGTCAGAACCGGCGCGCTCTTTTTCTGTTTGGGGCGCGTTCAGCTTTGTAACCGGCCGCCTCAGTGTAGAGCAGGCTAAGATGGGAAGGCAAGGAGCCGCCCGCATGTACGAGAACCTGGAAGGCAGAGTGATGTTTGAGACCACCGACCATGGACTCCGCATCGCCATCCCGGTGCGTCGCGGCCCGTTTTTGGCCATCTATGCTCCGCTGGTCGTCATCTGGCTGGGCTTGGCAACCGTTCGCTACTGGAACCTCTTGGCCGGTCCTCACCCGGAAGACATCAACTTCGACCTGCAAATGATCGCCATTGGCGTTTACGTGGTCGGCTTCCTCTACTTCGTTTGCTGGCTGGCGTGGACCATGAGCGGCGAAACCGTTGTCATTCTGAATCCGCCCACAGTTGAAATTCAGAACTGCGTATTCGGCTTTCCCCTCTCCACGCGCACCTTCCAAGCCAGTCAAATCCATCGCATCCGCTTCATCCCCCACACGCGCATTGCAACGCAGCGCTCCATCATCAACCCCACCTCCAGTTGCATCCGCTTTGAAGTCAACAAGCGGTCCGAAAGCTTTGCCAAGGGCGTCACCGAATACGAAGCCCGCGCCCTCATCGACAGAATGCTGCTGATGTATGAGTTTCCAAGGAGCTGGTTCTGAGGAGCAGGCCAACCCCAATGGAGGTCTAATCGTTTCCGCATGGGATGGCGGCGGAGAGCAATGAATCAGCGCAATTCACCGGCTAATCTACAAAGTCTCCCAGGCATCTGGATCGATATGAGCCTGATTGAGAATGCTTCGCAGAGTTCCAACGGGAATCTCACGTTTTCTGGGGACGATTGCAGTATCGACGATCGATCCCTCACGCCTCACGAACTTTACGTGGCTACCCTTCTGTGAGACTTCCTCGAATCCTGCGGCCTCAAGCCTGCGCTTGACCTCTCGGAAAGGCTGCGGGCTAAGCCGACCCAACTTCGACCTCGATCAGTCGAACCTTGGGCGGCCGTGTGGCCTGCGGAGGCTCAAAGTAAAGGTCAAGCGCTTCGCGGAGATTCTCCAGTGCTTCCTCTTCCGTCTCGCCCTGGCTGGCCACGTCTAGTTCCAGGCACTGGGCAACGTACCAGTTGTCTTCCTTCCAAACGGTCGCGGCAAATGGGCGTTTCATGCCTTCATTCTCGCACAGTTTCAGGCTTCGCCAGCGGATCACTATCCCGGTCCGTAACCTCCACAATCGCCGCCAGCCGCCCCGCCAGCTCCGCCGCCCAGCTTCCCTCCGGCACACGCCAGCCCCAGTTCCCCGCGCCCACCGCCGGCGTATTCATCCGCGCCGACGAATCCAGTTCCAGCAGATCCTGCGCCGGAACGACCGCCAGTTCCGCCACGCTCGCTTCCGTCGCCCGAATCAACGGCCACACCGGCCTTCCGTTCACCGGACCCACATACGCCTCCACCGCGCCCCGCGTCGCCGCATCGAGCGTATTCCACCATCCCTGCGTAGTGTCATTGTCGTGCGTGCCGGTGTAGGCCACGGTGTCCGCCGTGTACTGATGCGGCAGATGCAAGTGCGCTCCCTTGTCGCTGAAGCCGAATTGGATCACCTTCATGCCGGGCATGCGCATCTCCAGGCGCAGCGCCTCCACTTCCGGCGTGATGAGTCCTAGGTCTTCAGCTACCAGCGGCAGCGGTCCCAGCGCCGCTTCCAGCGCCTTGAACAGCTTCAATCCCGGCGCCTTGACCCACGTTCCGTTAACGGCCGTTTCCTCCGCCGCCGGAATCGCCCAGTAGGCTTCGAAGCCGCGAAAGTGGTCGAGGCGCACAATGTCATAGAGCGCGCAGGCTCGCCGGATGCGGTTGACCCACCAATCGAATCCGCTCCCCTCCAGGACATCCCACTTGTAAAGAGGATTGCCCCAACGCTGGCCTGTGGGCGAAAAATAGTCCGGCGGCACACCGGCAATGCGCACCGGCTTCAGCTCTTCATCGATCTCAAATATCTCCGGATGCACCCACACATCCGACGAGTCCATGTTCACGAAGATCGCCACATCGCCCAAAATGCGAATCCCTTGCGCCCCGGCAGCCGTGCGCAGAGCATTCCACTGCTTTGAAAAAGCAAATTGCAGTACCTGTTCCTGGGCCAGCGCCCGGCCATGCTTGGCGGCAATCTGCGCCAGCGCCTCCGGCCGGCGCTTGCGCACCGGCTCCGGCCACGCCGTCCACGCGCCGGTATTGAACTCCCTGCGCAGCACGGCGTAGAAGGCATAATCGATGAGCCAGCCCGCCTCGGTCTGGCAAAACTCGGCGAACTCCGCCCATTGTCCGGCAAGCTTCTCCTCGTGCGGCCCGCGCTCCAGAAAGTTCTTAGCCGCCTCGACGAGCAGCGGCAGCTTGCGCTTCTCCACCCCGCCAAAGTCCACAGCCCCGCCGCCGCCGGCCAGCCCTGCAATCCGCTCACCGGCAATCCAGCCCCAGTCGGATAACAACTCCAGGCTGATCAAAAACGGGTTGCCCGCAAACGCCGACGAGCCCGCATAGGGCGAGTTGCTGTAGCCCGTGGGGCAAAGCGGCAGCACCTGCCACACATGCTGTTTTGCCGCAACAAGAAAGGCCACAAACGCGTGGGCCGCAGGCCCCAGGTCGCCGATGCCTCCATACGAAGGCAGCGAACTCACATGCAGAAGAACTCCGGACGAACGCGAAAATTCCATAGCTCCATTATCGGATGCGCCCCCGGGCCGCCGCGATGCCGCGCCCTTGCAGCCGATATAATCCCTGTGTCCGGCGCATTCTGCCGCAAGCCCTTCCAAAAGAACCGAGGAATCAATCCCTTGCAAACACGTTTTGGTCGCCCCGTTTCGCTCGCGCTGGTGTCGATATGGGCGCTCCTGGCCCCTCTTGCGGCCTCCGCCCAATCACCGACGCCCGCGCCGCTCGTCATCTCCGGCGGCTGGCAGTTGCAGGATGTATCCAAAGTGCCGCAAGCGGGCGCTGAAGTCTCTGCTCCGGACTTCATCACCGCGAACTGGTATGCCGCCACCGTTCCCGGCACTGTGCTCACCACGCTGGTCTCGAACCACATCCATCCTGAGCCGCTCTATGGCGAGAACAATCGCCCCGAATCCATTCCCGAGAGCCTGGCGCGCACCTCCTACTGGTACCGCACCTTGATCAACGTTCCCGCGACCTACGCCGGTCAGCACATCTGGCTCGACTTCGATGGCATCAACTACGCCTCTTCTGTCTGGGTCAACGGCGTCCAGGTCGGCACGACGCGTGGCGCATTCATGCGTGGAATCTTCGACATCACGGCCAACGTCAAGCCGGGCAGGCAGGCCGTCGTCGCTGTGCAGGTCTCGCCGCAACCCCACCCCGGCGTCTCCCACGAGCACACCCTGCGCGAGGGCATCGGCCCCAACGGCGGCGAATCCGCCATCGACGGTCCAACCTTCCTCTGCACCATCGGCTGGGACTGGCTCCCCGCCATCCGCGACCGCGACACCGGCATCTGGCAAAAAGTCTTTCTTTCCGCTACCGGCCCCGTCGTGGTGAAGAACCCGCTCGTCACCACCGACCTACCGTTGCCGCGCACCGATTCAACCGACATCGGCGTCCAGGCCACGGTTGAAAACGTCACAGACAAGCCCGTCACAGGCGAGCTCGACGGCACGATCGAGAACATCGCCTTCAGCAAACCGGTCACGCTCGCCCCGCACAGCACGCAGTTGGTCAGCTTCGATAGCAAGACGACTCCCGTACTCCGCGTTGCGCACCCACGCCTGTGGTGGCCCAACGGATACGGTCCGCAGAACCTCTACAAGCTTCATCTCAGCTTCAAGGCAAACCGAACCATTTCAGACGCCCAGGACCTGACCTTCGGCGTCAGAAAAATCACCTACACCGTCCCCGGCGCCGACACGCTCACCATCTCCGTCAATGGTGTGCCCGTCTTCATCCGCGGCGGCAACTGGGGCCTCGATGAAGGCCTCAAGCGCATTCCCCGCGAGCGCCTCGAAGCCGAAATCCGCCTGCACCAGCTTGCCAATCTCAACTTGATCCGCAACTGGGTCGGCCAAAGCACCGGCGAAGACTTCTACGAGCTGTGCGACAAGTACGGCATCCTCGTCTGGGACGAATTCTTCCAGCCCAATCCCGGCGACGGTCCCGATCCCACCGACCTCGACACCTACATCGCCAACGTGCGCGACAAGATCCTGCGCTATCGCAACCATCCCGCCATCATGCTGTGGTGCGCGCGAAACGAAGGCTTTCCGCCGCCTGAAATTGATGCTGCTCTGCGCAAGGTCCTGGCTGAACTCGAACCCACCCGCCGCTATCAGCCCAGTTCCACGGACGGACCCGGAGTCCGGTCTCACGGTCCGTACTCTTGGCGCACCCCGCGCGAGTTTTACAAGATCACCGATGATTTTTTCAAGACAGAAACCGGCTCCGTCTCCGTGCCCACGCTCGAATCCATCCACGGCATGATGCCGCAAAAGGACTGGGAGACGATCAATGACGACTGGGCCGAACACGACTTCGCGCGCGGCAACTCAGGCGCCCAGGACTATCCCGCCGAGCTCGCTGCCCGTTACGGCAAAGTCGCCAATCTTGCCGACTTCGCGCGCAAGGCGCAGCTCATGAATTACGAGGCCTACCGCGCCATGTACGAGGGCCGCAACGCCCAACTCTTCCATCCCGCGACGGCCGTCATCACCTGGATGAGCAACCCCGCGCAACCTAGTTTTGTCTGGCAGCTCTACCACTACGACCTCGAGCCCAACGCCGCGCTCTTCGCGGTCAAGCACGCCAACGAGCTCCAGCACATCCAGTACAACGAGTCCACCGGCGACTTCCAGGTCATCAACAATCTCACCGAGCCCCTCACCGGTGCCGTCGCTCACGTTTCCGTTTACAACCTCGACGGCACGGTAGCTTCCGAGCACGACACCCCGGTCACCGCCGCGCCGTCAGCCGCCACCAGCCTCGGCGCCCTCGAGCTTCCCTCCACAGTCTCGTCCGTCCACTTCATCAAGCTGGACCTGCACGATGCGCAAGGCAAGCTGATCTCCTCGAACTTCTACTGGCACGCGCTGCCCAATCATCCCGACGACCTGACCAACCTCAACGATATGCCTGCCGTCACGCTCGAAGCCAAGGTCTCGCGCAGCATCGTCGCCAACCGCGAGGCCGTCACCGTCACGCTGCATAATCCCACTGCGCACATTGCGCTGATGGCTCACCTGCAACTGCGCCGCGCCCATTCCGGCGAGCGCGTGCTGCCCGTCTTCGCCAGTGACAACTACATCTCGCTGGTCCCCAATGAGATCCGCACCATCACCCTCGACGTAGCCGCCGCTGAATTCAAGGGCGAAGATGCCCAGGTCGTCGTTGACGGCTGGAATGTCGCCGTCGCCCCAGCTTCCGGACCTCGCGTCTCCATCGCACCCAATATTGAAGCGCAGCCCGATCACTGGCCCACCACCGGCCTGCCCTACCAGACCGTCGGCCTGCGCTAGTGATGGTGCAGTTGTCGAAGGGTACGCGCTTCAGCCCGTAGATAAGCGCTCCAGAGTGACCTGGGCTTCAGCCCCCGAGGGAGTGCGAAGCCTGAACAAAAGATTCATTCAAGAGTTCCCTCGCCGCAACCGGTCCGAAACGTCATTCTCGATTATCGATTCATAGCCGCCGCATCCATCTCTTCAACAGATGGATGCCATCGCCATCTTTCGTGGCTCCGTTTCCCAATCCATGGGAATCTATTTGAAAGAGAAAGCAAGTTTCGGGAAGACTTCCCTCCCCGCATTCCCGATCATCGATCTCGGAACTCTTTCCTGAGGACCCACACCATGAAGCTCCGCGACGCACTGGAAATGCTCCTGCTCTCCGCCGTTTGGGGAGCGTCCTTCATCCTCATCAAGCTGGCGGGCATTGACCTGCCGCCCGTGTGGGTCGCCTTTGGCCGCCTGACGTTTGGCTCGCTCTTTCTGTGGGCCGTGCTGAAACTGGGCCATCACAAGCTGCCGCCGCTCAAACTTATCGGCGCGCTCGTGGCCGTCGGGGTCCTCAACAACGCGCTGCCATTCTGCTTCTTCGCCTGGGGCGAGCAAACCGTGCCTTCGAGCATCGCCGCCATCATCAACGCCACCACCCCCATCTGGGCGCTGCTGTTCGGCCTCATCCTCGGAACCGCACATGCCACGCGTCTCACCGCTGCCGGAGTCGCGCTCGGCTTTCTCGGCGTGCTCGGCGTGGTCTACGGTCACGCTGCGGGAGTCGAAGCCGCAACCAGTTCTCGCGGCTTCGTATTCGGCGTCATCCTCATCGCCATCGCCAGCCTCAGTTATGGCGCGGGTGCAGTAGCCGCCAAACGCTGGCTGCAAGGAATCGAGCCAGTGGTCATCGCCACGTTTCAACTGACGCTGGCCGGCCTTGTCCTGCTGCCCATCGCCGTCTTCGGAACCCATCCGGCGGCCCTGCATTTCAAGTCCCTGGCCGCCGTCACCATTCTCGGAGTTCTGGGCAGCGGCCTGGCGTACCTGCTCTTCTTCCGCCTCCTGGCCACCATCTCGCCCACGCGCACCGTCGCCGTCACCTACCTGCTGCCCATCTGGGGATTGTTCTGGGGCTTCATCGCCGGCGAGCAAATTCGCTGGACCGCACTGGCCGGCGTTGCCGTTGTGCTGGGGGGCCTCGTCCTGCTCAACCTCAGCTCCCATCCTCAAAAAGCTGTGGCCGTCGTAGCTCCCACAGAACCCTGTCCCGCCGAGCAGGCCTGATCGAGCCGGTCTGATCCGGCAGGCTGATTGAGCTAAAGAAGAAAAGGCCCGCAGCCTGATTGGCCGCGGGCCTTCTTTATGCTTCGCTCGTTCGCCTTGCTTACATCCCCGGAATCTGCGGCCCCTTCTGCGCCTTGGCATTCATCCGGATGCGGTTGTTCTTCTTGTAGTCATCCATGATCCCGCTCAGAAACACGCCGAAGGCGTCCTGGCGCCGCTGCTCCAGCATCTGGTCGCGCGTCTGGTCGAAGTTCTTTGCAATGTCCTCTGCGCTCGGCTCCTGCTTGTCCAGAATCTTGGCCACCACGCCGTTCCGCTCCGTGTCGATGGGCCCGCTGAACGCGCCCACCGTCAGATCCATCAGCTGCGGAGCAACCTGCGCCACCTGCCCCAGGTCGGGAACCTGTCCATCCGGACCCACCAGGTCGCTGGTCTTCACCGTCGCGCCCACTTCCTTGGCAGCCTTGGCAAGATCGTTCCCGGCCTTCGCTTTGTCGGCCAGTTCTTTGGTCTTCGCTGTAAGCAGTTGCGGCAGTTGCTCGTTGCGATAATCATCCAGCACGTGCGTCTTCCAGTCGGCAAAGATGGGCGCGTGCGCCGGCTGAATCCCCGTTACCTGGAAGATCGCGTACCCCTCCCCGGTTGGCGCGGACTGCGGCGCATCGCCCTGCTTTGCTTCGAATGCCTTGGCGATCAACTGCGAGCCGTCAGGAAGGGCAGAGATCATCCCCTGGCGTCCCACCGGCGGCGTGGTCACTACTTCCAGCTTGTGCGCCGCAGCCGTCTTCTCCAGGCCGTCTTTCATCGCCTCCGAAGCCAGCGCATGCGCGTAACCATCTTCCGCGGCCGTCGCCTTCTGCCGGATCAGCGTCGCCTGAATTGTCGGCAGCACCTCGCTCAAGTCCTGCGCGTGCGCCGGCTTGCGCTCTTCCACCTGCACAATGTGATAGCCGAACTGGCTCTTCACAATCTCCGTATCGCCGATCTTCTGCGTGAAGATCGCCTTGTCGAACTCCGGAACCATAGTGCCGCGCTGCGCAAAGGGCAGCTCGCCGCCCGAGTCCTTGCTGCCGGGGTCGTCGGAGTTCTTTTTAGCCAGGTCGGCAAAGTTTCCGCCGGCCTTGATCTGCTTCAGAATATCCTCCGCCTTGGCCTTGGCCGCGGCATCGGTCTTGGCGTCCGCGCCCGCATCCACCTTGATCAGGATGTGCCGCGACCGCGCCTGCTCCGGCGTCGAATACTCGCTCTGGTGCTGAGTGAAATAGGCCTTGATCTCCTGCTGCGTGGGCTGCGGAACGCCCCCCGGCAGCTCATTGGGAGTAAACGCAAAGTAGGTTATCTTGCGCTCTTCCGGAACCGCCGTCGCATAGCGAGCCTTGTTCTTGTTGAAGAAAGCCTCGAGATCGCTGTCCGAAGGATTGATCGTCTTGCGCAGATCGTCAGCTGAAATCACCGCATAGTCGAACTTGACCTTGATGGCGCCCTTGCGATAGTCGTCGCGGACATCCTTGTCGCCGACCGTCACGCCGGCAGTGATCATGGCCTGTAGCCGCCGGATCACAATGTCGTCCCGCACGTCCTCTTCAAACTCCGGAACCGACATATTGAACCGCGTGGCCACCAGGTCCGCATAGCGGTCCTCGCCGATAAACTTGCCCCCGGGGAAAAGCACTTCGCCCGCCTGGCCGGTCTGCAGGTACTTGCGTACATCGTCCGGCGTCGCCCGGATGCCCAGCTTCTCCGCCTCATCCAGCAGAATCTGCTGCTGGATCAGTTGCTGGCCGACCCGCTGCTCAAAAAGCCCCAGAATCATCGGGTTGTCCGGATAACGCTGCTGCGCCAACTGCGCCCGCGCCATCTTGTCTACCTTCTCCTGGCTCACCGTCGAGCCGGACGACAGCACCCTGCTGTACCAGTGGGGATAAATCACGGCATAGGTATCGGCGGTTGCCGCTCCCTGGCCGGTTAGGCCGGGGATCAGGTAAACCACCATCGATACCGAGGCCATCCCGATGATGACCACGAAAAATGCCTTCACTACACGGCTGTCTCTTTGCAGAAAACGAATCATGGAGGTACTTCGACCTTCTACTCTCTATGCGCGGGTGGGTTGTGTGCGCCCTTCCCGAAGCGACCCAATTCGGCGTCGGCAGCACGGTGTACATCCACCACGGGTGCGCAATTCTCGAGTCCTTCTCGACGGACCCGCTTCTCTGCCATTATAAACGACAGAGCATCTGCAACGCCGGCTTGGCAGCGTGTCAATTTGAAGAGGACGGACTTCAGCTTGAAGGGTACGAGCTTCAGCTGGTACGTCACTCGACGCAAAATCGCTTGGGCTTTCCCGGTTGCGGAAGAACTCCATTTTGGCAGCGTCTTGCGTCAGGGCACGACTTCAGTCGTGCCGCAAATGCCGCAAAATCAACCTGAGCTTCAAGGGCACTCCATAGCTCCTGAGGGATGTCTCTATCGCTCCCAGTATCGCTTCTCGCAGCAATCGTTCCGATTACCAGCTTGCAGTTGACGCGCACACAGAAAAGGCCAGCCTCCCTAGGCCGGCCTCTTCGCTCGTAAACACTTCCGGTCTATTCTCTCCGGTGATCTCTGCCCAGCGAAATCACTTCCAGCCTGACCTTTGCCAGCCCGGATTTCGTCATCGCCAGCTCCTCGGCCGCCGCCCGGGAGAGGTCGATGATCCGGCCTTCGTCCACCAGGTCGCCCCGGTCGTTGATCCTTACCACCACCGAGCGCTTGTTGTTGAGGTTGACCACCCGCACCATCGAGCCAAACGGCAGCGTCGGGTGGCAAGCGGTCAGGGCATTCATATTGAACCTTTCGCCGCTGGCCGTCTTGCGCCCGTTGAACACCCCACCGTACCAGGAAGCTAGCCCGCGCAGAGCGTCTTTCCGTTTCGCCATGGCGGTTTCCAGTTGAGCCGTCTTCGCCGCCAGGAAAGCAGGCTGACCGCTTGGCGCCGGAGCCGTCGGAGCCACCATCGCGAGCGGCGTTGAGATATCCGCATCCGCATGAACCGCCGGTGAGGAAAATGTGACAATCGTAGCGACCAGCATTCCGGTGGCGGCACCGGCTAGGATGCAAAGCCCCAGAGGCGTTTTGACGCTCGCGGTGCGCAATCTCCTTCGTTTAAGCATCCCCCGATTTTACTAAGGAGATGCCCAGAATCCAGCATTTCGGCAAGAAAAGAATGCCCATTTTGAAAGAAAAGTTAAAGTCTCTCAGGCCTCTGCCGATAAGCTATTTTGACTCTGTAACTTACCTTTTGCACCAAAAGTGGTGCAAAAATCTCCGCAAAGCCCACAAGGACCGGTTTCGCCAAACCTTCCCTTGGCCCCGCCAGCTCGCCAGGCGCGAAAATAACCCCGCATTCCATTGCCGACTCGTCAGCTTGCCAACCCTGCGCAGCAGGGATTGACTCGCTGCCCTTTGGTCGAACCTCCAACTCCCCTTCAAATTAAATCGTCAGACCCGCAGAACACTCCCAATTTGTATTCGCTCAAGCGCTCGCAGATCCCTGTTTTCCCGGGCTCCGTCCCTTCCCGAATTCACACTAACCGGACTCTCTCTCCTTAAGTCTCGTAAACGTGCGCATTTTCACTTCGCCAGGAGGATCTGCCCGATGGCCGGAATCAGCCGTTCCACAAGCATTGTTCTCTGCGCCGCGCTCCTTGTTGCTAGCGCCGCATCTTCCCAACAGGTTACCCCTGTGTCTGCGGCGCCCGTTCCGTCTGCCATTCTTGCCGGAAAAAGCATCTTTGTCTCCAATGCCGGAGGAGACAGCGGCCTGTTTCCCTCGCCCTTCACGGGCGATCCCAGCCGCGGCTACAACCAGCTTTACGCCGGTCTCAAGGCCAACGGCCAGTACGAGTTGGTGAGCGATCCCGCCCAGGCCGACCTGGTGCTGGAGCTACAGTTGACCGCGCCCAATGGCCCCACCAACGGCAGTAAGGTGAATGGGTCGTCCAATCCGGTGCCCATGTTTCGGCTGGTGGTTTACGATCGCCCCACCCACTACATTCTCTGGGCCTTCACCCAGTCCATCGACATTGCCTTTCTCCAGAAGACTCACGACCGCAACTTCGATGAAGCGGTGACCGCCCTCCTGCTGGAGTTCGAGTCCCTCGGCGGCAAGGCGCAGGCCGTGACCCACTGAGAAGCTTTCGCGCCAGCCGGCGCTTTGAAAAGTCACAGCTGAATCCGGCCCTTTCAGGGCAACGATTCTTTCGCACATTCGGCCGGTGCCTCGGCTGATCTCAACTCCCGCACCTCCAGCCGCTCTTCCGGCTTGAGGTAGCCCTTGCGGCGAAACCAGTCCTCCATCGCGGTCCGAAGGAGCTCAAGCGGTACGTGGTGCCCGGCTTCGAGCAGACCATCGCCAGCCGGAAGCGTATCGTCGAAAACCGGATCGTTGGTGAAGTTGCGCATGGCGAAGTTATCGATCCAACGGATCGGGCAAGGCTCGGCCACGCCGGAGGCGTCGATTCGCTCCACCGAGATGCGCCGCGCAAACATGTCTCCACTCTAAAGGATTTACGTTGCGCCATGAATCCTGGGTGACTATCCGCGTCTGTCCGTTGGCCTCGCAGGCAGAAACGTAAAAACGCGGGGCGCCAAAAACAAATAGCACGCCCACGTCAACGGAATCGCCCAACTACTCGTCTAGCTGGGTGAGCACCTTCGCCGGCGATGCTGCTCACCGTCATTGCTAACCAGGAGAAGCCCAACTTCATCCTGCGCAGGAGGAGTAACCCGTCATGATTCAAAACAGTAGTCGTGTGTTTGTGTGGCGCGGGCTGCTCATGGCCGCAATCCTTGTCGTCAGTTGCGGTGCCCTATGGGCGCAGAACGATGCGCAGTCTCCGGGCCCCATGCGTGGGCGTGGCGGCAACCCGGAGCGCGAATTGCAGCAGCTGACCCAGGTGCTGTCGCTGAGCCCCGACCAACAGACTCAAGTGAAGAGCCTGCTGACCGAGCGCAGGCAAAAAATGGAAGCTCTGCGCAATTCAAACTCCGACACGTCCAGCCAAGGCGCCCCGTCGCGCCGTGAGCAAATGGAATCCATTCGCAACGACACCGATACAAAGATCACCGCGCTCTTGAACGACGACCAGAAAACGAAGTTTGCCGCCTGGCAGCAAGAGCGCAAGGCCAGGATGGAGCAGCAACAGGGCGGCGGTCCAGGGGGCGCTCCACCTCCTCAACCAAACAATTAGCGAACCGCGCGCGCCACAGAATCGAAGGGTACGGGCTTCAGCCCGTACATTGAAGCCCCACAATGATCAAGGGCTTTAGCCCCCCGAGGGAATGCGAACGAAGAAAGCATGATCCCTCGGGGGCGCCTGGCTCCCTCACCTGCCGATTGCCCGCGATAACGCTTCGCCGCCAAATCCGCAAAGCCACCCTACGGCTGCTTCTCCTGCACCGCCTTTGCGTCCTTCCCCTGCTGCGTATCCACGTGGAACCGCTTGAAGTCGTAGTCGCGTTCGACAAAATGCTCGCGCATGCCTTTCACCAGCAGCAGCCGGGCCTGCACGTTGGCCTCGGCCCCGGTCGGCAGCCACAGCTCGCCGTTCACCTGCCCCTGGTCGAAGCGGAAGTTCGAGCCTTTCTGAATGTTGGCCACCAGGCCCCCGGCCACATGAAAATTGTCGTCGAATCTCACTTCCATGTGCGCGACCTCACGGTCCGCCTCGTCCACCCACAGCGTGCCCTGGAGTTTCTTTGAAGCGTCTTCGGCCAGCCCGTGCGTCTTCGCGTCCTTGCGGCCCTCAAAGTCGAACACGATGGTCGGCCTTCCGCGAAAGATTTCCCGCCGCGGGTTGCGCACATCCATGATCTCCAGGACTCGGCTGATGCTGATCGACTGGCCCTCCAGCGGCTGACCCGGCGGCGTCTTCTCAGCTTTCTCCACCAGCTTGGTCACGCGCTCGGTCTCCTTCTGCTCGTCGTGGCCTTCGAGCGGCTTGCCGTCTTTTTTGACCGTCCGCTCAATCACATGGCTGTTGACGAAGAAGTCCTCATTCTCCGTGCTCTCGGTCTTCTTCACTTGGCCGTTCGAATCCAGATCCTGAACGGTTTGCAGGCTGGTGTACGTGTAGTTCTCGCGCACCTTGTCCAGCTGCTTCTGGTGCGCCTGAACCTCGAGCATAAGCTGGTGAATGTCGGGCAGCGGTTGAGCGCCTGTCCCGTTTCCTTGCTGCGGATACGCCCGCGGCGTTCCCAGAAGAGACAAAAGGAAGCCTGCCAAACAGAAAACGTGAATTGCGCGCATCGGAGAAAATCCTGAGAAGGGCAGCCTCCAGCGCCGGGACCCACGCGCAGGACTCCAAAAGCTTGACCCGGCCGGCCTTGGAAGACTGTCCCATTTTGACCAGCTTGAACAAACCCTCTCCATACAGTATCGTCTGAGACCGTGCTGCCAGGGATACACAAAGGCTTGATCCCTGCGCCCAGGCGGCATTCGAGCGGCTCCCCTGGCGTTGGGTCCCTCGAAGGGCACATTCCAAACCGGCATAACCCAAGGAGAAAGACAGAATGCTCAAGCTCTTGATTCACTGGCTGCTCAGTGCGATAACTTTGCTGGTTATCGCCCATTTCCTGCACGGCTTTGTGGTTCGGGGTCTGGAGCCGGCGCTGATCGCGGCGCTGGTCATCGGCCTGCTGAATGCAACCCTGGGACTGGTGTTGAAGATCATTACCTTCCCCATCACCATCATCACCCTGGGCCTGTTTCTGCTGGTCATCAACGCGGCCATGATTCTGCTGGCGTCCCACCTCGTAACAGGTTTCCACGTCAGCGGATGGATTCCGGCACTGTGGGGCGCGGTGGCGCTGGCCCTGGTGGGCATTGCGGTCCATGCAGGCTCCAAGCGGATTTAAGAATCCGCTTCAGCTTCGTATCCCAGCGCAGGACTTCGCTCCCTCGCCGGAGGCCAGGCGCAAAGCTCTATTTCACCACGGGTGCAACCGGCGGAGCGACAGTTTTTTTCGCACCCGCGGACTTGGCGCCCGGCGTTGCAGTGGCTGCGGATTTCGCCCCAGTCTTCGTCCTGGAGGCCGCGGCGGGAGCCGGGCGCGGCGCTGCCGGATTCGTCAGTGTCGGCCCAACCAGCGTCTGCGGCCTGCGCATCGCGTCGCCCGCAGAGAACTGTCCCGGACCGGCAACGCGCGGACCGGCAATCCCACGCACCGGCTGCCCCGGCTGGACTCGCGAATAGATTCCCCACCCGCCGCCGCCAACCACAAACACAATGGCCGCCGCAGCAGCCGCCCGCTGCCATCCCGCAGCCGGCGAAAATGCCCCCGGCCAGGCCAGAACATGGCCCCTGCGCGGAGCATTGCGAAGACCCGCCTTCACGCGCTCCTCAAGCCCCTCGGGAGCAGGAAGCCGCGCGATCAGGCGCAGCGTGGCCTCTGTGGAACTGGGCCCCTCGCCGCCGCCGGAATCCTTCGAAATTCCATTCAAACCTGGTCCATTTAATCCTGGGTAACTCATTTCAAAACTCCCACCCCGCCCAACCATCGAACGACTAATCACTAATCACTAACCCCTACTCACTGTCTTTCATGCTTCAGCAGCGCCGCCATCAGATTCCGCGCCCTGAACAGCCTCGACCGCACGCTCGATTCGGTGATCCCCAGCACCGTGGCGATCTCCACGCTGCTCAGCTCCTCAAAGGCCGACAGCATCAGAACCTGGCGCTCCTTAGCCGGCAGCCGCTCCACGCAGCCCAATACATGTGCATGGTGTTGCGCTGCCGATGCGCGCTCCTCGGCGCTCAGGCCCTCTGAGGGAAGCACGCGCGCCAGTTCCGCCACGTCGTCAGTCTCCGGCCGGGTCTTGGCGCGGCGCTTGCGGTCCAGCACAATGTTCCAAACAATGCGGATCAGCCACACCCGCTGGTCGCGCACCTCGCCCAGCGTGTCGCGATGCCGCAGCACTCGCAGAAAAGCCTCCTGCACCGCGTCCTCGGCGTCCGATGCGTTGCGCAGGACGGAGAAAGCCACGCGATAGAGCGTTCCGGCGTACTGGCTGACCAGTGCCGCGAGTGTCTCCTCATCCGCGTGAGTACGGGCCTGTTCCTGCACAGCGCTTTCCCGAATCTCCATCCAACCTGAGAATACTGCCCGGCTGGCGCTCATACCGAACCAGACGCAACAGCATGGGAAAATGCTCATCCCGCTGAGCGTGTCCCGGCACAGCGGCCACGGGCCGCCTTCAAAAATGAATCCACCCCAAAAGAAAACTCGCGAAGCCACTGGCTCCGCGAGTCGTCCAATTCATTCGTTCGCGCCTCTACTACTTGCCGGCCAGCCTTTGCGTAGCGATCGTCCCGGCCTGCCCGTCCTTATCCGCGTCCTTGACCTTGGCCCACAGAGCGCGCGCCTGGTCCTGCTTGCCGGCCGCCGCATAAAGGTCGGCCAGGTCAAGCTGCGCGACGCTGGCTGAAACCGTCACCGACGGCTTGGCAATCAGCTGGTTGTATATATCGACAGCCTGCCCATCGCGCCCCGTCTGGTGATAAATCCCCGCCAGCGCCAGCTTGGCCAGGTTGGAGAGGTTGTGGTCCCACGCGCCCGCGGCGGTCTTCAGTTCCGTCTCGGCTGCGGCCGTCTGGCCCAGTTCCTGGTCGGTGATGCCGGCAAAGTAGTGCGCCTTGGCGCCTTCCGGCAGCCAGCCGTACTGCTGCGCAACCGCCGCAAATTGCTTGTTTGCCGCGCGGGAGCGTTCGGCGGCCGTCGTGTAAACGCCGTTCTCCGCCGGAGCCCCCGGCGTGGCCAGCGGTCCATCGTATGTGTCCATCGCAGCGCCCAGCGCGCTGTCGGCCGCCGTGGTGCGCAGATTCCAGTAAACAACCGCCCCAATGCCCAGGGCCAGAACCACAACTGCAGCGATAGCCCAGCGCAAAACGCCGGAACGGTGTTCGCCCACCCAGCTGACGCTGCTGGCGGTGGCCTGGGCAAATTTGTCCTTCTTCAGGGCATGACGGGTTTGAGTATCCACGGGCTCTCTTCTGTCCTTCGTTGATTCGACTTGCAGGCGGGGTCCGTACGATTAAGGGCACATCCACTGCAACCCTACTAGTCTATCAGCGCGCCAACACGAGCGTCCACCGCGGCCGGCCATCTGCACCCGCCATGAGAACCCTATTTGCCGCCCTCAGTCGCCGTCGAGCGCAAAGCCCTGATCCGTTCCATGGCGCTCGACAGCACCGGCCGTTCCTTCGCCGCGAGCATCCCCTTGTCGATCAACGACTCAACAAAATCAATAACGGCCAGGCCGCGGGCCCCAGCTTCGCGGACAATGGCGTCGGATACGGTAACAGTGATCTGCATGGTTGGCGGTTCCCCTGTCCAGATTCATCGGCAGCCGCGGCCACAAAAACAGCCCTGAATGGTGGAAAAGCATGGGTGCCCCATGTCTCGATTTTGAGACAGGGGGTTCAATGCGCCCTCATCGGCTGAAACCGGTTCCAATTCGACTCAATTCAGCAGCCAAGGCCGAAATACACAGTCCCTTACCTTGCCCCGCCTCACCCGGAAAAGATAGGCTGATTCCATGTACGAAGACTTCCACGTATCCGACCGCTGGAGCGGCGAAGACCTGCACTGCCGCTGGAAAGGCACCGTGGTGGCCATCGCCACCCGCCACGCCGACGCCGTCGATATCCGCTTCGACGTCAACGGCCGCCCCATGTGGATCGCCCTGCCTCTGGATGCCTGGGGTCAGCAGAAAGTGCGCAGCGGCAAAGTCATCACCGACCAGCTAGCCGTGCAGGTTGCCGGCCGCTATTTGAAGCAGCTTATTGAAGAAGGCTACGACTCCCGCCGCGAAATCTACACCATGACCGTCCCCGACGTCCTTGAGCATCTGGATGTAGTCGTCGACGAAGCCAAGGAGCTGGGCGCCATGCCCACGCTCCCGGTGATCGCGTAAAGGCAGGGACTGAGGGACTAGGGACTCAGGGACTAGCGCGAGCATGAGGCGGCATATGAGCCTCAAGGCCATGTGACTCTCTCTTAGGAAGAAACCGATCCCGAGGGTTGCAACTCAGCCCTGCGTTTCCTAGTCCCTCAGTCCCTAGTCCCTCAGTCCCTGTCTCACTCATGCCGCAGCGCCTGCATCGGCTGTACACTAGCCGCCCTCCGCGCCGGAATCCAACTCGCCGCCAGCGCCACCGCCAGCAGAATCAAAACCCCGCCCACCATCGTCAGCGGATCGTACGGCTGAATGCCATAGAGCATCGACTTCACCAGCCTCGTCAACCCCAGCGCCGCGCCCACGCCCACAACAATCCCCGCAATCGCCAACCATGCGCTCTCGCGCAGAATCATCCCGCGCACCTGCCCCGGCTGCGCGCCCAGCGCCATGCGAATGCCGATCTCGTTTCTGCGGTTCGCCACCGAATACGCCATGATCCCGTAGATGCCCACGCACGCCAGCGTCAGCGCCAGCGCGCCAAACCCCGCAGTCAGTGCGGCGAACGTCCGCTCCATCTGCATGTTGGCGTCGATCTGTTCCCGCTGCGTCCGCACATCGATCATCGGCAGATCGCGATCACTCTGTTGCAGCACCTGCCTCAACGCGGGGACCAGTTCCGTCGCCTTCATCTGCGTGCGGATGGCATAGGTCATACGGCCCACCTCCTTCTGCTGCACATACGGCACAAAGAATTGCGGCGGTGCATCGTCGCGGAGATTGGCGTAGCGCGTGTCCGCGCATACACCCACAATCTGAATCCATGCATTCGCGTCGCCGGAAGACTTGAATCGCTTGCCTACCGGGCTCATGTTGGGAAATCTTTTTGTGGCCAGGGCATGGTTGATGACGGCCACCTTTTGCGAGCTCGCCGTATCCTGTGGACCAAAACTTCGCCCGGCGATGATGGGGATGCCCATGGTTTGAAAGAATGTGTTGCCGACGACATTGTCATACTCAGCGCCACGATGCTGGCCATCGTCAGGCTCACCTTCAGGGGCGAAGTCGTCGTTGTTCATGTTGTCGGCAATGTACGGGGTCTGACTCGGCGTGAGGCTCTGGACGCCGGGCAACCCCGCAAATCCCTGCTCCAGCCGCTGGTGCAGGCGAACGTCTTTCCAAGGCCCATAGCGCTTGACAGGGGGCGACACTTCAAACAGGATCAGATGATCGGTGTGAAATCCGGCATCCACCGAATTGAGCGCAAAGAGGGTTCGCAGAAACAACCCCGCGCCCACCACCAGCAGCGTTGAGAGCGCTATCTGGAAGGCCACCAGGGCCTTTCCACCCAGCCCTTTGCGCCGCCGTGTTGTGGTTTGCGCGCCCTCTTTCAGGCTGCTGCTTACTTCGGCGCGCGCCGCCAGCCAGGCCGGCGCCAGGCCGAAGACCAGCCCGGTCAGCAGCGTAATGCCGGCGGCGAATGCGAACACTCCCCAGTCCATGGGCACGTTGAGCTGATTCTGGTCCCAGGAATTGCCCACCAACCGCGGAATCAAATTGCGGCCGAGGTAGCCAAAGACCAATCCGCCTGCTCCGCCAATCAACGCCAGCAGCAGGCTCTCGGTGAGCAACTGCCGCAACACGCGCCCGCGGCCTGCCCCGAGCGCCAACCGAACGCTCATCTCCCGCTGCCGCCGCGCACCACGGGCCAGCAGCAGGTTGGCGATATTCGCGCACGCCAGCAAGAGCACAAACCCGGTCATCGTCATCAGCACAAATACCGGCTTCTTGAACATGCGTGCAGCAAAACCGAGGCCGCGGCTGCCATCAGCAAGATCGAGGCGCGGCAGCGAGTCGCCGGCCTTGACGGTCATGGTGCCGTGAATGGCAGCGGCCAGATCGACGTTCAACGCAGCCTGCGCCTGTGCGTCCGAAACGCCAGGCTTGATGCGTCCCATGACATCGACCCACCATAACTCCGGATCATTGAGGAAACCACCATTGTCGCCCTTGGGATCGAGAATCGGCTGCATACTGAGCGGGGCGAAGATGTCCGGGGAGGTTTGCACCTGCTTTGCGCCGGTGAACCCGCGCGGATTGACACCCACAATAGTGAGCAGGGACTGATTCACATTGATGGTCTGACCGATGACCGACGGCGACCGGCCGAAGTTTCGCTCCCACACGCCATCGCTGATCACGGCAACTGGGTTTGCTGAGCCAATTCGATCGTCGGAAGACTCGATATTGCGGCCCAGTTGCGGCCGGACGCCGAGAACGTCAAAGTAGTTTCCCGAGACCATGGCCACCACCGCCCGCTGCGCATTACGATGCACGGTGGCATTCATGCTGTCTTCGTTGAATGCGAGCAGATCCTGCATGACCTGGTTGTGTGCGCGCAACTGCTGGAAAACGGGGTAAGAAAAGACCGCGCCCAGCATCCCTCCGCCCGGCGCCGGGAAGAATTCTCCCCACATGTTATGCACGGTATTGTTCTTGTCTCCAATCCATCGCAGCAGCCGCAGTTGGTCCGCACGCGGTACGTCGAGCCGGTCATAAAGCAGGCTCTTGGCGACAGAGAAGATCGTCGTATTCGCCCCAATCGCCAGCGCCAGAGAAACCGCCGCAATCGCCGTGAACCCCGGACTCTTGCGCAGCATCCGCGCCCCGTAGCGCAAGTCCGCGCCCAGTTCGTCCCACCAGCGCAAGCCGAGCGAAGCCCGCATCCCTTCCTTGTGCACCGTCGCCGCGCCCAGCGCAATCCGCGCCCGCCGCGCCGCCTCATCCGGCGCATGTCCCGCGCGCACCAAATCCGCAGTCAGAGCTTCCAGATGGCAAGCCAGTTCGGCATCCATCTCCGCCTCCAACCGCCCCCGCCGCAATGCCGCCCGCACCCACGACTTAGGCTGCGTAAAAACCCGTGCGAAAAATAAACGAAACGTCATAGCGCCTCGATTCCCTGGTGTCCTGTCTTCAAAGTTCCTATCAAGAAATGGCCTGTCATCTGAGCGGAGCGTAAGTCGCCGCGGCGACCGGAGTCGAAGGATCTGCTGTTGCGCTTCGCAACTGAGGCGATGAACTTTAGACTAAGTACAGGAGTCACTATTGCCTGTTCCCTATTCCCTGTTCCCTAGTCCCTATTCCCTATTCCCTATTCCATGTTCCATGTTCCCTGGTCCCTGTCTTTTTCACGTCGCGCTCAAAATGGCCCCGATAATTCCCGCCATGCGATTCCACTTCTCCGTCTCCGCGCGCAGCCGGTCGCGCCCCGCGCGCGTCAGCCGGTAATATTTGGCGCGGCGATTGTTGTCGCTCTCGCCCCACTCACTGGTGATCACGCCCTGGTGCTCCAGCCGGTAGAGCGCCGGATAAAGCGATCCCTGCTGAATCACCAGTTCCTCGCCGGAAATCTGCTGTATCCGCAACAGCACCCCATACCCATGCAGCGGTCCCAGCGAAACCGCCTTCAGAATCAGCAGGTCCAGCGTGCCCTGCAGCAGGTCATTTTGCTTTTCATGCGCCATC
>DATKGE010000173.1:0-3332 GCA_035510955.1 Occallatibacter sp. | reverse complement strand
GAGCAGCGCTTTCTCGACCGCGCCCTGGCGCAGATCCGCACCAACCTGGGCCGCGAAGCCGCCAAAGGCAAGATGTCCGAAGCCGAGATTGAGCCGGCGCTGGCGCGCATTACGGCGACGGTGGACCGCGAGGCGCTGTCTGCGGCTGAGTTTGTAGTCGAGGCTGCCTCGGAGCGCTTCGAGCTGAAGTCGGAGATCTTTCGAGCGCTCGATCGCATTCTGCCGGAAGGCGCCGTGCTGGCCACTAATACTTCTTCAATCTCGATTACAAAATTGGCCGCGCAGACAAGTCGACCGGCGCAGGTCATCGGCATGCACTTCTTCAATCCCGTGCCGGTGATGGCGCTGGTGGAGATTGTGCGCGGCCTGGCTACAAGCGATGCGACGTTCGCGGCCGTTCATGCACTCGCCCTCAAGCTAGATAAGACGCCTGTCGAAGTCAACGACGCGCCCGGCTTCGTCTCCAACCGCGTCCTCATGCCGCTAATCAACGAAGCCGCCTTTGCCGTTATGGAGGGCGTGGCCACGGCGGAGGCTGTCGACCAGGTGTTCAAGCTGGGCATGGCCCATCCCATGGGCCCGCTCACGCTGGCAGACTTCATTGGCCTCGATGTCTGCGTGGATATTCTGCGCGTGCTGCAGGAGGGGTATGGAGACCCGAAGTATCGGCCCTGTCCGCTGCTGGTGCGGATGGTGGACGCCGGCTGGCTCGGCCGCAAATCCGGGCGAGGGTTTTACACTTACGGGAGCTAAACCGGCGGTGCTGCGTCCACAACCGGCACGCCTGGTGGCGCCGAAAAGCGAAACTCATTCGGTGAAATTGGCGCGTTGGGCAGTTCGCCGGTAAATGTGAATCGAGTAATTGCGCCGTCGGTCTCTTCAATCTCAATGCCGGTGATCGTTCCTTCGGGAGTCACACTAAGGGAGAGCCGGCTGACCCGCTGCTCCTGCCCCTTGGGCTGGCCGGTGAGTGTGAAGCGGCCTCCGGGCGCGGGAGCCAGCGTCAGGCTGTCCATTTCCTTTTCTAATTCAGTATGGCCCAGCAGGAAGCGCAGCGGCGAGCGCAGGTCGTCGAGTTGCTTCGACTGCATGCGCTGCACCTGCGGATCGCCGGGGGAGTAGAACCAGGCGTATTTTCCGTCGAGCAGGAAGAGCTTGCCGTGGGGTGTCGAATAATCCCACCTCATGCGTCCGGGCTTGAGCAGCAACAAGGCTCCGCTCTCGGTGCGCTGCATGCCCAGGCCCGCGTAGCTCTCCGTGAAGGCGGCCTTGAGCGAGTGCAACTGGTTGTAATGGCGGTCGACACGCTGGGCGAGCTCGTGCGCGGTGGGCGTCTGCGCATTGCAGAAGACAGAAGCGGCGAGCAGGATGACAACGCCGCCGCGTCGAAGCGGTTTGCCCATGCTCATTGGACGAGCTGGGTGCAGTTGGCGCCACCGGTGGGGTCGGACTTGATGGTGCCAAACTGGTCGCTGCAGAAGCCGCTATCGCCGGTCTTGCCTACGGTTTGCGGAACACCGGTGACGGTGTAGCCGGTGATGCGGTCGGTGCCGTTGACGGTGACCTTCTGGCAGTTGCCGATGGCGAAGATGTAGCCGGACTTGTAGCCGGAAGTGATGTCGGGCTGCAGAATCTGCGCCGAGGTGGGCGAGGGAGCTCCGGAGGCGGGGTCGCCGCCTAGAGCAGAAAGCTGGCAGGCGTATCCGTTGGCCGGGTAGGTGGATTCGTACTGCATCTGCGCCTGCTGGATGGCGCGAATGGATTGGATGGCCGAGAGGCGGTCTGCGTTCTTCTTCAGGCTGCCCACGGTGGGAATGGCAATGAGCATCAGGATGGCGATGATGGCCATGACGATCAGCAGTTCCATCAGCGTGAAGCCGTTGGGCAGGGTAAAGCCACTGGGCTGACCGGAACTGGCGGGTCGGACAGAGCCGCTGGGATCTGCATAGCCGTTGGTCGAGCTGGAGCGATGCGCGCTGCACCGGGCCGAAAGGAACGGAAACTTGCGATTCATGGGATTCGTTGCCTCTTGGAGCAGGCCGGAAACTGGAGGCCCGTTCGAGAAAATGCTACAACGTACAGACGCGGAAGGGAAATGGGACGCTCGGGAAAGACAATTCACAGTTCGTAGTTCACAGTTCACAGTGGACGGATTCTGCAAATGCTCGGCCGAAATCCTAAGCCACGGATTAAGAACTGCGAACTGTGAACTGGGAACTGCTCTTCAACACACCAGCCGCTCCCGCTTGAGCTTGACGCCGTCGAGGCGGCCGAGCAGGGTTACGGCGATGCGGGTGGGATCGAAAAGCTTCCGGGCCATGGCCTGCACCTGCGCGGCTTCTACTTCGTCGATGCGGGCGATGACTTCCTCGACGGTGAAGAAGTTGCGGAAATACATCTCCTGACGGGCCAGGTTGGCCATGCGGGCGTTGGAGCTTTCCAGGCCGAGCAGGATGTTGCCCTTGACCTGGTCTTTGGCGCGGGTCAGCTCTTCGGCGCCGAGTGGCTCCTGCTTCAATTTGGCAAACTCGCCCAGGATCAGGTCCACCACCTCGAGCGCCTTGCCCGCCGAGGTGCCGGCATAGACGCACAGCGTGCCGGTGTCGCGATAGGGGCTTAGGTCAGAGTAGATGGAATAGACCATTCCGCGCTCTTCGCGGATGGTCTGGAAGAGGCGCGAGCTCATGCCGCCGCCGAGCACGGTGTTCAGAATCAGCGTGGCGTAACGGTTGTCGTCGGTGATGGGCGGGGCGGGAACGCCGAGGCAGATCTGCACCTGTTCGAGGGAGCGCTTGTTGCGCAGCACCACGCGGGCAGTCGACTCCGGCGCCGCCAGCTCGTGCAGCGTTGCGCCGCCGGTCAGCCCGGAAAACTTGGCAGCTACAGCTTCGGCAAAGCAGTCGTGGTCCAGGTTGCCGGCCGCGGAGAAGACCATGTTGCCGCCGTGGAAGCGGTCGCCGTGGTAGTCGAACAGATTCTTCTGGTCGAGCCTGGCGACGGTCTCAGTGGTGCCGAGGATGGGCCAGCCGAGCGGATGATTCTTCCAGAAGCTCTGCGTAAACAGCTCATGGACCAGCACGTCGGGGTTGTCCTCGTCGATCTTGATTTCTTCAAGAATCACGCCGCGTTCCCGCTCGATGTCGTTGTCGGCAAAGACCGGGTTGAGCACCAGGTCGCTCAGAATGTCGAGTGCGATGGGCACGTGGTCGGCCAGCGACTTGACGTTGAAGCAGATGGTTTCCTTGCCGGTGAAGGCGTCGAGGTTGCCGCCGATGGAGTCCATCTCGCGGGCGATGTGCTGGGCGGTACGGGAGCGGGTGCCTTTGAAGAGC
>DATKGE010000172.1:0-15638 GCA_035510955.1 Occallatibacter sp. | reverse complement strand
TTGTTCTTCGTCGAGGTTGAATATGCCGATGGCCCAGCTGAAACCTATCAGCTTCCGCTCGCGTTCAGTACCGCCGCAGTTGCGGAGGAACTCACTGCCAGGCATGCGGAGAGCGTTCTTGGCGCTCTCACAACCAGCTTCGGTTCCGGAATGCTCCACGATGCTGTTACGCGGGAAGACTTCCGACAGAGCCTGCTCGCACTGATTGAGCGGAACTCTACGCTGGCGATGTCTACGATCCACACCGCCGAAGTCGATTTAGTCCCTGCCGTCCCCGTTGGCGGTGTTGCTCCGATTCCCCGAGCACCTGCCGGTTCGCCACAGGATGATGCAGGTGCTCCTTTGCCGCAACCCGCTCCGGGCGGCCTTGTGGCGCCTGTCCCCATCAGCGCTCAACCTGGCGAAGCGGCCGCGCCACCGCGCTCGGAAGAGCCTGTCGCGCATTCCGCAAGTACCCAACAACTGCAACCGCGTGAGTCCCCTTTGAGCGGCGACGCCGGGGCGCGCGCTGGTCGGCTCGATGCACGTGCCGCCAAAGCCCTCGCCGAGTCGCACTTGCTTGAGCCACTGCCCTCGCGCGTCGGCTCCGCGGAACAATCCAACACCTCCATCCTTTACGGCGAGCAGATGATTTTGAAGCTTTTCAGGCGGCTTCAGCCGGGCGAAAATCCCGATGTCGAGATCGGCCGATTCCTGACCGAAGTAGCTCGCTTTCCGCGCATACCGCCTTTCCTGGGAGAAATCGCAGTGACTTCGGCCAGCGGAGAGAAGACTACCGTGGCCATGCTGCAGGGACTGGTTGCCAATCAGGGTGATGGCTGGCAGTGGTTTCTTGAGCAACTGGCGGGCTTCTTTGCGTCCGTTGCCGATCTTCCTGCTCCACCCGACGCACCCGGTCCCAGCTTCCTGAATGATCGCAATCCCCTCCGCGAGGCCCTTGAACATGCAAGCCCATCGCTTGAGGCCGCTGCGCTCCTGGGCCGGCGCACAGCTGAAATGCACCTGGCCCTGGCTACTCCTACCAGCGACCCTGCATTCGCCGCCGAGCCCTTCACGTCCAAAGACCTGGACCGCGATGGGCGTCGAATCAACGCGCAGATCACCTCTACCCTGGAGGCTTTGAAGATAAAGCTTTCAACCCTCAAAGACCAGGTCGCCGACGATGCGGCTCTGCTGCTCTCGCGGCGCATCCAGCTGTTTGCCCGCGCCAATGCAATCACTGCGCAAACGGCCGGGGGCCAGCGAATTCGCATCCACGGTGACTTCCACCTGGGGCAGACGCTCATGACCGGCACTTCATTTGCAGGGCAGGGATCTGACTCCGGCGACTTCGTTCTGCTCGATTTCGAAGGTGAACCCGCCCGTCCCCTCGCCGAGCGGCGTGAAAAGCAATCGCCATTGAAGGATATGGCGGGGATGATCCGCTCGCTTTCTTACGCAGCATACTCCGGCCTCGATCGATTTCTTGCCGCCAACCCTGAACTGACGCGCGGCCGGCCTGAGAATGCGACCGCATGGGCCGTCCTCTGGCAGAATTCAACCTCTTCGCAGTTCCTGCGCGCTTACCATGAAACCATTGCCGCCAATCCGGCGCTGCTGCCGCCCACTCAGCAGTGTCAGGCTTTGCTTGGCGCTTACCTGCTGGAGAAGGCGCTTTACGAACTGCTGTACGAACTCAACAATCGGCCAGCCTGGCTCCGCATTCCTCTGGCCGGCATCTTAGCTTTATAGGAATGCCTGGCCTTCGGGAAGCAGGCTGACGATGGTTGGATGCAACGGGCGCTTCAACAGCAATTTATCGAGAACTTGACGATGGCGACAGCGAATCAGATCTCGGATTTACCCGTGCCCTCCGAGCGGCGCGACGCCGGCCTGCTGGTGCTGCTCGCGGCCATGCCGCAGGAACAACTCGGAAGTGTTCTGGCCAATCTGACCGCATCGTTTCCCGCGGATGGCTTGACGATCGCTACTCCTGACACGCTGGCTGCTGACTCCTGGCCTCATCTCCGCATCATTCCCATTTCCGCAACCAGCTCTTCGTGGACTCTCTCCGCCGCCGACTTCATGAACGCTTATCGACTGGCTGAAGAAAATGAGGCCGGCGCCATCCTCATGCTGGGACCGGGGGCTGAGTCGCTGCGTGCGTCCGCCTTATGCGACCTGGCGAACGGCGTTCTGCATGCACATACAGATCTGGTGCTTCCCTGCTACCATTTATCGCCTCATGCCGGCCTGATTAACTCGGCGATTCTGTATCCGCTGACGCGCGCGCTTTTCTCCTCTCGTGCGCGATTTCCCCTGGCCATCGATCTCGGTCTCTCCCTGCAAATGGCCGAACGCCTCGCCGCCGCAGCCCAACGGTTCACAAAGCCCGACCAGGGGGAAGCGATTCTTTGGCCAATTAACGAAGCTGCGGTGACCGGGCTGACTGCCAGCGAAGTCGATGCAGGTCCGCGCGCAACTCCTCAACCGGCCGAGCTCGATATCAACGCGATTCTGGCTTCGGTCACGGGGTCTCTGTTTGCCGATATCGACGCCAAGGCAGCATTCTGGCAGCGCGTCCGCTACTTGCCGCCGCCGCGCGATCCTTCCCCGCCGATGCCATCGGTCGATGCATCCGCGGATATTGCTCCGATGCTCGACGCATTTCGGCTGGCTTACACCAATCTTCAGGAGATTTGGTCGCTGGTGCTGCCGCCCAATACTTTGCTCGGACTGAAACGGCTTTCCGTGACCGATGGCGCGGCGTTCCGCATGCATGACAGCCTCTGGGCGCGCATCGTTTTCGACTTTCTGCTCGCTTACCGGCTGCGCACCATCAACCGCGGACACCTCCTCGGCGCGCTCATTCCGCTCTATCTCGCATGGGTCGCCAGCCACTTCAACATCACCGCATCCGGCATCAACCCGGAGCGGCATATTGAGGCCGTTTCCGCGGCTTTCGAGGCCGACAAGCCCTACCTGGTCTCGCGCTGGCGCTGGCCGGACAGGTTCAATCCATGAGGCGACACCTTCATCTGCGGCACGGTTATCGAGGTCTCGACCTCAGACCTCCAGTCGAACCGATCAGAGGGAAGCGGGTCCCGAATACCGTCCCCGGCAGAATCTCCGATACGCAGCAAGAGAATTCAATCAAGGAGTGAGTCCGATGCAGAACGTCCTTGCCACGATGCTCCAGTCCGTCCCAGACCAGAACGCGGGACCAATGTATGCCGACAACACTTCCATCTGGCGCCATATGTCCCAGGCGCTTCATCAGTCTCTCGACCGCGTGCTGTCGCTGCTCATCGCCATTCTGCCGGGTATTCTTGCCTTCTTTGTTGCGCTGGCATTCTTCACGCTGATCGGGATGGTTATCTCCGCCGTTCTGCGCCGCGGACTTGCCTGGACAAATTTTGACGATTACCTTGCCCGTACTCGTAGCAATGCGGAATGGACGCCGACAACTTCGCCGAGCGCGCTCATCGCCCGCGGTTCATTTTGGGTCTGCGTCCTGCTCGGACTCATCATCGGCGTCTCCGCCTTTGACGCCTCGTATGCAACCGCCACAACGCTGCCCATCTCGCTGCTGCCTTACCTTACCCACGCCGTGGGCGCCATCTTCCTGCTCATTGCCGGCACGCTGATCGCGCGCTTCCTGGCGCGTTCGGTCCTCATCAGCGCCGTCAACGCACAACTCCAATACGCGCGCTTCCTTTCGCTAGGGGTCAAGTGGCTGGTGCTCGTGCTCACCGCCGCCATGGTCCTCGACCACCTCGAGATCGGCGGCATCGTCGCTGAGTTAGCCTTTGGAATTCTCTTCGGAGGCATCGTCCTCACTCTTTCTCTTGCCATCGGTCTTGGCTCCCGCGACCTCGTCAGCCGCTCACTCGAAAGCCATATTGAGCGCGGCGGCGAGCATGGCGTAGCTCCTCCGAGTGCTCATGCCACGGGCACCGTCGATGTCATCCGCCACTTTTGAGAGGCCTGGGGGTAAATCAGGATTATTTTGTCTTAGGCGGATTTGGCAACTGCGACGATACCACTCCTTGTCCTTCGCGAATTTGCCGTCGTTGAACGAGTCTCCCACTGCCATCCCGCGGCTCACCTGGGGAACCTGGGTCGAAGTGCCTGCCTGCTTACCGATGTTCCTGAAAGTCCCATCCCGCTGGTTCAGGATGAGCAGGTATTCGATTAAAAGGAAAGGCCTGCCCTGCATGCGCAGGGCAGGCCACGTTTGCCGGTTGAGTTCAGAACCTGAAGTTTGCTTTCAGTTGCAGGATACGGGCGGAAGCGTTGCCGCCGAGGCCTGAACCGAAAACGCTCGTAGGCGCGCTGGCGGTTGCGGTTATCACACCAAACCCGGGGCCGTCGGAGTAGTTGGAGTCTGGATTCAGGAAGTTTGGATGGTTGAGGACGTTGTATGCCTCAACTCCGATCTGAAAGAGGCCAGATTCCAATCCGGGGACCTTGAAACCCTTCAACATCGTAAAGTCGGTGTTGAAATAGCCGGGACCGGTGAACCGGTTTCTTGACTGACCGCCAAATCCGGTGGGATTCGCGAAGTCAGGGCTGTTGGTGGTGGCTGTGCTGCCGAAGCAGGAGGTGGTGGGAGAGGCCTTATCGATTCCGCAGTGACGCGGGGCCGAAGGGTTCACGACCTGTGCCAACACCGTGCCGCCATAATTGGGTTCGAGGGAGCCGGTTTCATCTCCGTCAATGACGCTGAAGGGGAAACCGGTATGCCAGAAGAGCGTGCCGCCCAGAATCCAATTGTCCGTGAGGATGCGCGGGCCGCCAAAGTAGGGAACGGTGATCAGGTAATCGCCATTCAAGCTATGGCGAATGTCGTAATCCGCATTGCCGTAGTTCTGCAGCGCAAGATTGAAGGGATCGATGGTGCTGGGACTGTAATTGCCGATACTGTCGCGTCCAAAGGGCAGGAAACCGCCATTGGAGATCTCATCGAGCGCGTGGCTGTAGGTGTAGTTGAATTGCAGAGTGACATACTTTGACTGGTTCTTGATTGACGCCAGCAATCCGTTGTAATTTGAGCTGGCCGCGCTCTCGATCTCGTTCACTTCAGCGAACGCGGGCAGGGTGGGGGAAGCCGGAGCACCGCCAAAGCCATACATATTGACGCCGTTGTTGACCCACGGCTCGTGGTAACCGTGGTTGCCGACATATCCAACCTGGAAGCTGGTGTACTTGCCGACTTGCTGTTGCATCTGCAGGCTGAACTCCTCGTAGGTGGGGTCCTTGATGTTGCGGTCGGTGTTATAGATGTTGGGCTGCGTGAAGTTGGGATCGACCGCGGAGATGGTGGTATAGCTGCCACCGGAGGCGTACGCAGTCTGGAAGGCTTTGTTGCTGCTCACAAGTGCGCTGGTTACGCTGCCCGGCACCGACGGAGAGGTATAACCGGAGGCGGAAAACATCGCGCTGAAGGGAGGATTATCCAGCAGGTAATCGGCAACCGTGCCGGGAAAGATGTCAGTGAACATGCCGAAGCCGCCGCGCACCACGGTATGGGGGTGGTTGCTAGGCGAGAAAGTGAAACCGATGCGCGGGTCGACATCGACCGCTTGCAGGCCGTTGAACGCCTGGTGGAGGCCGGAAGCGATCACGCTGTTGTAGGGCGTGCTGAGGCCGGCCGTGACATCGTTATAGTTTGCAGCGAAGCGTGCAAAGCAGTTTACCTGGCATACAGGATTCGAGTTATGCTCGACGCGAATTCCGGCGGTGATCTGGAAGTTAGGGGAAAACTGCCACTGGTCCTGCGCATACAGGCCGAGGTTATAGATGCCAATGGGGGCCGTGAGACGTTGCGGAAAAGCTTGCGAGGCTTGCAGCATTTGGCCGTTGCCGAAATAATCGGCTGAGCTGAGGGGCGGTGCGACCGCGTTGGCGGCAAGCGAAGACGCCGGGCCATACTCGAGGGCATTGGGGAACTGGGAATACAACTGGGGATCAGCGTCGGTGGTGTCGTCCCGCTTGAAGGTGAATCCGAACTTCAAGGTATGCCTGCCCTTTGTCCAGCTCACGTCGTCGTTGAATTGATACTGGGTCACGTTCCTGCCCTCGGGAAAGAGAGTCAGCTCGCCACCCAGGGTGGAAAACGATCCATCGTAGAAGTCCATCGTGTAGGGGATGAGGGCTTCGGCAGCGGTGGGATTCTCGTTGACGAAGATGGCACTATACCAGGCGGTGGAGAAAATGAACTGATTGATCAGGGTGGGCGAGAAGATGTGCGTCTCCTGGAGCTGCCCCTCGTAATCCGGCTGTTTGCTGTCCGAGTCGAATGCGGAACTGATGGGATCGACATAGGTGGGCTGGGTGCCGATGTCGTACTTGAAGTGGGCAAAGAGGCTGTCATTCGCTCCAAACTTGTAATCCACGCGGGAGGTAATGAGCGATTCGGTCAGGTTGCTCTTCGCTGTGCCCTCAAAAGCGTTCGCATAGGTGGTTCCGTTATAAGGTGTGGCTGCGGCTGCGCCGGGAGCATCGTTATACGTGCTGAAGAGTTGCTGGTAGAAAGGAACCTGGCCATTTTGGCCAATGCTGTCGAGATTCGCTATGACCGCGGACTGATAAGCGGCATTGGGAATGATCACCTGCGTGGGCACTGAAGTTACAAAGCGCATCGTCTCGTAGTTCACAAAGAAGAAGGCTTTGTCTTTGACAAAGGGGCCGCCGATTGCTGCTCCACCCTGGTTGGCGTTGGAGTAGGATTCGGGCGTATTCGTGTAGTCGTTGAACCATTGATTCGCATTCAGGTCGCTGTTTGTCCAGTAGTAGACCGCATTTCCGTGGAACTTGTTGGTTCCGGAACGGGTGAGGATGTTCTCCTGGACGCCGCCCAGGCTGCCATACTGAGCGCCGTAGGCGTTGGCCACGACATTGATTTCATCGACGTCGTTGGATCCGAGAAGCAGATTGCTGGGGCCGGAGTTATTGAGGTTGAGGAATGGATCGTTGTCTTCCGCGCCGTTCACAGTAAAATTGTTCGACGTGGCGGGCAGACCGAAGGCCTCAGAGTTGCCGTAACCGCCCTCGGTGTTCATGACCACGCCCTGGGTCACATTGATAGGGTAGGTGATGTCTCCGCCGGGATTGGGCAGATTCTGCACCTGCTCCTGCGTGATGGTGGTGGACATTTCGGAGGTGTCGGTTTGCAGCAAGGGGACATCGGCTCCGACGACCTCTACGGTCTGCGCGTTCTGCGCGACGGGCAGCTTGAAGTTGCTGTTCGCGATTTGACCGACGCTCAGGGTGAGGCTGGTCTGCGTGGTCTGGAAGCCGGCAGCGGAGACGGTCAGCTTGTAGTCGCCGGGTTGCAAAAGAGAAATGCGGTAGTCGCCGGCCGCGCCAGTAACCACGTCATTCACGGCACCTGTTCCGGTGTTGGTCGCCTTCACGTCGGCGCCGGGGATGACAGCGCCGGACGAGTCCTCAACAGTGCCGGCGATATCCCCAGACGTCAGCGACTGGGCTTTGAGGGTTGCGGGGACCAGGATGAGAGCGGCAAAGCTGAGGATCACGGGCAGCAATAAACCGACCGAGGCGGTTCGCTTCAAGAAGTTAGAGGTCATTAGCATTCTCCAAAAAATGTTGGTGCAGGAATAGACACGTGACCCGGCGCGCGTCGATGGGACGGCTTTCGCGCGAAAGAATCAACGACTCAAAAGTGGTTGCTGGTTCGCAACCAGTTGATTCCAAGCGACACGACACCCGTCCCTGACAAACGCGCAGAGCCGTGGACAACTGAAAAGTAGACTTTCCGAGCAGGCGGGAAAAAGCCGTAGTCACTTGAAACGGCTCTTGTTCAGGGCGTCTTCGAACAGCCCAGTGTGAATCACAGATAGTACAGCCAAGTCTCGTAATGGCAAATCTATGACGATCGAATTCCCGACTACAAATTTGGATGCAGTCTTGGTTCAATAGATTCGCTGCTGATTAAATGGAAATAAGCAACGCGGGAAATAAATTGCGAATCGTTAACTATGCAGCCAAACGGTCGCCCGTTGCATCAAGCCATTATTGGTATCGGGAAATGCGCATTCCCGAGCATGTTCACGGCAACGACATTCTGGTGAAGGGATTCAAGGGAGCGACTCGACGGCTCGCACTGCTGAACAGATAATCCCCGATTGCCTAATGCGTCAGATGCCGAGTCTGTGCGAATATAGATTGCATCCAAGCCAGCAGTAGCCTCTCAACTGGAGGTTTTTATGGATGGTGAATACAGAGTCCGCGATGAGAACCCCACTGGCCGCGTTACGCGCCGCTCCTTCCTCTCGCAGATCGGTGCCGCAGGCGTGGCCGCCACTGCCGCCCCGCTCGTAGCTCGAACCCAGTCCCCGGCGACGCCCGCCGAGACACTTAGAGCAACGACAGAGATGGTTGAGAACGCTGTCCCAATAACCCTCTCCGTCAACGGCAAGTCCTTCCAAATCGCGGTCGATCCCCGCACAACGCTTCTCGATGGCTTGCGCGAAACTCTTTCGCTTACCGGCACCAAGAAGGGCTGCGACCATGGCCAGTGCGGGGCGTGCACGGTTCACGTCAATGGCCGCCGCATCAACTCCTGCCTGACTCTCGCTCTCATGCACGAAGGCGACGCCATTACCACCATCGAGGGCCTCGGCGACCCTGACAATCTCCACCCCGTGCAAGCCGCCTTTGTCGAGCACGACGGCTACCAATGCGGCTACTGTACTTCCGGCCAGATCATGTCCGCCGTGGCTCTGCTCAAAGAGCCTTGCGGCGCCGCCGACGCTGACGTCAAGGAACTCATGAGCGGCAACATCTGTCGTTGTGGCGCCTACCCCAACATTGTCGCCGCCATCCAGCACGTTCGCCACCGCGCTTGAGGTTTGCAGCGTGATCGAGGAGGCACCATGGAACTCTTCACTTATACCCGCGCCACCGACGCCGACCAGGCTGTAAACGCCGCCACTCATGCGGACGTCCGCTTCGTCGCCGGCGGCACCACTCTGCTCGATCTGATGAAACTCGACGTCGAGCGCCCCACCCGGCTCATCGACATCAACCGTATCGGCCTCGACACCGTCGAGAAACTGCCCAACGGCGGTCTTCGCATCGGCGCCCTTGTCCGCAACTCCGACCTCGCCCATCACCCTGTCGTCCAGTCCGACTACTCCGTCCTCTCGCAGGCGCTTCTCGCCGGAGCCTCCGCGCAACTGCGCAACATGGCCACCACGGGAGGCAATCTGCTGCAGCGCACTCGCTGCATGTACTTCCGCAACACAGCCATGCCCTGCAACAAGCGCGCGCCCGGCTCCGGATGTTCCGCGATCGAAGGCGACAACCGCACTCTCGCAATTCTCGGCGCCAGCAAAGACTGCATCGCCACCAACCCCTCCGACATGAATGTCGCCCTAACGGTGCTCGAAGCCGTCATCACCGTTCGCGGCAGCGCCGGCGCGCGCGACATCCCCATTGGCGAGTTTTTCCTTGTCCCTGGGACTACTCCGCACATCGAGACCGTACTCGCTCCCGGCGATCTCATCACCCACGTCACTCTCTCCGCACCGCGCCCCCAGTCGAAGCACGTCTACCTCAAGCTCCGCGACCGAGCTTCGTACGAGTTTGCATTGTCCTCGGCCGCCATCGTCGCCGAACTCTCCGGCGGCAAGGTCACCTTCATCCGCGTCGCGCTCGGCGGAGTCGGCACCAAACCATGGCGCTCCCACGAAGCCGAAGCCGCTCTCCTCGATGGCCCTGCCGAAATCGCCAATTTCCATCGTGCCGCCGATGCAGCCCTTCGCGACGCTCACCCACAATCGGAAAACGCCTTCAAAGTCGAGCTGACCAGGCGCTGCATCACACACGCCCTCACGCTCGCAACCCAATCCGCGTCCACACGGTCCGCCTCCACCCGGCCCGCGTAAGGAGAAACAATGGCCACCCGCTCCACTCTCCCGCCCCGCACCAATGGCTCGCTCCCGCGCGTCGACGGTCCGCTCAAAGTCACCGGCACGGCCAGGTACTCCTCCGACTACAACCTTCCCGGCATGCTCTATGCCGTCCCTGTTTGCGCCACCATCGCCAGCGGGACCATCGCCGGACTCGATACCTCCCGCGCCCAATCCATGCCTGGTGTCAAGGCCATCTACCACCGCGCCAACCTGGGCAAGCTGTTCCGCACCGCGCCACCCTCCGGGTTTTCGGGCATCGTCGACGAGAAACGTCCGCCCTTTGAAGACGACACAATCCGCTACTACGGCCAGTACGTCGCGGTTGCCATTGCTCTTACCTTCGAGCAGGCGGTCGCCGCCGCTAACGCGGTCAAAGTCACATACAAAGCCACGACCCTCAATGTAACCACGCACTTCATGGAGTCCGAAGCAACGGACAAACCGAATGTCGACTCCCACCGCGGCGACCCCGATGCCGCCTTCGCTTCCGCCCCCGTCAAAATCGATCAGACTTACGCCACTCCCACCGAGACCCACAACCCCATTGAACTCCACGCCTCCGTCGCCGACTTCGATGGACAGAACTTCACCCTCTACGAAACCACCCAGGCAGTCTGCAACGCGCAAGACGTCATGGCCCAGATGCTTGGCGTCCCGGTCGAAAACGTCCGCGTCATCTCTCGCTTCCTCGGCTCCGGGTTCGGCGGCAAGCTGTGGCCCTGGCCGCACGCGCTCATCGCGGCGCAAGCCTCGCGCAATCTAGGCCGCCCCGTCAAGCTCGTTGTCACACGCGACATGATGTTCCAAAACGTCGGCCACCGCCCCCGCACCCAACAAAGAGTCCGCCTTGGCGCCACGCCGCAGGGCAAGCTCGTCGCCCTGATGCACGATTCGCTGAACCACACTTCGCTTCTCGACGACTATTCCGAAGGGTGCAGCGAAGCCACGCCTTACAGCTATAGTGTTGCCAACCTTCGCGCCACCTCGGGTATGGTGCGCCGCAACGTCGGCACCCCGACTTCCATGCGTGGTCCAGGCGCTGTCCCCGGCCTCTTCGCCCTGGAGTCCGCCATCGACGAACTGGCCGTCGAGCTCAAGCTCGACCCCCTCCAACTCCGCCTGCTCAACGAGCCTGAAAAGGATGAAGGCCGCAACCTTCCATTCTCCTCACGTCACTTTGTCGAGTGCCTCAAAGTCGGCGCGGAAAAATTCGCCTGGTCGTCGCGCACCCCCGGCATCGGCTCCATGAAAGGGAGCGGCGAGCAAGCCGGTCTCACCCTCGGCTGGGGCCTAGCCGGATGCTCCTGGATCGCAGAGCGTACCGAAGCCCAAGCCTCCGTTGAACTCCTGTCCAACGGCGCCGCGCGCGTCTCCTGCGCCACCCAGGACATCGGCACCGGTACCTACACGGTCCTGTCCAACATCGTCTCCGAGCGCGTCGGCATTTCCAACGACCGCATCGAAGTCGTGCTGGGCGACACCAACCTTCCCCCCGGCCCAATCTCCGGCGGCTCCTGGGCAACTGCCTCGGTCATTCCTGCTGTTCTTGATGCCGTTGACAAGGCAAAGCAAACGCTGTTCACTATCGCCACTTCCGGTCCCGATGCCGCGTTCCCCGACAAGAAAGCCGATGCGCTGGCGCTGGAGAACGGCAAGGTTCATCTCAAGTCGGCCGATGCATCCACCGGCGTCCCGTTCGGTGACATTCTCGCCAAAGCCAGCGTCCGCGCCGCTTCTGGTCAAGGCAAGTCGACAGGCACGTTCGGCGCTCCCGATCGCAAGTTTTCAACCCACTCCTTTGGCGCGCAATTCGCAGAAGTCACCTGGCAGCCGGAGATCGCCCGCCTGCGTGTTTCGCGCGTTGTTACCGTGATCGACGGCGGCCGGATTCTCAACCCCAAGCCCGCCCGCAATCAGATCGAGGGAGCCGTCGTCATGGGCGTCGGCATGGCCCTCTTTGAAGCCACGCGCTATGACATCCGCAACGGCGCTCCCATCAACAACAACCTCGCCGACTACATCCTCACCACCAACGCGGACGCTCCCGCGATCGACGTCACCTTCCTCGACCACCCTGACCTTGTCCTCAACCCGCTTGGAGCCCGCGGCGTTGGAGAGATTGGCCTCGCCGGCGTCGCCGCCGCCATCACCAACGCAGTCCACCATGCCACCGGCGTTCGCGTCCGCGAACTCCCCGTGCGCATCGAAGACCTCCTCGCCGCTCCCGCTGAACTTCGCGCCTGAAGTCTCGCTGGGAAGGGATGTGTCTCTTCTCGACTTGCAGCGAGAAACGTTAGGTCCCTATGGGGACTACGCCGGCGTGAAGAGCTTGGGCAGATCCACGACATTGCGGGAGGGGCAGTTTCCACAGGGTCGTTTGAAGTAAGCCGCTGGCGCGCCGGACGCGCTGATATCCAACCGATCTTCGAGAATCATCCTCTCGATCCTGAGCTTTCCGGGAAGCTTCGAACCTGCCAATTACAATCGGGATGGAGAATTACCATGCCAGAGTTGAGCAGAATTGGCGTCTCTCTCGAAGACGACCTGCTGAAGCAATTCGATCGGCTCATTGCCAAGCGGGGTTACGAGACCCGTTCGGAGGCTTTCCGGGATCTGATTCGCGAGAAGCTTCTGTACGAGATGGTTGAATCGAACAAGCCGGTAGTCGGTACGTTGACTCTTGTCTACGACCATCATGTTCCGAATCTCGCGCAAAAGCTGACGGAAGTTCAACACCATGCCGGCGCGATGATTCTCGCAGCCACTCATATTCATCTCGATCGCCATTCCTGCCTTGAGGTCATCATCATGAAAGGCCGAGGCAAGGACCTGCAGGCGGTGGCCGATGGGATGGTGGCTTTGCGCGGAGTTGAACTTGGAAAACTCGTACTGACAAATTCCGGCGCAAGCCTCAAACACGCGACGCACTCACACTAAAAGGTGAATCTTCCGGCCAGTTGGTGGCTGGAACAAGTTCGGCACCGATCGAGCAATGAATTCCCTCTTTCTCTGCCGGGGGGATTTCGCATGTATTTGAAAATCGTGCTACCCTTTTCGAATAGGATTCCCTGCCGGGAATTCCGAAGCCCGCCGATAGTATTACACTTCTGAAACACGTGCTATCGATCGGCTTCAGATTAAACCGCCATGCTGCATGGCCCTGAGGAATCGAATGCCGAACTTCCTTCGGTCTCTGGTCAGTGATGAGCCGGGTAGCACCAAGGCAAAGGTAATCGCCTTATATGCCTTGCTTGTCGCGTTCAATCTGGCGGCATGGTGCTGGGCATTTATCGCCTTTCACGGATTTCCCGTGCTACTGGGCACGGCGTTTCTCGCCTACAGTTTTGGACTGCGCCATGCGGTCGATGCGGATCATATTGCCGCGATCGACAATGTCACGCGAAAGCTGATGCAGCAAGGCAAGCGGCCCGTGGCCGTAGGACTGATGTTCTCGCTGGGGCATTCCACCATCGTCGTCGCAGGCTCGATCGCCATTGCTGCCACGGCTCTCGCCCTCCAGCATCGCATGGATGCAGCCAGGGAAATTGGAGGAGTGATCGGCACGCTGGTGTCGGCACTGTTCCTGTTCGGAATCGCGATCGTCAACCTGGCCGTTCTGCAATCGGTATTACGCAGCTTCATGCGGGTCCGCCGCGGAGAACCCTATGTTGAAGAGGACTTCGATCTGCTGCTGGGCAACCGCGGTTTCCTTTCCCGCCTGTTTCGCCCCATGTTCAATCTGATCCGATCAAGCTGGCACATGTACCCGCTGGGCGTCCTGTTTGGCCTTGGATTCGATACCGCCACCGAAATCGGGCTGCTGGGCATTTCCGCCGCCGAAGCATCAAAGGGCCTTTCGATCGCGTCGATCCTGGTATTTCCTGTTCTCTTCGCCGCCGGCATGTCTCTGATCGATTCCACAGACAATATCCTGATGCTGGGCGCTTACGGCTGGGCGTTCGTGAAGCCCATCCGCAAGCTTTACTACAACATCACCATTACCTCCGTCTCCGTTGTGGTGGCCCTGGCGGTCGGCGGTGTAGAGGGGCTTGGGTTGCTCGCGGGACGCTTCCACCTGACGGGTGGATTATGGGATTTGGTTGGCAAGCTCAATGACAACTTTGGCCTCCTCGGCTACGGCATCATCGGACTCTTTGCTTTAAGCTGGATTTTTTCGATCGCGATTTACAAATGGCGCCGATTCGATGAAATGGAACTGGGCGCACGGGACGCGGCGTAGCGCCAGATCGCCATGACCAGCCGGACTCCTTACACCCATCCGCCGTCCACAACGTAACTCTGGTTGGTGATCGCACTTGAGTCGTCCGCGGCCAGAAACAGCACCAGCCGCGCCACATCGTCTGGAACAATGTCCCGCTTGAGCGCCTGGCTGCGCAGAATCTCGGCCTTGTACTCGGGTGTGTACCACAGCTGCTTCTGCCGCTCCGTTGCGATTGCGCCGGGCAGCACCGCATTCACGCGAATCCCATCGGGCCCCAGCTCATGCGCCAGCGTTCGTGTCAGCCCCACAATGGCCGCCTTGGCCGTGATGTAGAGCGGCAAGCCTGTCGATGGAATCATCCATGAGATCGAAGACATATTGATAATCGACCCGCGGCCGGCCCTGCGCATAGCGGGCAGCACGGCCTGGATCATGAAGAACTGCGGGCGCAGATTCACCGCCATCGACCGGTCGAAGGATTCGGGCGTGACCTCATCAATCGTGTGCCGCTGATCGTTGGCCGCGTTGTTCACTAGCACGTCCACCGTGCCCCACGCCGCGATGAATTCGTCGACTCTGCTTTTGAGGGCAGCCACATCCGTCAGGTCGCAATGCAGGTATTGCGGCACAGAGCAACCCTCCGCGGTAAGGGCCTCTACCAGCCGCTGGGCGGGCTCGTCCTGAATATCGAAGAAGACCACGCGCGAGCCCTGTCGAGCGAAGTGAGTCACAATCGACTCGCCAATACCCGTGGCCCCGCCCGTGATCAGCACCACGCGCCCCTGAAGGCTTGGGTAGCGGGCAAATTGCGCATTGCTGTCTAGCATCTAGTGCGACTCCCTCGGCACCGCATGACCCCTGCACCCAAGCAGAAAATCGAAGTCCGCCCCTTTGTCCGCCTGCATCACATGCTTCACATAAAGCGCCTGGTATCCGCTCTTGAACGCCGGCTCGGGCGCAACCCACTCCGCGCGCCGCCGCCCCAGCTCCGCATCGTCCACTTCCACATGCAGCCGCCGCGCGGGGACGTCAAGCTCGATCCAATCGCCCTCGCGGACCAGCGCCAGCGGCCCGCCCAGCGCGGCTTCGGGGCACACGTGCAGCACCACTGTTCCATAGGCAGTCCCGCTCATGCGCGCGTCGCTGATGCGCACCATGTCGGTAATGCCTCTCGCCAGCAGCTTTGCCGGCAGTCCCATGTTGCCCACCTCGGCCATGCCCGGATAACCGCGCGGCCCGCAATACTTCAGCACCATCACGCTGTTCTCGTCGATGGCCAGATGGGGATCTTCAATGCGCTCCTTATACTGCTCGATGCTCTCAAACACCACTGCCTGCCCGCGATGCTTCATCAGGTGCGGCGATGCGGCTGAGGGTTTCAGCACCGCGCCGTGGGGACAAAGATTGCCGCGCAGCACGGCAATGCCGCCCGACTCGACCAGCGGCTTGTCGTACTCGCGAATCACTTCGCTGTTCCAGACCGGCGCATCCTTCAC
>DATKGE010000171.1:0-2895 GCA_035510955.1 Occallatibacter sp. | reverse complement strand
GGGGGGGGGCCGGCGCAGGTTGAGGCTCTCGATAATCCCCTTCGGCGTGAGCGAGAAGTTCTTGCGGACCAGTTCGGTCAGCTTGGCCTCACCAACTTTGCCTGTGCCGAAGGTTTCGACGCGCACGCTGACGGGCTCGGCCACGCCGATGGCGTAGGCAAGCTGGACCTCGGCCTTGTCGGCCAGTCCGGCAGCCACGATGTTCTTGGCGATGTAGCGGGCCATGTAGGCTGCGGAGCGGTCGACCTTGGTCGGGTCCTTGCCCGAGAAGGCGCCGCCGCCGTGACGGCCCATGCCGCCATAGGTGTCGACGATGATCTTGCGGCCGGTGAGGCCGGTGTCGCCCATGGGTCCGCCGATGACGAAGCGGCCGGTGGGGTTGATGTGGTACTTGGTGTGCTCGTCGAGCCAGGCGGCGGGCAGCACGGCCTGGATGACGTGCTTGAGAATGTCGGCGTGGAGATCCTCGTTGCTGACGCTCTCGGCGTGCTGGCTGGAGATGACCACGGCGTCAATGCGGGCGGGCTTGTGGTTCTCGTCGTACTCGACGGTGACCTGACTCTTGCCGTCGGGACGGAGGTAGGGCAGCTTGCCGGATTTGCGAACCTTTGTAAGTTGCCTGGTCAGTTTGTGCGCCAGGGAGATGGGGGCAGGCATCAGCTCCGGGGTTTCGTTGGAGGCGTAGCCGAACATCATGCCCTGGTCGCCGGCGCCGCCGGTGTCAACGCCCTGGGCGATGTCGCCGGACTGCTTATTGATCGTCGAGATGACGGCGCAGGTGTTGGAGTCGAAGCCGTAGAGGGCATTGTCGTAGCCGATGGAGGCGACGACGCCGCGGACGAGACTTTGGAAGTCGACGTAGGCCTTGGTGGTGATTTCGCCGGCGATGACCACCAGGCCGGTGGCGGTGAGGGTTTCCGCGGCGACGCGGCTGTAGGGGTCCTGCTCCAGGCAGGCGTCGAGAATTGCGTCAGAGACCTGGTCGGCAATCTTGTCGGGATGGCCTTCGGTGACTGACTCAGAGGTAAACAGAAAACGATCGCTCAAATTGGAACTCCTCCCCATTTAAGGGACTGAAAGGTTTTGGCCTGCCGCGACGACTTTTCGGGAATTTTTAAGCGACCGCGGAAGCCAAACCCGGCTCTCCCGATCCTGACTCATTTGCCCGACCGCTTGCCTGCATCGGTAGACATGCCTGCACCGGCAGGGCTGAGCCCCAGGTGCGTCTCTCTATCGTAATCGCAGCAGGGTGTTGCGGGCAAAGGCAAACAGCGAATGGGGCGCATTTGGCGTTCAGTGGCGCCGGGGGGGATTTGGATCGTAATCGAACTTCCTATCCGATTGAGGAGAGGAAACGAGAGACCAGGTGGTGGGCGGAAGAGACGATGCTGTCCAACGCGGCGGCCTGGTGCACGGGAAGGATGGTGGCCCACCAATGTTCTCGAATGCCCAGGTAACGGACGGTGAAGAATGCGGCCGCGACGACGGCGAGAAGCAGCAAAACCGCGCCGGCCCAGCGCACGCGCTGCTCCATCTGATCGCGGCGCAGCATGCGGGCCTTGCCCACGTTGGCTGCAAAGGCCGTCCAACTGCGGTCGTCGTCGGTGACCTGGCCGGAGGCGTGATAGGCTTTGAGGAACCGCTCGGTCCAGTCGTGCTGGTCCAGGCCCAGCGCGCCGGTGTAACCGCGCACAATGCCCTTGGAAAGAATGCCGCCGGGAAGCTGGCGGAAGCGTTCCTGCTCCAGCGCCACCAGGTGGTGCTGGCTGATTTTAGTGACCGCCGTGATTTCTTCCAGCGCAACGCCGCGAGAGAGCCGCTCCATGCGCAGGTCTTCACCAAAGTTGCCCATGTTCAAACCCGGAGACCAGTAACGTACACGGAAGTTTCAAGTCCTACAATAGACCGGCCTTTGGATTCCGTCAAAGCAAAACTGCCGATTTTCCCTTTATTTTCATCGATCTGAGAGAAAAGTGTTCAATTTGGAACTGTTTATGAAGTATATACCCCCGAGGAGGCCCTTGAGCGCCCGAGGTGACGGCTCTGCTTCAAACCGGCACTGGCCGGGAATTGAGCCCGGTTGCCAGGGATCCTCGCCATACGGCTGATACCCTGAATGCGAGGGCGTGGTCGCTTTTACCCTCGGAGCCAGGCACACGGAATGAACAAGCTCATCTTTGCCAATTTGGTACACCGTCCGGTCCGCTCCATCATCAGCGTGCTGGCGGTGGCCATTGAAGTGATCATGATTCTGTCGATCTCGGCCATCTTCATGGGGATGCTGAACGACACCAAGCAGCGCACCAACGGGATCGGCGCGGATCTGATGGTGCGGCCACCGGGGGGGAGCATCTTTGCAGGGATGAGCGGTGCACCGATGCCAATAAAAATAGTGGACGTGCTGCGCACTCTGCCGCATGTGGCAGTGGCTTCGCCGGTAAACCAGAAGTTCAATACCGCGGGTAAGATCGAGATCCTGTATGGAATCGACTACCCGAGCTTCGCCGCAATGAAGCCGTTCCAGTTTCTTGCCGGCGGGCCGTTTCAGGGACCCAACGACGTGATTGTGGACGATGTGTTTGCCGGCTCCGACAAAGGCTATCACGTGGGAGATACGATTCAGATTCTTAGTCACCCGTTCCGTATCTCGGGCATTGTCGCGCACGGTAAAGGAGGGCGCAAGTTGATGCCCCTTGAAACCGTGGGACAGATTACGGACGCCGAAGGCAAGGCTTCGCAGTTTTTTATCAAGGTGGACGATCCGGCCAACGACAACCTGGTCATCCAGGAGATTCATTCGACGCACGGGCTGGAGGACTACCCTGTGGAGACAGTCGACTCCTGGCTCGATGAGATGACGCCGGATAAACTTCCGGGCTTCAATATTGCGCTCGA
>DATKGE010000170.1:0-4871 GCA_035510955.1 Occallatibacter sp. | reverse complement strand
TCGGGATGCCGCTCCTTCAGTTTCAGGTCCTTCCTGGTGCTTCTGCCTCTGTTGCCGGTCTCATAGGATTTCCAGATCTCGGTCGGGGCTTGGGTTGGCGATGTGGAGTAAAGCCAGAACTCCCCAGTCGACATGGGCGTTTTACGGCCACATGCCGAGAACACTGATCGACTTGAATAGTTCAACGAGCGCATTGGCCTGAAGTCGCCAACTGAGAGCAAACCTCGGAACAATTTGTCGCTCGCCTGGTATTTGGACGCGTGGCCTTGTCAGGACCCTTGATCATAGGCTGAACGCCATCCTGCGGTTATACGGATGCGTCGTCCAGGCTCTGGAGGGCAAACTTCGGGACCATGTGCGGCCTCGTCTTCGGGCAACGTGACCGCACAAACGCCGTACCGCATGACACGAATGATGAATCGTTTTCGACCTGATCACTCAGTCATCGTCGCGGTTATCATCCCAGTCGTCGTCGTGCACCGGACGCAGGTTGTGCTTGTAGACTTCTTTGCCGATAGCCAGCCCCAGCAGCGCTCCTGCGTCCTGGTCGGGTCGAAAATGGATCCCGCCGTAAGCACGAGCGTCGCTGATGTCGTTGGTAATCTGCTTGAACGAGGTGTATTGAAGGACGATGGTGGGCACGGCGGGGTTCGACAGCGTCATCGAATGTCCAGCTTCGCCGTAGAGACGTCTCATGACCGCGGCTGCCGCATTGGCTGCGCTGCCGTGGTTGGAGGGATAACTCGGGAAACATGGAGTGGTGATGAATGGCGCCCAGTCGGGATCTCCCTCGGTTTTCGGGTTGCCGTCCGTATCGCCTGCGTGGATCGCCGTTTCGGGACGCCAAAAATTGTAGTGGTATTTGTTGAAGAACGCAGCGACCAGGCTGTCGCTGATCGCCATGTTGATCAGGGCAAGAGCCCGGGCATTCTCTGACAGCGAACTCCTCTGTTCCTGCGCGACCTGCCTTGCGGCCTGATTGAATGCCTGGGTTGGCGAAGTGGCTGCAAAGAAGAGCGCGAGGTTGGCCTTATCCTGGGGCCGTGCGGTGCTGTCGATGGCGCCGACCGTCATCACCTCGTTGTAGGCCTTGGTATACGTCTCGCTCGTCAGTGCCGGCGGCGGACCGAGGAGATAGTCACTCGCACTCGATATCCCGAATGGGGTGATGTTCTGCCATTGAAAGGCGATTCCAACCGCGATTCTATTCACGATTGGACAACTCGGTGTGGCCTGCCATTCGCCCGGAACAGGTGGGCCGGGTATCTTGAATTGCGGCGGTGACGATCCGTCGTTTGCGCGCAGAGCGATCAGGGCATTAGCTGCGGCCTCGCCCGTTGCGTGTGCTGACGTTGTTGGTTAGGCGGGCGGGACACTTGGTGGACAAACAGGAACTGCTGGAATGCGTCTGGCCCACTACCTTCGTCGAGGAGAATACGCTCACACGGACGATCGCGATTCTGAGGCGGGAACTGGGGGACAGCAGCAGGGATTCGAAGACAATCGAAACTGTGCCGACTCGGGGATACCGGTTCATTGCGCCGGTCACTCCTCTCAAAGAAGAAAACCGGACGGCCGCGCCCAACTCCGAAGCATTGACCGTCCCCACGAACGGGCAGAAAATCGCCTCGGAGCCCGGTGGCCCGTCACAGCCCCCAAGTCTTCGCCTCGTGTACGAGCAGCAGGATCAAACGGCGGGGAAAGTGCCTGTTGCCGAAATCGTTCGTGGACAGAGGAATTGGCATGCCCGCAGGTGGCTTCTTGTTGGAGCAGTGTCTTTGCTTGTGCTGGTCGCAATCTCAACGTACAACCGGGCTCGCCAGGAGTGATAGTTAGCCATGGGTGACCGGGTTTGCGCTACCACTGCGAACCTGACATGGCGGCCGGACGGCTGTCGTGGACGGTGCGAAGTCGATTTGAAGCATAGGGGAGCGATGGCGAGGTTAGAAGCCGTAGAAGCGAGGAGTCGGGTTGGAAGATAAGGCCGCATGGTTGCCTCAGGAGGAGTCGAAAGCTGCGCAGTGAAGCGCTAGGCTGGGGCTGGGCGGCTTAACAGCGGAACAACGCGCGACGACTTGCAGGGTGCCGCATTTGCACTGAGGGCATGACCGGCTGAGCGCAGACTTCTGTTGTTCTGTCAGCAACGTGGTTGGATCCGCAGCGGGGGCGCAGAGATGGAGCCTCGAGAGAGCCAGCGCCTGACGGCGGTTTCGGTCGGCAAGCAGCCCGAAGTGGCGGATCTTGACGAAGCCGGCGGGCAGGACATGGAGCAGGAAACGGCGGATGAACTCGACCGCATCGAGCTTCATGACGCTGCTTCGGTTGTTATGCCGCGAGTCGCGCCAGCGGAAGCGCACCTGGCCGTTATCGACGCTAAGGAGTCTTCCGTTGGAGATGGCAACCCGGTGCGTGTAGCGGGCCAGATACTTCAGCACATGTTCGGGTCCTCCGAACGGAGGCTCGGAGTAGACCACCCACTCCCGTCGGCGCAGGGTGCCAAGCAGCGAGTGAAACGCTCGCGGTGTTGATAGTTCAGCCAGCTTGCCGGCGAAGCACAGTTGGTTACAGGTGGCCCGTTTTGGCCGGTCTTCCGCCGAAGAGCGCGAGAGCGCTCTGGACCTTGGCTACGGGGATGGAGCGTTGATTGAGCTGGACGGTCAGCAGCCGGTCCGGCCAACGCAGATTGCCGCAGGTTCCCAGTGTGTTGCGATAGGCTTCGAGAACCTTGCGCACGAGGGCGGCGGATCCTGGCCCGCAGGGCAGGTGAACAGCCGAGATCCGCTGCTGACCGGAGTCGCTGAAGCCGCACGCTACGAGAGTAATCCGGATTCCGTGCTCGCCACGCCACCCGCTTCTTACGCCTGTCGGCAGTCAACTCGATTGTCAGGACGGAACCAACGATGGCAAATGCAAAGAGGACACTTCCGGACGAAAAGCATGATCATCCATCATACCCACGCCTTGCGGAGATCCCCAGTTGCAAGCTCGATTACTGGATAGGTGGCTCACTTTTGGAGAGCAGACCCTGGGCATTTCTCAAAAGCGCCGAAGATCTTCCGGATTGCGCAAGTAGCTAAATATCTTTACAGCGTCCCGGCATTGTCAGAGGACTGCGGTTGCCGTCCGTTCTGTGGGACAATCTTGCTTCATGACCCTCGATCTATTCAAAATTTATCCCTTTCGCCGTCTCGCACCTTAATTCAAACTGATCAATGTCGAGGCCTGAGTCACAGCCTGTGGGCGCAGCCGACTCATCAAAGCCAGTCAAACCAGCCCATAAGATGAACCAGGGAAATGATGTCTCAACAACAAATATGTGGCCGATTGGCCCAGCTTTCGACGCCCGCGGCTGCCATCGCGTATTTCGGCCTTGAAGTGAAAGCGATTTGCCGAAGGGCCACGTAGCGATATATGCCGGCCTAAGCCACTCCGATGGTGCGCGGCGCGGATTTCACAGCCGGGCCAGGAGAGATGCTGACAGCAGTTCTCCAGCAAGGGAGTGGGTTGAGGCACGCAGTTGTTTCGCGTAGCGGTAAAACAGCTGGAGATCTCGCTTAACGGTGTTCAAACCGAGTTCAAAGTGCCGGACGGCGTCGTAATCAACTGATTTCTAGCTGTAAGTTGTTCATTTTATTGGAGCGGGAGACCGGGATCGAACCGGCGACATTCAGCTTGGGAAGCTGACGTTCTGCCACTGAACTACTCCCGCAACCTATTTTATTACAATAACTTGCCGCACATTCAAACCACCACAAACACCACAAAACACCACGGTTGATAGAACCTTCATCTTCAACACCGCGGAGGGTGTCGAGATGAAGATCAGTCGTGATCGGTATCAACATGGCAGCGTCCGTAAGGTCCCTCGTCCCCAAGGTTTCGCTTGGGAGTTCCGCTTCTATATTACGGCCCCGGACGGCAAACGTAAACTCAAGGTCCAAACGTTCGATTCATTGAAGTACCCAACCGAACGGGATGTCCGAAAGGCCGTTGAGGGCCAGCTCTCGACGCTTAACGCCGGCACGCTCGGCACCATAATTGAACGCTATATGACTGAGGATTTCCTCACTCTCCGCCACTCCACACAGACGGCAAACAAGAGCCTCATTAACCTCCACATCAAGCCCAGATGGGAGCACGTGCGGTTGCGCTGCTTTCCGTACTGTGATAGTGGCGCACCTGCAGCTCGCCCAGCAAGCCGATGGAGAGCAGCTGAACGCCGGTCAGGATCAGCACGGTCGCGATCACGAACATGGGTCCATGCAGGCTCATTGTGTTCTGCTGTGGTCCGATACCCTTCATGGCAAACAGGCTTGCCGATAGACAGCTGCCGGCCATGATGCTCAACGCGCCCAGAACACCAAAAAAGTGAAGCGGGCGGCCCATATAGCTGAGCAGGAAGCGGATGGTTAGAAGATCGAAGAACACCCGGAAGGTGCGCCCTATCCCATAGTGGCTCTTGCCCCGCTCGCGATTGATATTCCTGACTGGAATCTCGCAGATCGACGCGCCATACCAACTCGCCAGCGCTGGTATAAAGCGGTGCATCTCGCCGTACAGCGGAACGCTCTGAATGACCTCGCGGCGATATGCCTTGAATGTTGTCCCGAAGTCGTGTATGTCCATCCGCGCAGCCTATGCAGAGATTCGGGACGCTTACGGCTGGCCGCGCATCTGGCGGCGGCTTCGTGCTCAAGGCGTTCGCGTAGGCAAGCAGCGTGTGCAACGGCTGATGCAGCAGCACGGCATTCGCGCTCGCGGCAAGCGTCGCTTTCGCGTCACAACGACCGACAGCCGGCATAATCTGCCGATTGCGCCGAATCGTCTGAATCGCAACTTCGCCCCGGCCGCGCCCAACCAGGCGTGGGCCG
>DATKGE010000169.1:0-7624 GCA_035510955.1 Occallatibacter sp. | reverse complement strand
GGCCTGGTGACGATTGAAGATCTGCTGGAAGAGATTGTGGGCAACATCCGCGACGAGCACGAGGTGGAAGTGAGCGTGGAAGAACCGCAGCGCGAGCCCAACGGCGTGTGGCTGGTTCCGGGCAACTTTCCCGTGGATCAGCTGGCGGATTTGTTCGGCGAGGCGGTTGAGCTGGGCGATGGCTACGAGGCCAGCACCCTGGGCGGACTGGTGAGCGAGATTGAAGGACGCATTCCGCTGGCGGGCGAGGTGGTGATGCTGGAGCCGATGGGGCTGCGCATGGAGATTGTGGCCTCGACGGATCGGCGCGTGGAGCGGCTGAGGGTGTTTCCGCCGGCCGGTGTGCCGCTCAGGATTTCTTCAACAGGCCCTTGATGATGGCGGTCCTGCCGCTGATGCGCAGGTTGGAGTGGGGCAGGCGTCGTCCCCGTTCGAACACGGCCATGCTGTCATAGAAGTGCATTGACAAAGTCGAACGGGTGAACTCGGTCGGCGCCCCCCCCCTCTCGAACCCAGTAAGCGTTTAATTCATCGATGAGCCCCTTGCAGAATTCGATGAACGTGCCCTCTTTTTTCAGGCCGCCACCGAACTCATCCCAATAGGCTGTATGCAAATCCTCCACCAGGTACACACCGTTGGGCGACGTGCGCGGATAGAGGAAGCGAAAGGTTTCGACGACGTCGCTCATCTGATGGCTGCCGTCGTCGAGAACAATGTCTGGCGTTCCGAATTCATCGAGAACCGATTGCAGGAAGGCGGTGTCGGACTGGCTGCCAATCCTCACCTGAATCTGGTCTTCCTCGAATTCCTTGCACTCGGGATTGATGTCGAGCCCGACAATAAGCGCGTGGGGGCCGAGGTAGCGCTTCCACATCTGGGCCGATCCTCCCCGGCCACACCCGATTTCGAGGAAGACCAGGGGACGATTCACGAACCGCTCAAAGTGAGCTTCGTAGGCGGGGAAGTAGTGCTTCCACTTGTGGATGGTTCGTTGCTTGTTGTTGAGAAATTCGGACCAAAGGGTCAATCTGTCCTCGCATTCATTCGCTCAGTTAACGATGTGGACGGCGTATTCAAATCTTGGCCATGCGTGCCAGCGTTTCTCGACTGGCTGCAAAGCTCATCTTAAATGCCGCCGGGGGCCGCAGTGAAAATGCCGTAAACTCAGTCAGGAGCATTTTCCCCTTTGAAATCTGGATTCGTGGCTATTCTGGGCCGGCCGAATGCTGGCAAAAGCACGCTGTTGAACGCTCTGACGGGCGAGAAAGTGGCCATTGTCTCGGCCAAGCCGCAGACTACGCGCAATCGCATTGCGGGCGTGGTCGAGGTCGAGGCGGTGAAGGGCGTTCATCCGGCGGCGCAGATTGTGTTTGTTGATACGCCGGGGGTGCATAAGCCGGGGTCGCATCTGGACCGGCGCATGTTGCAGGAGGTGTATGCGGCGCTGGAGACGCGGGATGTGGTGCTGGTGCTGATGGATGCTACGAGACGCGTGCAGCTGGAGGAAGCGGCGGTTGATAAGGATGCGGATACGATTGCCGAAGAGCGAGCCTCAGGGGATGAATGGATGGGTTTAAACCCATCCCTACCAGCCCCGGCTGAGTCAGTGGATCTCAACGTCGGGGTCAAAACCCCGACCTACCGCTCCGCAGACAGGGCAGTTGGATCCCATGTCTCAGAAGCGAGACATGGGGCACCCAAGGTTGATGCAGGGAAAAAGAACGAGCGCACTAATTGGGCGAGCGAGGATGAGTTTCTGTTTGGGTTGATTCGCAAGGTGGATTGCCCGGTGTTTCTGGTGCTCACCAAGATTGACCTGGTGCCCAAGGATCATCTTCTGCCGCTGATCGACACACTTACTAAGCAGTTCAACTTTGCGCAGATTATTCCTGTCAGCGCACGCAAGCGCGACGGGCTCGATCTGCTGGTGTGCAAGATTGTGGATGCGCTGCCCAAGGGCGAGCGCTATTACCCGAAAGACCAATACACGGACCAGCCGCAGCGCTTCATGGTGGCGGAGTTGATTCGCGAGAGCATCCTGGTGGAGACGGGCGAAGAGGTTCCCTATGCCTCAGCGGTGGTCATTGAGCAGTTCGAGGAGCCGAAGCCATTTGTTCCACGGAAGAAGGGCGCTGTGCCGGCGCGGGCGCCGCTGACGCGGATTGCGGCGGCCATCTACTGCGAGCGGGACGGGCAGAAGGCGATTCTGATTGGCAAGGGCGGCGCGAAACTGAAGGAGATCGGGACCGGGGCGCGCCGGAAGATCGAATCGCTGCTGGGGACGCGGGTTTATCTTGAGCTGCATGTGATTGTGGAGCCCAACTGGCGCGAGTCGAAGAGCTTTGTCGAATCGCTGGACTGGCGGAACCAACTGGAGCGGCTGGGCGTAGATCAGATCACCGAGACGGATTCAGGCGAAGAGAAATAGGGCGGCCGATGGCTCACTGAAGGTTCGGTTCCGGCGTCAGAAGTTCAGATCCAACCAATTGATTTAGCCACAGATTCTCCGCATCTGCTCTAAACTTGGAAAGACGCATGAAGATGGTTCGAACGGCAAAGATTCGCTCGCGGCTGATGGTCTGCGGTCTCGCGCTTTTCTGCGTATCAAGCAATTCGCTTGCCCTTCAGGTTCCAGCGACGCCTGCTATTGCGCCGGCGACAGTTCCGGCCAACAACACAGTTGCCGCCAACAACACTGTTTCCGCGAGTCTGCACAGGATTCTGGAACTGGATGGGCCGTGGCGTTTTCAGGTGGGCGACGATCCTGATGGAAGGCTGGGCTATGCCGATGGGGGGTTTGACGATTCTGCGTGGCCGACCATGACGCTGGACAAACCACTCTCCGAGCAAGGCTTCGATTCCTACACCGGCTATGGCTGGTACCGGCTTCGCCTGCAGCCGCAGCAAATTGCCCAGTTCAACAATTCCGCGGGCAATCCGCAACTGGACCTGCTGCTGACCGGCAACTACGTTGGACAGCTTGCGGTCTATGTCAACGGAGTTGAATGCGGCCATACGCGCGGGATGACGGACAACCCTGACATGTATCAGTCGGCGCCGCTGGTGGTGCATCTTCCGCCAGCAGCGAGCGACGGAACCATTGTGCTGGCGATTCGAAGCTGGGCCGGCGCAAGCTTCCCAATTCAGCACGGCCTTCTTGAAAAAGTAGAGCTGGGCGCTCCGGGCGACGTTGCAGACAGGCTCACCGAGTCCACCGCACGCCGTTGGGACGAGCAGGTGATTGCAGGGTTGGTGGTGAGCTTCCTGTTCCTTTGCGTGGCCCTGCTGGGCGCCACTCTTTACCTGGCGCAGCGCAGCCACTCGGAATACTTATGGCTGGCGCTGCTTTGCCTTTCGGTGACCGTCAGCGGAGGCAGCGAAGTGGCCTTTGAAATGGCGCTGCTGCCGTGGTCGATTTACAACGTGCTCAGTCTTTGGACGGGGCGCATCTTCATGGCCGTGACGCTGGAGTTTGTTCTTCGCTTTACGGAGAGCGCATATAAAAGACTGGTGCGCATTGTGCAGGTATCGGTGCTGCTGTTGCCCATCCTGCAACTGATCCATCTGCAACTGGTCTACGAGTATCTGTCGGTCTGCTCGCAGGTCGTGTTCTGCGTTTTGATCTCTGTGCTGCTTTTCCGCGCCTGGCGGCGGGGGCGGCTTGAGGCGGGCGTGATGCTTGTGCCTTTCTTCCTGGCGGCGACGGCCGATTCCATGGACACGGTGCTGGGCTACGCCGCCAGCAAACACTGGATCTCCGATCGATTTGCTTACCATCGCTTCCATTTCGGTCCGATTGCGTTTACGACCAGCGTGCTTACGTATACGGTGTTTCTTGCCAGCCTGCTGGCGGTGATTCTCTATCGCTTCATTCACGTCAGCCAGGACGAGCAGCGCTCCGTCGCGGAGATTGAAGCGGCGCGCAGCGTGCAGGCCATGCTGATTCCGACCAAGCTGCCGTCGAATCACAACTTCATGCTGGAGAGCGCGTATCTGCCGGCGAACGGCGTGGGCGGGGATTTCTTTCAGGTGCTTCCGCTCAAGGACGATTCGATGCTGATTGTGGTGGGCGACGTGAGCGGCAAGGGGCTACAGGCAGCCATGAACGCCAGCACGCTGGTGGGCGCGCTGCGCAATGAGCTGTCGCACGATCCGGCGACGGTGCTCAACAATCTGAACCATGTGCTGGTGGGCGCAACGCCTTTTCCGAGCACCGGTTCATCAGTAAAAACTGTGATCAGCTTTGCCACCTGCGTGTGTGCGCGCGTCTATCCGGACGGGACGATCACCATTGCCAACGCAGGCCACCTGAGCCCTTACCGCGACGGGCGCGAGATGGAACTGGCGGCCGATCTGCCGCTGGGCGTGATCCCCGATATGCATTATCAGCAGGCGACTTTTCAGCTCAACGTGGGCGACCGGCTCATCTTTCTCTCCGATGGCGTTGTCGAGGCTTCCAATGCGCAGGGCGAGCTGTTCGGCTTTGAACGCACGCAGCAGGTAAGCAATGAGTCGGCGCGCTACATTGCGCAGACGGCCAAGCGCTTTGGGCAGACGGACGATATTACTGTTGTGTCGATGTACTTTGCGGCACGGACCGTGCAGAGGCCGCAATTGGTGGAACAGCATCAGAGCTGAACCTGTTTTCAATTTTCCTGGAATGCGGACAACGGGCTTTCCTGCCTTAGCAGGGCATCTCGGAAGTTTGTGGCATTCGATTAGAGATGAATGGCTGGTTGGGAGACTGCTCAATGCAGGTCCCCTTCGGCTTCGCTCAGGGCAGGCTTTCTACTCCGCTGAAGTACGCTGCGCTCAGGATGACAGTTTGTTTTTGAAATAGGAACTGGGGAGTTGGCCGGCATTTTCAGCTGTGGAGCCTAGCGTGGGTTGCTTCGCCCTGGCTGTCGTGATGACAACCACGCTGATAAGAACGAACAGCGTACCGAGGACAGTGCGCAGACCGAGCGCTTCGCCGCCGAGGAAATATCCTACCAGCACGGCTACGACTGGGTTGACGTACGCGTAGGTGCCGACTTTGGTCGGCGACTCGTGATGAATGAGCCACACGTACGCGGTGAACCCGACAATGGAGCCCGCCACAATCAGGTAGAGCAAGGCGAGCCATGCTTCACGCGAGACACCCGACGGGCGAAAGCCGCGGAACTCTCCGAGCAGGCCCGCGGCCAGGGCCAGCATCGCGCCACCGGCGAGCATCTGCACTCCGGAGCTCATCACCTTCGACGACGGCAGCGGCAGCTTGCGGGTGAGCACGGACGCGATTGACCAGCTCACGGATGCAAAGATGAGCGCGATTGCGCCGACGCGGTCGATGGGCGCGCCGCCAAGATTCAGCGACCGGCTCACCAGCACAGCCACCCCGGCAATGCCGATCAGGAGCGCTAACGCCAGGCGGAGACTGAGACGCTGCGTGCGCAGGATGACGATTTCAGACAGCGCCATGAAGACCGGGATGATGGCCATCATGACGGCGGCAACGCCCGAGGCCACGCGCTGTTCGGCCCAGAACAGCAGGCCGTAGTCGAAGACGAAGATGAGCAGAGCCAGCAGGGAAGCCGACAGCCATTGGCGCACGCTGGGCGAGCGCTCACCCTTGGCGAGCATCTAGCCGTAGAGAACGAGCCCCGCGGTCAGAAAGCGCATGGACGCGAGGAGGAACGGCGGAACTTCGCGAACCCCGACGCGGATAGCGAGAAAGGTCGATCCCCACACAAAATAGATGATGGCGAAGGCCAGCAGCGTCTTCCATGCGGCGGGACGGTTTTTGGCTTCCATATCAGATTCGTACCAGCAACGCGGCGGGATTTCCAGTGCCACGCTGCGGGTTTTGCGGCTGAGGGATTACAAGGAAGTTGTGCCAGCGCCGCGTTCGCGGGGGAATCGTGGGAGAATGGAGGGGTATACGTCCATGACAAACGAACCCACCGATGAATCGCTGCCAACGCCCGAGAACGCGCCGCAGCCCGTCTCCGCGCCTAGCGCGGAAATCGCGTCCGAGGCCCTCGCTGAAACGTCCGCTGCGGCAGCTACAGGGCCTGTTGCTGCGCCGGTCGCGGCTGAACAGGCTGCGAAAAAAGAGCTGTCTTCTGGCGAACTTCCCGAAGGGCATACCTCAGGGGCTGAAGCCCACATTGATTCTACTGGCTTGATTGTCGGGGTTAAAACCCCGACCTACCAGTCCCAACCCACCGCCCAAACGGGGCTTTCCGCAGCCAGTGAACGCGCGCCCAAGGCCGCTGTGCCGAAACCCGCCATTGCGCCGGGAGCCGTGTCTGCGGCGGTTCCAGAACCTATTGTCGAAGAGCCTGCTGAGGATTTTGCCGAACTGCTGAAGCAGTTTGAGAAGAGCCATTCGCACAAGGCGGCGGGGCAAAAGCAGCAGTTGCAGGGGACGGTGGTGTCTGTGTCTGCCGAGCAGGTGTTTCTGGACATCGGCTACAAGACGGAGGGCGTGCTGCCGCGGTCAGCCTTCGACAACAACGCAGAGGGCGTCAAGGCCGGCGACAGCTTTCCGGTGTCGGTGACGGGACGGAATGAGGAAGGCTACTACCAGCTGTCGCGCTTCAAGGTGGCACAGCCGCGCGACTGGAGCGCGCTGGAAGCGGCGTTCGCCGAGAAGACGGCGGTGGTGGGCACGGTGACCGAAGTGGTCAAGGGCGGCCTGCGCGTGGATATTGGCGTGCGCGCGTTTATGCCCGCCAGCCGCAGCGGCACCAGGGACGCGGCGGAGCTGGAAAAGCTGGTGGGGACAGAAATCACCTGCCGCATTACCAAGCTCGACGTAATGGACGAAGACGTGGTGGTGGATCGGCGCGTGGTGCTTGAGGAGCAGGCGCGCGGGCTGGTCGAGGGCCGGCGCTCCGCGATGAAGGAAGGCGACGTGGTGACGGGGACGGTGCGCAGCCTGGCGCCCTACGGCGCATTTATCGATCTCGGCGGTATGGACGGGCTGCTGCACATCAGCGACATGGCGCACACGCGCGTTGCCAAGGCCGAGGACGTGGTCGCAGTTGGGCAGCAGCTGCAGGTAAAGATTCTCAAGGTTGATGCGGAGACGAAGAAGATTTCGCTCGGCCTGAAGCAGCTTCAGGCCGAGCCATGGGCCACTGTGCCGGAGCGCTTTCAGGCCGGGCAGCGCGTGACGGGAACGGTGACGCGGCTGCAGGACTTCGGCGCTTTTGTGGAGATCGAGCCGGGGATTGAAGGGCTGATCCACATTTCGGAGATGTCGTGGGGCAAGAAGGTCCGCCATCCGAGCGATGTGGTGAAGCAGGGCGACCGCGTGGACGCTGTGATTCTGAGCATCAAGCCGGAGGAGAGGCGCATCAGCCTGGGCCTTAAACACGCCATGGCCGACCCGTGGAGCGAGGTTCGCCAGAAGTTTCCTGAGAACTCGCAGATTGAAGGGCCGGTGACCAAGATCATGAATTTCGGCGCGTTTGTGCAGTTGGCCGAGGGGGTTGAGGGGCTGGTGCACGTGAGCGAGATCGTGGCCGACCGGCGCATCAATCATCCGTCGGACGTGTTGCGGGTGGGGCAGGTGGTGAAGGCGCTGGTGCTGGCCATCGATACCGAGAAGCGGCAGATCAAGCTGAGCATGAAGCA
>DATKGE010000168.1:0-3976 GCA_035510955.1 Occallatibacter sp. | reverse complement strand
GCGCCGGTCTTAACACTCCCGCCGTGCAGACCCCACCCGACCACGGCGACCTGAAGCGGACCGTGCAATGCCCCAAATGCCATCGCCGCATGGACACCCATTTCTACGCCGGCCCCGGCAACGTCATCATCGACACGTGCGCAGACTGCCTGCTGATCTGGCTCGATCGCGGGGAGTTGATGCGGATTGTCCACGCGCCGGATGAAGGCGATACTGCGGACTCGGACTGGTAACGATGCTTTCGCGAAGCGGCAATGAACGAGCCTCGGGAAGACACACACCGCTAACTCCGCGCCTCGCAACCAAGAGAAAATCGCAGAGCGGCACAGAGCTCATTCATGCGCACGGAACTGAGATGGGCCACCCGCTTGCCCAATCGATCCTGGGAGACGGTAACTGCATTGTGCAGGTTTACCACGCACGGCGCTTTCATGCCATCTTCTTCGGTCAACAGAACCTCCGATGGCACGCCCCGGATCGTGGATGTGATGGGTGCGACGGTTACCGTCGAAAGGTAAGCTATGGCGCTGTCACGAGTGACGACGACCACCGGTCTTTTCTTGTCGGGCGGGGCAAAGCTGTAGTGACGGACATCCCCGCGGGCTATTCTGCCGGCCATGCTGCCTCCGCTTCCCACGGCCGCGATTCAACGTCCAGTTGCGGCTGGTTCGAATAACCCTCGCGGTCGCGTTCTTCCCGGTCGCGCACCTCTAATCTCCGCAGATGTTCCCGCAGTGCGTCGCGCACCAGCGCGGAACGATTCCGCTTGGTTTGCCGCGCAGCTTTGTCGGCGGCACGAAGGAGCTCTTTATCGAGAACAATCTGGACTGTTTCCATATGTCAATTCTACTCCACAATATGCTCCACAGTATACTCCACACCCTGTCCCCGGATGAGGCGCCATTCACTGCGCCTCAACCCCTGCGCTGCGGCTTCTGCATTGGCACCACCTGCACGGTCACGTCGCGCACTTCAGAGAGAAAGCGGTTGAGCACCGAGCCGCGCAGCAGAATATCCCACCGCGACCGCACTGGCTGCCCGAACACTACGTGCGAAATGCTCTCCTGTTGCGCAAAGCGAATCAGCGCGTCGGAGACATTTCGGTCCACCAGAGACACAACCTGCGCGCCCAGATCGCGCGCCATGCGGAGATACTCCTCCAGGCGATGATAGGCCTCGGGGTCGCCGTGGCCCTTGTCGTCCGGCTTGGTCACGTGCACGGCGAACCAGTTGCTGGCCAGGCGCCCGGCAATGCGCGCGCCGACGCGCAGCAGCCGCTCGGTGCCGGGCCGGGTGCTGAGGCAGACCATCACCTTCTCCGGAATCGGCGCCTGCTCCAGGCCTTGCGTGCGGCGGTATTCGGCGGCGCGATTGCCCACCTGTTCGGCGGTAGTGCGCAAGGCCAGCTCGCGCAGCATGTTCAGGTTGCCCTTGCGGAAGAAGTTGGCCAGCGACTGCTCCACCTTTTCCGGCGCGTAGATTTTTCCGGAGCGCAGGCGCGTGCGCAGCTCGTCCACGGTCACGTCCACGTTGACCACTTCGTCGGCGCGCTTCAAAAAACTGTCCGGCACAGTCTCGCGGATCACCGTATTCGCGGAGCGGTTGACGGCGTCGTTCAGCGTCTCAAGATGCTGAATGTTCACCGCCGTCATGACGTTGATGCCGGCGTCCAACAGCTCCAGCACGTCTTCGTAGCGCTTGCGGTTCTTGCTGCCGGGGACGTTGGTGTGGGCCAGCTCGTCCACCACAACGGTGTTGGGATGGCGCGCCAGGATGGCGTCCACGTCCATCTCTTTGAGATTGACGCCGCGGTAGGGAATCACGCGCTGCGGAATGATTTCGAGGTCGCGAATCTGAGACTCGGTTTCCGCGCGGCCATGCGTTTCCACCAGGCCGATGACCACGTCGACGGCCTGCTGATCCTTCATCAGGTGGGCGTCGTTGAGCATGTGGTAGGTCTTGCCCACTCCCGGCGCCGCGCCGATATAAATGCGCAGCCTGGCGGGTTCCTGCTGTTTCTCCAGGATGATTTCAGCCATCAGCCCACCTCGACCGGACGACGGGTTGCTTCGACGGCCGCCACGGGAAGCGTGAAACGGAAGGTGGTTCCGTGGCCCAGCCGGCTTTCGACGGCGATCTGTCCGCCCAGTTGCTCCACCAGTCGGCGCACCAGCGCCAGGCCCAGGCCGGAGCCGCTTTCCGACATGGGATTGAAGCGGTCGAAGATGGTGCTCAGCCGCTCCGCCTCAATGCCGCGGCCGGTGTCGCGAACGGTGAACTGGACGCGGTCTTTGACCTCCTCGGCGGCCATCAGAATCTCACCTTCTTCGGGCGTATAACGCAGCGCATTGGCTAGAAGGTTGTCCAGAATGGAGCGCAGCGCCCGGCGGTCGGCCTGCACAGCGGATAGGTCCGCGTAGGCGCGCAGCTCAACCCGGATGCCCTTGCGCGCGGCTTCGTCGCAGTAGCGGTCGCGGGCGTTGGTGAGCGCTTGCAAGGGGCGAATCGGCTCCAGTTTGAGCTCCCGCTTGCCGGCGTCCAGCTCCGCGACTTCGATCAGGTCGGCCATCAGCTCATCCAGCTTTTCCGACTCCTTGCCGGCGGCGGCCACCAGATCTGTCTGCAGCGGCTGCAACTCTCCGCCAAAGCCCTGGCTGAGCGCATAAAGCCCGCGCCGCAACTGCAGCAGCGGATCGCGCAGCTTGCGGCTGGCCACGTTGAGAAACTGCGTCTTGAAGCGGTCCGTGTCCTGCAGGCTGGTCACGTCTTCGAGTGTGGTGACCGTCCCCAGCAGGCGGCCCTCGGAATCCCGCATGGGCGTGGTGCGGAGGCGAAAGCTGCGCTCTTTTTTGCCGATGCGCATGGGCAGCATGGACGCCTCGTCTTCCGTGGCCACGGCCTTTTGCAGGGCAACGGCATCGCGGATAGCGCTCAGGATTTTGTCGCCGCCGGGAGTATTGGCCAGCGCCAGCCGATCACCGGCCGCTTCACCCAACAATTCGGACGCGGCCTGGTTCACTTTGAGGATGTGCCCCTTGCCGTCGGTCACGATGATCGGCTCGAAGATGGATTGCAGTACCGCGTCGGAGAGTTGAAACTCCATCTGCCGGCGTCCGGCTTCGGAGTCGTGCAGATCGCGCAGCCGCACCGCCACCCGGTTCAGCTCGGCGGCAATCACGCCGAAGTCGTCGCGGCTTTTCCAGCCGGTCCGGTACTCCAGATTGCCCTGCGCAATTTTGTGGGCATCGCGCGCCACCTGGCGGATGGGCTCCAGGACAGAATAGATGGTTCCCGCCGCAACCAGAACCGCCGCCGCAACGAAAGCCCAGGCCAGTTTCATTTCCCCCGCGGCCAGCAGCGCGCGGTGCGCGGCCACCACCAGCCCCAGCGTCAGGCCGGCAAGCAGGACAGCACCGAGAATGAGCCGCTGAGCAAGGTTGAACATGGTCCGGCCTCCCAAGCCGGAATGAGAAAGTGCTGAGTTTCTCAAGTGTAGCCGGGAGAGCCGGGCTAAGAAAAGTGCAGGGGCGCAGGCCCGATGGTGGGCCGTCCCCCTTTCAACAGCTGACCAAGCCTGGTCACCCAAACATCCTGCATCCCATGTCTCAAAATCGAGACATGGGGCACCCACGCTTGGTTTTGCTCTCCCCCGGTGCCGGACCAACCGCACTACGGAATCTGACAAACCGCAAGAGCGCCATTATGCCATCGGCAGTCCAGCCTCGCCGTCTGCGGGGAATTTACCAGCACCCAGTTCACGCCGAATTGCGCCTTCAACCGTTCGAAGTCGGCCCGCTGAAAGTGCGGCCACCCGGCCAGCGCCAGCTGCTGTTCGTGCCACACCGGCGCAAGGCTCGGCACCTCGGTTACCACCGCCGTGTCCTTGATGGCGTCGGACAACGTGCTGCGCTCAGCCAGTGCGCGGAAATTGTGAAAGCCTTCGCCGGGCGAGGCCAGGTAGAGGGGATCGAGGGCG
>DATKGE010000167.1:0-8361 GCA_035510955.1 Occallatibacter sp. | reverse complement strand
CATGGCCAACGCCCCCAAGCTCTACCGGGCTATTCTCGATGGCCTCGAATATCGCGGCACCATGTTCCTGCAGTGCTTCACCACCTGCCAGCCCGAGCACGGCGTCCCCGACGACATGGCCCTCCACCAGGCCCAGCGCGTTCGCGACAGCCGCGGCGCACCGGAGTTCGTCTTCAACCCCCGCCTCGGCGAAACCTACCAGGAAGCCCTCGACCTCAAGGGCAATCCGTCGATTGATTTGGATTGGTACGAGACCAAGTCCAAGACCACCGGCGAGCCGCAGCGTTACACCGTAGCCCACTGGTGCACCACCGAAGCCCGCTTCCGCAACCACCTCAAGAAGGTCAAGCCCGAGGCGGCTGCCAAGCTCATCCACATCGACAACATGCTGGTCCGCATCACGCAGCAGGACGTCGTCTACCGCCGCTATCTCGACCCCAAGCACCGCGCCTTCATCCCCGACTTCGGTGTCTACATAACCTGGGAAGAAAACGGCAAGGTCGAGTACCGCGCGCTCTCTCGTCAGCTAGTCATGTTCTGCGTCGAGCGCAGAAAAGCCTGGCGCATGTTGCAATCCAAAGCCGGCATCGTCAACAAGGAATACGCCGCCCAGAAAGCAATCCTCGCCGACGTAGAAGCCGGCAAACTCCCCATGGAAGATTTCTTGTCCCACGCCCGCGAAATCCTGAACGACCGCGTCTCCGGCGGCATGCTAGCCAAAGCATGAGTCGACGCGGTAGGTCCGGGATTTATCCCGGACACGAAGCCACTCTATCCGGCCCCAAACACAAGAACGCGGACCGCAAGGTCCGCGTTCGTGCTTTCGTGCGCCAATCGATGGCCCTCAACACCCTCTTCAAACAACAGCCCTGTCATCCTGAACGAAGCGCTTTTCAGCGGAGCCGAAGGACCTGCACTTGCTTTTCGCCGTTTTGCAAGGACATAATTTCGGTCCTACCGCAACAGCCAAGGACAAATCGAACCAAACACAGAACGGTTCCTGCAGAGAGTACCTTTATTCAGCTAATGGCGACTCTTTCCGCTCAGTCGTAGACCGTGTGATTTTCCGTTCAAGGATTTTCAAGGAATCCCTAAGGTCCTCGACATCTTCTTTCATAAGCGACGAGGGCCATTGAAAAACTGCTCTTCTGCCATCGGAGAGGGGAACCACGAATTCCTGCATTTGCACCTTTGACGCCGGAATTGACGGAATCTCCGGGACCCTCAATGCACTAGGTTGCCGAAATACTGCGGGTGCCTCCTCGGGAACGGAATCGACAGTACTTGGGACATCTGCCAGACGCTGTTCTTGAGCCGCACCCTCCTCCTTTACCTCTGGAGCTCTGTCTTTATCGGATTCCGCAAGTTTGGCAAAAGCAACCGTACTCTTGTATTCACTGATAAAGAAATCGACTGAATTCTCGTTAAATGGAGTTTCCCAATCAAAAAGTAGTGTGTGCCTAAGTTGTGCATCCGATGGCAGACCGGCACCCCACTTTTTCCAAAGCTGCCTGTGGATCTTTGGACCAAGAGCTGCCACCCTTAACAATTCAGCCCGCTCCGCAGAATCTTGCCTGGCATCTAGCAGGATTCGAAGTGCAGATTGAGTCAGTCTTACGATTCTCCTGTCGCCTATACCCTCGTCCTGCATCAGGCCGAAACTGATAAGCGCAGCTACGGTCGACCATCCGTTGCTGCTTGCTTCTACAAACCCCCAATGTTTGGTCGCTACGCTAATATTCGCAGCATTGCGTTGTTCCTTATCGTAGAACTGCTTCGCCCGGTTGATCGCCGTTTCGAGGTTGATGAAGGGGTACGCAGGGCTTCGGGTCCTCTTCCGGCTTGGTGAAACCTCCGGTGGCACAGAGACATTGGCCATATCAGGCAGCCCCCTTCTTGTCTATCTGATAGTACTCCGACTAGGAGAGGGAGGCAAGAGCATTTTATCATTTAAAAATTGACATACACCACATGCCGCTGTAATCTATATCTTGGTTGGTTTGCAAACACTGAAGCCAGCCTCGAAAGGCTGGCTTCGCTTCCTGCCCACCAAGGAGCAGGGGTGGTATCTTGTGTAATTTTGCGCCTTTCGCGTTGTCTTGTCAATAATTTGCATGCACGTAGGAACAAATCAGGGAGCCGATCGTGGCAGTTGTAAACCTCTATATCGATGGCTTTAATCTGTATTATGGCGCTCTGAAGAGAACGCCATACAAGTGGCTGGACTTGGCAAAGCTGTCTCGGTTGCTCCTCCCAGCAGATTCCATCCAGGAACTTCACTACTTCACGGCACGTGTCAGTTCGAGGCCGTATAACCCTACCGCCGCACACGATCAAAGCCTCTACATCCGGGCGCTCAAGACCATCCCGAACCTAAGCATTAAGTACGGGAATTTCCTTACTCACTCGGTGCCGATGTATCTGACCAACGTCGCGCCTGGCCAAAAGGTATGGGTGGATAAGACAGAGGAAAAGGGTTCGGACGTGAATCTCGCCTCTCACCTTCTGCGCGACGCGTACGGAAAGCGCTTCGAGGTGGCCGTTCTCATCACGAATGACTCCGATCTCGCCGAGCCGGTCCGGATTGTCGCACAAGAAATCGGCCTGCCGGTGGGCATCTTAAATCCGCACCAGTTTCACAGCCGCGAATTGAGGCAATTTGCTACGTTTGTCAAGCGTATCCGGCAGGGAGACCTGGCGTCGAGCCAGTTTCCGAGAACGCTCACTGACCGCAAAGGGGCTTTTTCAAAGCCGGTGGGCTGGTAAAGCAGCGCCTGAAGCGCGCCACCGAAATCGATCGGGAACGGGAGAATTGACGATGCCAAAACGTGAACTCGATTACACCGTCAGCAGCGGAAACGTCTTTGCCGATCTCGGCCTGCCAAACCCTGAGGAACTACTCGCCAAAGCCGAGCTGGCCCACAAAATTACAGTGCTGATCCGCGAGCGAGGCCTCACCCAGGCGCAGGCCGCCAAACCTCTCAGAGTAGACCAGCCCAAGGTTTCCGCCCTGATCCGTGGCCGCCTTACCGGATTCTCCATCGAGCGCCTGATCCGCTTCTTGCTGCTTCTGGGCCAGGACATCAGGATCAGCGTCGAAGCAACTCCCCGCAAGCGCGCCCAAGCCCGCGTTCTGGTTGCCTGACGAGGCGGCCACCGCCGCCGGCCTCCGAGTCCACTCTGCGCGTTAAGAAGGCAGCTTAATCATTGCAGATTAAAGTATTCCGCGAGCGCACAATGGAAACATCCATCGGCGTAACAGATAAAAAAGGGGACAAGACCCCACCCCTCCCCCTGTTTTCCAGCTTCCCCATGAAATAAAATAGCTTAGGTCCATATTGCCCCATTTCACCCTATCGAAACAAATGACTTATGGCGAGCGACAACGCCGATTTCGGCTCTTTTGGACCGAGTTGCCGCCGGAAATTTGGGGAGATCTGAGCGCCTCAAGCCCAGCTAAATCCGCTCTTCTGCAGTGGCAGCGTCCGAACCCGCTTGCCCGTCGCGGCGAAGATGGCGTTGGTCACCGCCGGCAGAATCGGCGGCAATGTCGGCTCGCCAAGGCCGGTTGGCGCATAGTCCGTCTTGCGCCAGTAGACCTCGATGGGCGGAACCTGCCTCATGCGCAGAATCGGATGGTTGTGGAAGTTCGACTGCACTACGCGGCCTTCGGAGAGGGTAATCTCCTGCGCCATCTCGCTCATGCCGTCGATGACGCCGCCGAAGCCCATGCTCTCAGCCGCCTGCGGATTGATGATCTGGCTGCCTACATCGCCGGCCGCCCACACATGATGAACCGTGACCTTGTTGCTGGCGTCCACGCTCACGTCGGCCACTTCGGCAAAGTAGCCCAGATGGCAAAACCATGCGGCGATTCCCATGCCGCGGCCCGGCTCCTTGGGCCGCTTTGCCCAGCCGGATTTCTCCGCCACCAGCTCCAGCACTCCCTTGAACCGCTCCGGAATCAGAACCGACGCTCCCGTGGGCTCATGGTCGCCCACTGCGTCCTTGCCGTCCGACTTCCATGGAGCCTTCTCGTTGCTCAGCAATTCCAGTTGGAACTCGAGCGGATCGCGTCCGGCGGCATGAGCCGTCTCGTCCAGAAACGACTGCGCCACCCAGCAATAGGCATTGTCGCCGGGGGCTCGCATGGCGCCGGTGCGCAGCATGAGCGGCTGCGCGGAGGTGTAAAGCGCATAGGCAGGCGCAAATCCCGAAGGGTAAGTGTCCGCCCCAATGCCGCCGCCGGAGGTGGAGTGTTTCTCATCGCCGAACGTGACCAGGTGATGCCGCCAGGCAGTAAGCTTGCCCCCGGCATCGATGCCGGCCTTAAAGCCCACCGTTCCGCCGGGACGGAAGGGATCGTGGGCAATGTCGTCCTCGCGCGACCAGAGCAGCTTGACCGGCGCGTCAATCTGCTTGGCAATCCAGGCAGCCTCAACCGCGTAGTCGTTCTGCAGCCGTCGGCCAAAGCTGCCGCCGCCGCGCATCATGTGGGTGGTGATGTCGCTTTCCTGGATGCCGAGCGTCTTGGCCACCAGGCCGCGGCCGTCTTCGGGCAGGGTGCTGGTGGTCCACATCTCGAGCTTGCCATCTTTCCAGTGAGCGGTGCAGCCCTGCGGCTCCATGGTGGTGTGCGCGATGAACGGATATTCGTAGGTGGCCTCGACGACCTTCGCGGAAGACTTGAGCGCGGCGTCCACGTCGCCATATTTGCGGACGGTGGTCGCCGGCGGGGCTTGCAACAGCGCTGCGGCGCGCGTGGCGAAAAGCTCACTGGTTTGTGCCGCGGCGGGGCCGAGGTCCCACTCGACCTTGAGCTGTTTGCGGGCCGTCTGTGCCTGCCACCAGGTGTCCGCCACGATGGCGATACCCGGTTCCATGCCCGGCTCCCAGGGCGTGTAGGCCGCGGGAGTGATTCCGCCATCGTTCACCAGGACATGGCGCACGCCGGGAAGCGTCTTGATCTGATCGACATTGGCGGTCTTCACCTTTCCGGCGAAGACCGGCGCCTTCTCAATCGAAGCGTACAACATGCCGGGCAGCTTCACGTCGACGCCGAACAGCGGCTTGCCGGTGACGATGCCATGGGTGTCCACGCCTCTTTGCGAGTGGCCGATGATGCGGTAGTCCTTGGGGTCTTTCAGCGTAACGCTGCTCAGCGCGGGCGCAGGAAGCGAGGCGGCTTTTGCGGCCAGCTCACCATAGCCTGCGGAGCGTCCGGAGGCTTTGTGGAGCACGCGGCTGGAGGCCACCGGGAGCACGCCGGCAGTGGTTCCATGGGGCACGCGATCGGAGGCAGCCTGGATCACGCGACCGGGTTGCGTGGTGCATTCGGCCACCGGCACGCCCCAGGTCTGGGCGGCGGCGGTGATGAGCAACTGGCGGCCGGCTGCGCCCACGCGGCGCATCGGCTCCCAGCCCATTGGGGTGTTTGCCGAGCCGCCGGAAAACTGCCGCCCGAATTTCTTCTCGTCCAGATCGGCCTGCTGCACGCGGACATCCGCCCAATCGACATCCAGTTCCTCGGCGATGAGCATGGGCAGCATGTTGCGCATGCCCTGGCCGGTTTCCGAGGCACGCGCCATGATGGTGACGATCCCATCGGGCGCAATATGAATGAATGCCTGCGGCGTGAGGTCGGGCGGTGCGCCGGGCCTCTGAGGCCAGGCAAGCGGCGAGTAATAAAGATCCAGCGCCAGGCCGCCACCGGCGAGAGCGCTCAACTGAAGAAACGATCTGCGATCGATATGCATGATTCGAGCCTCCCCTCTACTTGGAGCCGGCAGTGGCTTCGGCTGCTTCATGAATGGCTTGACGGATGCGCGGAAAGGTTCCGCAACGGCACAGGTTGCCGCTCATGGCCGTATCGATCTCCGCATCCGTCGGATGGGGCGTGTGCGCCAAGAGCGCTGCGGCAGACATGATCTGCCCGGCCTGGCAATAGCCGCATTGCGGCACGTCCAGCGCCTCCCAGGCCACCTGCACCGGATGCATTCCGTCCGGAGAAAGCCCCTCGATGGTGGTAATTGTCTTGCCCTCCACGGAGCTGACGCGGGTCAGGCAGGAACGAACCGCCTTGCCGTCCAAATGCACCGTGCACGCCCCGCACAGGCCCATGCCGCACCCATACTTGGTGCCGGTGTAGTTGAGAACATCCCGCAACACCCATAAGAGCGGCGTATCGGGGGAACAATCCACCGTGGATTCCACGTTGTTGACTTTCAGTTTAAGCGCCATGTCCGCACCCCACTGTTGGTTCAATCGATCGACTGGCAATTGACCAGAACTGGCCGTGGTCATAGGTAAATTGTTCCGCGCGGCGCCGGGCGGGACCGAGGAACACACCCCGGCTAAAGCGAAACCGGATGACTTTCACTATAGACGAAGACCCGGCACTTCGAGTCTCGCCCCGGCCTCCCATTTTCGAGGCCCGGGGGGAATTATAAACCCTCCAACTTCATCGGCTGAAAACCACATACCGGCGCCCCGCATACAACCGGAAGCCGCCCGAGGGGTCCGCAGTCACGTTCAGAGGTGTGGGCCGCTTGATCGCATCATCGTTGCCGGAGCTCAGTGTCAGCAGGTCGTGCGCACCCACGTCGGTCACCACAAACTTGTTATTCGCCACAAAGCCTACACCATAGATGCCCGCCGGCAAGTTTTCCCCGCCAATTTTGATCGGCACCTCGGTGATGAAATAGGCCTGGTACTTGGCCTGAATATCGGTGGAGTAGCCGCTCGTGTCCACAAGAGTTGCCAGGACGAAGGAGCCATCCGCAAACTTGACACCGCCCGAGTTGCGCAACTGCGTGGTGGCCGACTGGCCCTTGTAATAGACGCTTGCCGGGAGCAGCTTCTGCATGTCCGCCGGCTTCAACACCGTATCGCCGCCCTGCGCAATCGCCGACCCCGGCGCCGCCATCACGGCCACAGCCATTGCCCCGGCCGCGACAATACTCAAAATTAATGGTGTACGCATCGCGCAAACCCTTCTTTCCGGTCCGTAACGGAGTATACCGCACGCCCCATTGCTTCTGCCTGCGGCTCCTACAGTGCGTAGAGGTCCACGTACTCGTTTACGGCCATCGATTCCAGGCGTTCCCGGTCGAGCGAGACATCGAGAATCTCTTTCTGCCGGTCCTCGGCGAAGCAGCGGCGGAGGTTGGTTTTAAACTTGTCCACCAGCAGAGGCAGCCCTTCCTTGCGGCGCCGGCGGTGGCCGATGGGATACTCGACCGTCTCCTCCAGCTCCGTCCCGTCATTCAGTTCCACGCGCAGCGCGTTGGCAATCGAACGCTTTTCGGGATCATGATAGTCGCGCGTGAAGGCCGGTACTTCGACGCATTCCATTTTCGCGCGCAAGGCGTCGATGCGCGCGCCAAGAACCGGTTCCGTGGCTATCCAGTCCTCGTAGTCGGACGCTGTCAGCCTGCCGAAAAGCAGCGGGATGGCAATCATGTATTGCACGCAGTGGTCGCGGTCGGCGGGATTGGCGAGCGGCCCCTTCTTGTCGATGATGCGCAGACAGGCCTCGTGCGTGCGAATGGTGATGGCGCGAATGTCTTCGCCGGTTTTGCCCGTCTTCACCATCCGCGCCCGCAGCGCCATGGCCGCTTCCACCGCGGTCTGGGCGTGAAACTCGGCCGGATAGCTGATCTTGAACAGCACGTTTTCCATCACGTAACTTCCATACGGCCGCTGAAAGTGGAACGGCTGGCTCTTGAACGACACATCGTAGAAGCCCCACGTCTTCGCCGTCAGCACCGAGGGGTAGCCCATCTCGCCGGCCTGCGCCATCAAAGCTAAACGAACAGCCCTGCTGGTGGCGTCGCCGGCAGCCCAGCTCTTGCGCGAGCCGGTGTTGGGCGCGTGGCGATAGGTGCGCAGGCTCTGCCCATCCACCCACGCCAGCGAGAGCGCGGCAATGGTCTGTTTGCGGCTCAGGCCCAGCAACTGGCTCACCACGGCGGTCGATGCCACCTTCACCAGCACCACGTGATCGAGGCCGACCTTGTTGAACGAGTTCTCCAGCGCGATGCAACCCTGAATCTCGTGCGCCTTGATCATCCCGGTCAGAACCCGCCGCATAGTCAAGGGCCGTCTGCCTTCCGCAATCGCCGTGCGCGAGAGCCAGTCCGCTGTAGCCAGAATGCCGCCCAGGTTGTCGGAGGGATGTCCCCACTCCGCCGCCAGCCAGGTGTCGTTGAAGTCCAGCCAGCGAATCATGGCCCCAATGTTGAACGCCGCCTGCACCGGATCGAGCTGGTAGCTGGTGCCCGGCACGCGTGCGCCGTTGGGAACGAACGTCTCCGGCACAATGGGCCCCAGCAGCTTGGTGCAGGCCGGATACTCAAGCGC
>DATKGE010000166.1:0-21766 GCA_035510955.1 Occallatibacter sp. | reverse complement strand
CCTGAGCGGTGCTCAAGGCGAAAACCAACAACCCAAGGACAACGAGCGTCTTTTTCACTGAAATCTCCCTTGCAGATGAACTTCCGTGTCCCATTGTCTACGGCGAATGTTACGGGGATTTGAATCGGGCGCTGTTTTCGCAGTTTGCCCTGATGAGCCGGGTTGAGGATTGTGCCTTCTCTGACCGTCCCGAACGCGACAATCGCCGCGCGAGTGAGAACCAATTTTCACGATCCGGTTAAGGCACGATGAAACAGGCTGCGGAAAAACTCGATCCTGCCTGAAAGAGCGAAGGCTTTGTATCAGGGCATGACTTCAGTCGTGCCGCAGATGCCCCTAAATCAACATGGGCTTTAGCCCCTGCGGGTTTTGTCTTCGGGAGGCTTGCTCGCGGTCGGTCCCTTTTCCGCAGCCTCCAAAGGCGTGCCCTTTCAACGCTGCTCACTCCGAACCAAAGTGGCGGATCAGGGTTCGGCGCGGGTGCGCCACTTGAGAGCCAGCGGCTTATCTGCGAGGGCCTTGATGTAGACTCCGCCGACAACGGAGCGGGCCTGAAAGCCGATCTGCTTGCCGGTTTTGGTGTCGTACCAGTCGGTCAGAGGCACGCGGCTGGGGCCTTCGTTGATCCAATGGCCGATGCGGTCAAGAATCTGGCTGTAAGCCTGGGCGCCGGCGGCCTCGCCGGTGTCGGCCAACGTGGCCGTCCAAACCGACCAGTCGAGCTTGGTGTAGTCGGCGCGGTTATCCAGGGGCAGGCCGAACTGATTCAGGTGCTGGAGATAGAAAGCGAGCTCCGTCTGGCGCACTTTGGGCGGGAAGAGCTTGAGATCGAGGATCTGGTCCCAGACCAGGTTGTACTTCTGGCTCCAGGTGCCGGGTTTGTCGAAGGCCAGCTTGTAGTGGTCTCCGTCGATTCCCATCGTCTGCCATTTGCCGGCCATGTCGGCGGCCAGGCGCGCATATTCGCCGGCGACTTCCGGCTTGCCGACACCGCGCGCCAGGATGGCGTAGGCGTCGAGAGCTTCAATGGCTTTGATGGAGAGATTGGCGTTGTGGGCCAGGTGGCCGGCGAAGTCGTCGGTGGAGAGTTGGTTGGAGGGGTCGAGCCCCTTTTCGCGCAGATACCCGGCCCACTGCGTGAACTGCGGCCAGTAGGTGCGGGCGAAGTCGAAGTTGCCCATCTCCCGCTCCATGGCCGCGACCAGAATGAGCAGGTTGCCGCTCTCCTCAACCGGCATCTGGTCGTCTTCGGTGAGTTCGCCGCCGCCATACACCTGTCCGTCGGCAAGCGGATAGGTGCCCAGATCGTGCGGCGCGAAGGGCCACTTCCAGCGCGGCAGGGCGGCGTATTCCAGCACCGGCTTCAACTGGGCCTGGAGTAGCACGGGGTTGAAGAAGAGAAAAAACGGCGCCGAGGGATAAAGAACGTCGACGGTGGAGATGCAGCCGTTGGAAAAGTTCTCCTTGGGGAACAGCAGCGGAGTTCCATCCACATCGGCGGCCAAACCGTGCGCGGCCAGCGTCTGACGGTAAGAGAGGATGGCAAGCTGGGCATAGGCGTTGCCGCCCGTGGCTTCGAGATCGGCTGTCAGTTCCCTGTCGAACTTCTGACCGCGCTGCTCAAGCGCCGGGTACTCGGCTTCCGCCTGGGACAGCATCTGCTGGACGGTGAGGCCATTGCGCTGCCAGTAGGGGCGCAGCTTGCGCCCCAGGTATTCGATGGCGTAGTCCTCGGTGTAAGAGAGGAGCACATGCCGGCTGACCGGCTGGCCGTTGAGTTGGGAGGCTAGCTTGCCGAAGGGCAGCAGAATGGCCAGATGAGCTGCGCCCTCGCGCGGCATACGTGGCATGTCCATTTCGTCGGCTGTGGGCAGCGCGCCGGTTTTTGCAAAGCTGTCCAGCGCATTCCCTGAGAGCGCAAACTGGGCACCGTCAGTATCGGGCGCAGCCAGGTGGAAATAGCCCCAGTCGATGCGCAGGTCGTCGCCCGGCCGGTTGAGCACCCGCTGATCGCGCGAGCCGACGTTGAGCACCGTGAGCCCCTCGGCGCGCGAGCGGCCCCAGGTGACGGCTTCGTCTGAAGTATTGACGGCGATGACGGGGTCGACGGCGATGAGCACGGAAAGATCGCGACCACCCTGGCCCGTTGCGCTCACCGTCAGATAGGTGACCGGGCGCGAAAGCACATCCAGATCTTTGGGGAAAGCGGGCGTGAAGAAAGTTACCGTGAGGCTGACCTGATCGGCTTGGAAGGTGTAGATGGTGTGTGTGGGAGTGACTTGCAAGCTCGTCTGCTCCATCGCCGGCAGTTCACGCGGGTCATCCCCCATGAAGCGCCAGGTCTTGCCGTCGATGCGCGCCAGTCCAACGATGGGCTGTGGGCGTCCTGTCCAGTGTTTGGTGTTCTGGTCGGTGAGCCTGTCGGCCATGGACCAAACGCTGAAGTAGGGGTTGTGGGCGATCAGCGGAACTGCGGGCGGACGCTGCTGCGCGGACACCGGAGCACCAGCAAGAATCGTCAGCGAGGCAATCAGAAGAGAAGAAACGCAGTGCGCTGCAGATGTCCTTGAAGACGTTTTCACTTCTCGCACACTCTTTTCAAAAGGGAGTTTCAAGCGAAGGCGTTGAATCAGGCGATCGCCGAAGCCATTTTCTCACCCACGGGCGCGGGTGCAAGCGGCAAAGTGAAGTGAAATTGCGCCCCGGCGCCCAGTTCGCTCTGCGCCCACACGCGCCCGCCGTGAGCCAGCACAATGTGCTTGACGATGGCCAGGCCCAGGCCGGTGCCGCCGGACTCGCGGGAGCGGGCCTTGTCCACGCGATAGAAGCGCTCGAAGATGCGATTGAGGTGCTCGGACGCGATGCCGGGCCCGAAATCCTGCACGGTGAACTCGACCTCGGAGGCGCCTTCCGACTCGACCAGCCGAGCGCCGATGCGGATGCGCTTGCCGGCGTTGGCGTACTTGAGCGAGTTCTCAATCAGGTTGCCGAAGACCTGGTTCATGGCGTCGGAATCGGCCAGCACCAGCGCGTCGGGCGCGCCGGAGGACTCGAGTTGAACCTCGGAGTCGACAACGATGCCGCCGAGACTCTCGATGGCGTCCTGCACCAGGGCCGACGCGCGGGTGGGCTGCAGCGCGAGCCTGTAGTCGGGGCTTTCCACGCCGGCAAGAGCCAGCAGGTCCTCGGTGAGGCGATTCATGCGCGTGGCGTTTTTCAGGATGATGCCGAGGAACTCCCGCGTGGTTTCGCGGTTGGGGCGCGGGTCCTCGACCAGCGTCTCCACGTAGCCCTGGATGGAGGTGAGCGGCGTGCGCAGTTCGTGGCTGACGTTGGCAATGAAGTCGCGCCGCGATTTCTCCGCGGCTTCAACGCGCGTAACGTCGTGGAGCACGACCAGCGCACCGCCGGAGGGCAGCGGCGCGGCATTGATCTCAAACATGCGGCCGGGGGCCAGGTTGCTGGCACGGCCGAAGCGCACCTCATGATGTTCCAGGGCGGCGCGCACGCAGGCCAGCACATCGGGGTCGCGAACAAAGTGAACCAGCGGACGGCCGGCGTGGAGCTGGCTTCCGACAATGCGGCGCATCACGGAATTGGACCAGCGAACAGAGCCTTCCGCAGTGATTGCGACGACCGCCTCCTGCATGGAGTCGAGCATGGCGGCCAGTTCCTGGCGGCGGCTCTCGATTTCGGCAAAGTTCTGCCCCAGGCGCTCAGCCGTCTGGTTCAGGGCGGATTCCATGGCGGCCAGCTCATCGCCGCTTTCAAGGGTGAGCCGGGCGTTCAAATCGCCTTCCGCAATGCGGCGCGCGAAGGAGACCACGCGCTCGATGCGCCGGGTGACGCGGCGGGCAGCCCAGGCGGCCAGCGGCAGCGCCAGCAGCAGCGCAATGATCCCCGCCCACAGCGCTTCATGAGCCATGAGATGGAAGCTTTCTCCGGCGCTCGACTCCACCAGCCTGCCGAAGACAAACTCCATCACCACCGTCTGAAAGACCAGCAGGAGCACAAAAAGCGCAAGCAGCTTGGTAAAAACTTTTGGAGTCAAAGCGATGCTCCCATCCGGGACAGTCCCCCGGGGCATTCCCCTCGGGGCATTCCAGGGTAGAGCCAGCCTGCGCCGGCCCGGTTACTCGCCCTTTGGAAGCTCGAAGCGATAGCCGGCGCCGCGCACGGTCTTAAGGTAGCGAGGATTCTCCGCATCGACCTCGATTTTCTCACGAATGCGGCGCACATACACATCGACGGAGCGCGGGGTGACAAAGCGGGCGTCCCCCCACACAGCATCCAATAAATGGTCGCGGCTGAAGACCCTGCCCGGATGGCGAGCCAGGTAGTCGAGCAGGCGGAATTCGGTTGCAGTGGTCGTGGTGAGCTCGCCGCGCACCTTCAACTGCATGGCGTTGGCGTCAATGATCACTTCCTCGAAGCTGATGATGGAGGGCGTGGTGGGCCGCTCGAAGCGGCGCAGCACGGCCTTGACGCGGGCTACGAGTTCGCGCGTCGCAAACGGCTTGGTGATGTAGTCGTCCGCGCCCAGTTCCAGGCCCAGCACGCGGTCGTTTTCGCCGGCGCGAGCGGTGAGAAAGATGATGGGGATGGTGGAAAGCGCGGCATTGGCGCGCAGGCGGCGGCACACATCCAGGCCGTCGCCGCCGGGAACCATAATATCCAGCAGAAAAAGAGCCGGCGGCTGGCGCTCAGCGTCGGGAATCAGGTTGGTGGGAGTGGTAAAAAGCCGTGCCGCAAATCCCGCAGCTTCCAAATGATGCTGCACCAGCCGCGCAATGTCAGTGTCGTCTTCCAGTACAAATACGGTTTGGCTCAAACGGTCTGCCCTCGTCCGGCGGCCGTTTACCTGCGTGTTGCTTCAGGCCGCGCAGAACTATCAACAGAGTAATGCAGCCAGACGAACAGATTGCAAACGTTGTGTGAATTTGAACCCCAAGGAACTGGAGCGGCCAAAGGAACCGGCTCGGCCGACTATTTGACCGCGGCGACCGGCGAACTCTTGCCGCCGCCGCACGAAGAATGAATCCGCCGTTATTGCAGAGCAGGAACCGGAGGCTTGGCTTCGCTCTGTTCTGGTTGCCGTCCGGCACGGCTGGCACGGCGTTTGCGGACCTCGTTTAAGGCCACAAGAATCAGTGCGGTAAATGTGACCACAAGCAGAGCGATGGCTGTAAAGCCGTGCAACTGCTCGATCTGGCCGTCGCCGTCTTCGCCCACACTCTGGTAAAGCAGGGCAAGGCCCACAAAGACGAAGAACAGATGAGCGCAAAACACCCGCAGCGATGCCTTGCCGAGAGTGAGAAAGGGCTCAATCGCCACGAACCGCAGCAGGATGGGCCGCATCCAGTAGACCACAACGGTAAATGTGATGAGATTGATCACGCGCAGCGGCCCCAGCTGCCATTTGTCGAGCTGAATGCCAAGGGCTGGCTGTGTCAGATAAGGCCCCAGCCAGCCGTGGCGGATGCCGATGAAGAACAGGCAGGCGGCGCCCGAGGCGGCCACCGCCCATGCGGGGATTTTGTTGAGCGGTGTTTCACCCAGGGCGGAGCGAGCGCCGATCCACAGGCCGATCACCCAGACTCCTTGCCAGGCGAACAGGTTGAAGGCGCCAGTCTCCTGCAGCGGGATGGGGAGATGGGTGAGATGGACGATCCAGTTGTGAACCACGTCGCGCAGCCCGAACTGCGCCAACAGCCACACCAGGGCGCTGGCGAACAGAATTCTTCTCCAGCCATTGCGAGCTGCCATGGACAGAAGCAGGGGCGAGAAAAAGAGAAAAGTGACGTACATCGGCAGAATGTCAAGCAGCGGCGGACAATACAGCAACAGCACCGAGCCAATAATGGCGACAAACGGATGGATCAGATAAAAGTTGAGCAAATGGTTGAGCGCGGCCTTATGGGTGTGCATGGCGAATGCCGCCGCGACGGTGAATAAAAGGGTCAGCATCAACAGGTGGTACGCGTAGATTTTGAGCGACCGCTTCCATAGCTTGACGCGGACTCCAGACCCATCCTGAAGCGAGTCGCGCATGTAAATGCGGCCCACCAGAAGCGCCGATATGAAGACGAAGCCCTCCGCCGCGGAGACAAAGCCAATGGGTTGATTCACAAAGTCGCTGAAGCGCGTAGGAAGATGCGTGAGCGTCATCCAGACAAGGAACAAGCCGCGCAGTGCGTCGAGTTCAGGGCGGCGTTCAAGGTGGGGAAGCTTCATGCAATTCAGCGTCGGCTTCAACGGAAAACGAGCGAGCGTTATCTGGTTAGACGCATTCCCCGGCCCCCGGTTGTCCAGCTTGCCTGTGGCGAGGGTCGGGGAGACTTGAAAGCCGGACAATTCAAGGCACTGGCCGACGCACTTCTCTTCCATTGTTGGCCGCCGCATCCGCCAAGGTTTACGCTGGATGCGCGGGTTTGGTGTTCAAAGTTTGCCGAAACCTGAGGGAGATTGAATGACCTGGACGATTCTGCTGGTTGGGCTGGTGGTGGGTTTGGTGTCCGGCGTGGTGGGCATCGGCGGCGGCATCCTGTTTGTTCCCGCTCTGGTGTGGCTGCTGGGCATGGATCAGCACAAGGCGCAGGGAACCTCGCTGGGGGCGCTGCTGGCCCCGGTGGGCATCTTCGCGTTCTATGAGTACTACCGCAGGGGCAATGCTGACATCCGCGTGGCGGCGCTGCTGGCGGCCGGGTTTCTGGTGGGCGGATACTTTGGAGCCGTGGGCGCGCAGTACATTCCGGAGATCTGGCTGCGGCGCGTGTTCGCGTTGACTCTGATCGTGGTGGGCGGACGGATGTGGTTCAGCCGCTAAACTACTCCGCGAAGGAAAAGCAGATCATGCCGTGGCCACAAAGCGCAGGCGCACGTAATCGGCCACCCAGTTCCCGTCCTCGTCGCGCAAAGCGGGAGCCAGCAGAGCGGCTGTTTCCGCGATCACCGTATCGCGCAGGGACTCGGGAAGCCCGTCGAGCACGCCGCGGCGAAAGGTGCGCAGCCAGCCTTCCATTCCCTCTGCAGCCAGCGTCGTGGGACGCGGGATGAGTGAGATCCGCTGCACCTCAAAACCGTGGCGCTTCAGGCGGCGCACATAGCTCTCGGTGGAGGGATAGTAGTTCACTGCTTCTTCGGCATCGGCGTGCCCGTGACGGGCCAGCACGGCCATCAGCGCCACGCGCACCGCGGCGATGTTTCCGTGGCCGCCCATCTCGGCTACAAAGCGGGCGCCCGGCTTCAATACACGATGCACCGCGGCCATCATGCCGTCCTGATCGCGGACCCAGTGCAGGGCGGCGTTCGAGAATACGGCGTCGAAGCTGGCATCTGGATAAGGCAACGCCTGGGCGTCGGCCTGCTCGGCCGTAACGCCGCGCGCGCGGGCGGCGGCAACCATTTGCGGCGACGTATCGACGCCAAGCACCCGTGCGCCGGTAGCGGCGATGCGCTGCGTCAGCTGCCCATCTCCGCAGCCCAGGTCGAGAATCACTTCGCCAGGTTGTGCGGCCAGCCAGCCCAGAACTTCACTGGCGAGTTCGTGGACAAACGCGCCGTTCTGGCCGTAGGCCTGCGGGTCCCAGGTCTGAGTCATGAGCTGCCTCCGGTTTCAGTTTGGCGGAAGGATGAACATTAGGCAAAGCTAATCTTCTTGCTTAGACGAAAAAGGAACCCATGAGTGCAAGAAAGCCGGACCCATGCGAGAAAGGCGGGGTTCAGATCGATTGCACCGGCAGCAAGGTCAGGTCGTCGACCAGGCCGACCTCTTTTTGCACGAAGGGCTCGCCGTAGCGGACGCCGGCCAGCAGCCCATAGTGGCGAGCCTCGGCGAATGTGCGCTCGCGAATCTCTTCTTCCGGCACAAACAGGCCGCTGCCCGCGGGCTGGTTGGCATATTGCGATTGGTAGGCCATCAGCGCGGCGTGGCGCTGCTCGATGAAGGGCGTGATGTCGACGATGAAGCTGGGACGCACATCTGCGTAGAGGCTGGCGTAAACGATCTTGAAGGGGCGATGCGGGGCTGAACCGGTGTCGACTTTGGCCAGGCCGGAAAGAAAGCAGGCTTCATAGCCCAGCGTGGCAGTGATAGCGTGGTCCGGATGGCGCGCCTGCCAGTAAGGCAGAATGACCACGCGGGGCCTCAGCAGGCGCAGCACGCGGGCGATCCTGGTGCGGTTTTCGAAGGTGTTTTCTACCGCGCCATCGGGCAGGTCAAGAGCCTGGCGCCAGGCGACGCCGAGAATTCGCGCGGCTTCGGCGGCTTCGCGGGCACGGTCTTCCGCAGTGCCGCGGGTTCCGGCTTCGCCCTGGGTGAGGTCGAGAATGGCGGTGCGCAAGCCGCGAGAGGCCATGCGCAGCAGGGTTCCGCCGCAGGTCTGCTCCACGTCGTCGCGATGCGCGGCGATGGCGAGAACGTCAATGGAAGGCGGATCAGGGATCCTGTCGGCGTTCATGGGTGGTTAATGCTGTTGAACGGGTGATTGGTTCTTGGTTTCCCACCCCTGCCGCAGAAAACGCGTCAAGGATGGGGCACCCGAAATTTGCGGCGTCCGTTGCAATGCGCCCTGCGGATCAGTAAACCGTGTTGTCGGAGTCGGAAGTGGCGTCCATGTACGCCACGTCGTAGGCGGTGCCGGTGACGGTGACATACTGGTTGTCGAGAGCGGTGCCATCCGCGGTGGTGTAGATGTACACCTGGCCGCCCTCGGCGGTATAGATCTTGTTGAGGCCGATGACCGCGGCAATCCCGGTGGCATCGCCCAAATAGGGCTCGAGCATGGTGACGGTATTGGTCGAAGTGTTGAACATGGTCAGGCAGCCGTAGGGCAGGCCGGTGGCTGCGCGCACGCCGTTGTTGCACTTGGTCATGGCAATCCACAGCGTATTGTTGTCGGCTTCAAGCATGCGGCTGGGACCGCCGGGAACGCCGTCGCTGATGGGAATGGCGCTGCCAGCGGTATTGTTGCTCAGATTGACCACGGTCAGATTGCCGGCAAACAGCGTCTGCCCGTTGATCTGCTGCGGCTGCTGGCCGACAACCCACATGGTGGAAGAGTCGACCAGGGCGTTGCTGGCGCCGCCGGGGATGGCGAAGTTGGCGATGGGGGTGGCTTGCGCGTTGGCGCAGGGTGCCGCGTTGCAGGGCAGCAAGCCCGACGGCTGGCCGACGAGAAAGATCATGGGAGCCACAGGCAGAATTGAGACCGAAGAGGCAACGCCGCCACACTCCGGTCCGCAATTGAGCACATAGGCGGTCCCGCCATCGGTGGAGAAAACGGCCTTTACCGGGCGGTCAAACGCCAGCGGTGCGCCATAGTAGTTGCCGGTCGCGTCCAGATGGTCGGGACTCTGGGCCTGGAAGAGGCACCAGCCGGGAGCATTCTGCGGTTCGCAATCGACGGCGGCCTTGGGCCAGGTGGCGGGGCCGCCGGAGTAGCTGGAAGTCTGGGCGGAGGAAAGCTTGATGGGGAAGTATGCGTAATTCGAGTTCTGAACGAAGGCCAGCGCCATGGAGCCGCCGGGATTCACACTGATGCGGTAAACGCCGGGCAAACTGAGCGGGAAACTGCCGCCGGCAACATGGTCGATCACGGTAAGCACATGAGAAGCCTGGCTGGCCGCAAACACGTATTCCTGGTTGCGGGTCACGAAGATGCTGGAAGAGAGACCGTTGAGGCCCGAGGTCGAGCCACTTGTGCTCTCTTTCGCATAGCTGATCGAGGTCAGGCTGCCGTCGCCTGAGCCATAGACGGCGCCAAGCTGCTCTTCCGGCATGTTCTGGATGGTGATGGGAAGCGCTCCGGAATAGCCGCTGATGGAAAAGGAGGCAGGCTTGCCCGTATATCCGCTGCGAATGTCATAGTAGGCGTCCATCATCTGCAGCGAACCCTTGGCAAAGGCGCTGGGATTCTGGATCGCGACCATTACGCGGTAGAGCAGGCCGCTGGGGGGCAGATTGCGACCCGCAAAATAGTTGGTACTGCCACAACCTGCCAGCGCGGCGGCGATAACCAGGGCCGCAACTGCGCTCAACCAAAGACTTCTCTTGTTCAAAATCCCTTACCTCGACGAAGAACGCGGAACGAGCCGCTGCGTGATCGAACTGATTGCGGTTGCCGGTCGACACCACTCAGCGCATGAGGCTTTGCGGTCGAAAAGCACAGAGGCCCGGAACCGGTTTCTAACCAGGTTATGACTCCCGAAGTATAACAAAGCGGCCCTCGACTCTGGCGCGGCTGCGCGGGTTGGCTTAGCATGACAGGAGAATGACTGAATTTGCCGACATTTTTGCCAACCGTCCGGTACTTGCTGACGGCGCCATGGGAACTGTGCTGTACGCGCGCGGGATCTTCATTAACCGCTGCTACGACGATCTGAATCTCACCGACCCCGGTCTGATTCTCTCCATCCACGAGGAGTATCTGCAGTCGGGCGCGGAGATTCTTGAAACCAATACTTTCGGCGCCAACAGCTTCCGGCTGGCGCGGCATGGGCTGGCCGGGAAAGTGGCGGAGATCAACGCGGCAGGGGTGCGATTGGCTCGCCAGGCCGTGGAACACCTGAAGGATAAACAGGCCGGCGAGGCCTGGGTGGCGGGGTCCATTGGCCCGCTGGGCTTGCGCCTTGAACCGCTGGGCAAGACCGGGCTGGACGAAGCGCGCGCGGCCTTTGCCGAGCAGATCAGCGCCCTGGCCGGCGCCGGTGCGGACCTTTTGATCATCGAAACCATGCCCGCCCTGAACGAGGCCCACGAAGCTCTGATTGCCGCTCGCGAGATGGCGCCCCATCTGCCCGTGCTGGTGATGGTGACGGTGGATGACGACAGCAACTGCTTGGACGGTTCTTCGCCGGAGCAGGCAGCAGCGCGGCTGACCGAATGGGGCGCAGGAGCCATCGGCGTGAACTGCTCCACCGGCCCCGCGACGGTGCTCACCGCCATTGAAGCCATGCGCAAGGCCACCACGCTGCCGCTGGCCGCCATGCCCAATGCAGGTATGCCGCGAGCCGTCGAGGGGCGCAACATTTACCTCTGCTCGCCCGAATACATGGCCAGCTTTGCGCGCAAGGCTCTGGCCGCCGGCGCGCAGTTCGTAGGCGGCTGTTGCGGGACAACTCCCAACCATATTCGCGCCATGCGTTCGGCGATGCGGGCCATCGATGCGCAGGCGCGCGTGGTGGCTTCCGGGCCGGCCCTGGAGATCTCCACCGAGACGCCGCCGGTTCCGCTGGGGCAGCGCTCGCGCATCGGAGCGCTGGTGGAGCAGGGCAGCTTTGTGACGCTGGTGGAGATAGTCCCTCCCAAAGGCATCGACTGCGTGAAGGAAATCGAGGGCGCGCGCCTGCTGGCCGGCCTCGGCGTGCATGCCATCAACGTGCCCGACTCGCCGCGCGCCTCGGCACGCATGAGCGCGCAGAGCCTGTGCATCCAGATCCAACAGCACACCGGGATTGAGACGGTTCTCCATTACACCTGCCGCGACCGCAATATTCTTTCCATCCAGTCGGATCTGCTGGGGGCTTCGTCCATCGGGCTGAAGAATATCCTCTGCCTCACCGGCGATCCGCCCAAGCTGGGAAACTATCCTGACGCGACTGCAGTGTTTGACGTTGACGCCATCGGTCTGGTCAACATCGTGCGCCGGCTGAACCATGGATTGGACATCGGCGCCAACTCCATTGGCGCCAGCACCAACCTGACCATCGGGGTGGCTGCCAACCCCGGCGTGCCGGACATCGAGAACGAACTGCGCCGCTTCAAGTACAAGGTCGAGGCGGGCGCGGAGTACGCCATCACCCAGCCGGTTTTCGATCTGCGCCTGCTGGAGATCTTTCTGGAGCGCATCAAGGACCACCGCATTCCGGTCATCGCCGGCATCTGGCCGCTGACCAGCCTGCGCAACGCCGAGTTCATGAAGAACGACCTGCGCGTGTCCATGCCGGAGGAGATCATGCTGCGCATGGCGCAGTGCGATACGCCGGACGCCGCGCGGCGCGAAGGCGTGCTGATTGCGCAGGAAATGCTCGAGGCAGTGCGGCCATTTGTGCAGGGCGTTCAGGTCAGCGCGCCCTTCGGCCGCTATACCGTGGCCGCGGAAGTGATCGCCAGCGCGCTGCCGAAACCCGCGCTCGCCAGAGAGTGAAAAGCCAGGGAGTAAATGCCATGCCCTCGTTTGAAGAGTCGCTGAAAAAGCTCGAAACCATCGTCGATCAACTGGAAAAGGGCGACCTGGCCCTGGAAGAGTCGCTCAAGCTCTTCGAGGAGGGCGTGGGTCTTTCCACGGCCTGCAAGCAGGAGTTGGACGCCGCAGAGGGCAAGGTACAGATGCTGGTCAAGCAGCGCGATGGTTCGTTGAAGCCGGAGCCGTTTTTGACCGAGAAGCAGCTTTAGTGTCCTGACTCCGAAGTTTCTTTCAAAAAATGGCCTGTCATCCTGAGCGAAGCGTACTTCAGCGGAGTAGAAGGACCTGCATTTGGTAATGCTCACCGCAATCCAATCAACCCCGAGCTAATGCTAAGAACTTCTGACTCAGGAAACTAGAGACAGGTTCTCAGTTCGCGGAGACTCGATCGCAGCTCGCAGGCCGCCCGTTATGAGCCTCTTCCAATGTTGAAATCCTTCTAAAGGTCCGGCGTCTGCATGGTTCCTGGAGCAACTCATCCCGGGACGCAGCAGAGGTCCGCTGCCTTGCCTAGAAGGAGCTCCGCTTGCAACCCTCCGCAGCAATTCCAGCCATGACGTCGAGCCGTCCCACCTATGCCGAGCGCTTCCGCTGCATTGGCTCGGCGTGCGAGGACACCTGCTGCCAGGGTTGGAGCGTCCCCGTCGACCGGGCGGCATGGGACAAGTACCAGAGCCTACCGGAAAGTCCATTGCGCGTCCTGATTGCCGCGAGCCTTGTGCCTGCGAGCGCGGACGCCGTCACCGGCTGCAAAGCCACGGGCGCAGCAGCAAATCCGGCGGTAATCGCCACTATCCGGATGAATGGCGAGAACCAGTGCCCGCTCCTCTCCGAAGACCACCTGTGCCGGATCCAGTCTGAAGTGGGCGAAAGCTTTCTGTCCTACACCTGCGCCACCTATCCGCGCATTGTTGCATCGATCGACGGCGTGGTGGAGACTTCGATGGCGCTCTCCTGCCCGGAGGCGGCGCGGATTGTTTTACTGACGCCGGATCTGCTCAGTCCGGCGCCCAATCCGCACCACCGCGCCCAGGCAGGCCACAATCTGCAGCAGGACGACTCGTCGCAGCCCTGGTTCCTGGCTATCCGCGAGGTGGCGCTGGCCGTGGTCCGGAATCGTGCCTACCCGCTGTGGCAGCGAATGTTTCTGCTGGGAGTGTTTTGCCGGCGGCTGGACTCGATCGCCAAGGGCGAATTACAGCGAAGCGTTCCCCTGTTTCTAGACGACTTTGAGGCCGCGGTTGCCTCCGGCGCGCTGCGGGCCTCGATGGAGACGCTGCCCGTGGACCGCAAGGCCCAGTTGGATGTGGTGCTGCGCCTCGCGGGTCTGATGCTGCACAAATCCAACGTGCGGCCGCGGTTTGTGGAGTGCATTCAAGCCTTCACGGCCGGCATCGGCAACGGACCGGGCGCCACGCTGGACAGCCTGGGAGCGCACTACGCGTTTGCGCACGACCGCTGCTACGCTCCGTTCTTCAGCCAGCATCCGCACATCCTGGAAAACTACCTGGCGAATATCATCCTTCGCCGCCAGTTCCCATTTGGAAAAGAGGGCATGCGTGCCGGTGTGGTGGTTGAAATGACACGCGAGTTTGCCATGCTGGCGGCTCAGTTCGCGCTGATGCGAGGCCTGCTGATCGGCGTAGCGGGGCACCACGGACCCGCGTTCTCGACCGCACACGTGGTACATACAGTGCAGGCCGCGTCCAAGCACTTCGACCATCACCCGGAGTTTCTGCAGTTGGCTTACGCGTTGCTGGTGGAGAGCCGCATGGTCGACGCACGCGGGCTGGCGATTCTGCTCAGAAGCGCTGAGGCGGGGGCAGGCGGTGACGCAGCCAGGCCAGCAGCTCCGGAGATATCCGCTCCAGGGCGCGAAGGTGAAAGATCGGTTTGGGTTCCGGCGCCCGCTCCACCTCGGCCTCTGCTACCGCAAGGCGCAAGCCTTCCGGAATGACCTCGTCGGCCGGTGCGTGGGAAACCATGGCATCGGCGTAGCGAACGGCGGCAATGAAGGATGGTTTGCGCTCGGGTAGCGGCAGCGCGCGCGGGGCAGTTCCGTGGATGAGGAGACAGACGTCGGCGCGCACATGGTGCACCACGCTGTTGGATTCGAAGATGAGGTTGGTGCCGCGGCCAAACCTGGGCCAGAGCTGATTGAGGGGCTTGGCAAGTTCGCCGTCCGGAGCGGAGACAAGCAGCGCGCGCGCAGCGCCGGCGGCCAGATAGCGCGCCGTGTCGGTATCCTCGCCACGCACGGTTTCTTCCCAGATCAGGCTTTCCGTCGCAGTGACTTCCGGCTCGGCGGCCGTTCCTGCCGATCGTTTTTCGACGATCTGACGTAAGAATGGACCACCGAGGGTATGCATTGCGCCAGCAGCCGGACCTGCAGCGATGTTTACGCGTCCCGTCGACACCGGCTGGCTGTGGTTGTGGGTCGTGACTTTGACAGCAGTCCAGCGGTAATCCGGCAGCGCGGCGATAAGCCCGCAGACCAGCGAGGTCTTGCCCACGCCCCGATTGCTGCCGCCTATCACGACGATGGCCATTTACCCGATTCTCCCGCTGGATCAGATTTTCTGCTCAAAGCGAACCGAGTTGCGGTCCGCGCCCTCAACGGAAGTCAGGATAATCCAGACACCGTCGCGAGAGATACAACTTTCACCAGGGTTGCGCTCGGCGTTGGTAACTCAGGTTGGTTACCAGGGATCGTCTCGCAACGCCAGCTGAAGCAGCGCGAACGCGACTGCGAGCATCGGTACAAGGACCAGTCGTTTGCTCAGAATCCTTCTGAATGGCAGAGTCTTTGAAAGCACCCCACTTGCTGAAATTGCGAGTGACCGCTTTCATTCTTTTGGATCCGGCGCATCTCGGTTTGCAGCACTGTCTCGGGACTTGCGTGATCCTTTTGCCATGCGACTGACGATGGCAATCTCGCGCAGCACCTGCGGCAACGGGCGCGCGGGCGTTCCCCACAGCACGGTTCCGGGTTTCACGCCGAGGCCTTCATTGGTCACCGTTTTGCCGCTCAGCACGCCCGCCTGGCCGCCGAGAATGACGCCCGGACCGATGTGGGCGTGATCGCCGATGCCCACCTGCCCGGCCAGTACTGCGCCTTTCCCTACCGTGCTCGACCCGCTGATGCCTGTTCCCATGACGAGGATGACGTCTTCGCCGATGTCACAGTTGTGGCCGATGTGCACCAGGTTGTCGATCTTCGTGCCGCGGCGAATGCGCGTCTCGGCCAGCGCGCCGCGGTCGATGGTGGAGTTGGCGCCGATCTCGACGTCGTCTTCGACGACCAGCGTTCCCTGCTGCGGAAATTGGGCGTAGGCGCCGGTCTCCGCGTCGCGGACGTAGCCGAAGCCGTCCGCGCCCAGCACCGCACCGGCGTGGACCACAACGCGATTGCCGAGGGTGGTTCCCGCGTAGAGGACGGCGTGGGGGTAGATGCGGCAATTCTCGCCGATGCACACACCATCGCCGATAACCGCGCCGGCTTCGATGCGCGTTCCGGTGCCGATGGACGCGTCATTGCCGACGATTGCTCCCGGGCCAATGGTGACATGCGGGCCGAGTTTTGTGTTGTCGCCGACGATTGCGGCGGAATGGACGCCTGTCGCGGGTGGAGCCGGCTTGAGTAATTTCGACGCGCGCGCAAACCACAGGCGCGGTTGGGGAGCCTCAATGATGTGCTTGTGCGGAAACTCGAAAAGCGTCTCAGCACCGGCAGCGCGAAGAACGAGGGCGCCGGCGTTGCTGGCGAGCGCTTCCGTGATGGACGCGGCGCCCTCGGCAAAGACCAGCTCGGATGGGCCTGCCAGGACCGAAGAGCTCACGCCATGGACGGCAAATCGAGCGCTTCCCTGCAGCAGTTTGCCGCCCAGCTTTTCGATCAATTCGCCCAGCGTCATGCGTTTCTCCCTTGGCAATTTCTCCAGAGCGTGTTGCATAAATCCGCTTTGTAACAGTGCACGACTTCAGTCGTGCCGAAAAAGGCCCGCAAAAGCGAGGGCTTTAGCCCCTGAGGGGATAGCCCGGTGACCCGCAAATCCAATTACGAAACACGCTCTAGTACAAACCCGGCTCCCCCGACGGTCTGGTTTTCCAGCGGCGGTGAATCCACAGCCACTGGTCAGGATAGCGCCGAATCCAATGTTCTGTTGCCGAAGCGCACAATTGCGTTGCTGCTGTCGCGTCGGCTTCGGCGTCGCCGGTTTGTTCAAACTTAAGCTCGGGGCCGAAGTGAAGGACATATTTCTTTTCCGCCGCCTCCCACAGCATGAATCCGGGCAGCACCGCCGCGCCGGTCTTCAGCGCTACGCGGGCCAGGCCGGAGGCAGTGCAGGCCTGGCGGCCAAAGAACTCGACAAAGACGCCCTGCGGCGGCCGCATGTTGGTGTCCATGAGAATGCCCACCGTCTCTCCGCCGCGCATGGCGGTGAGCAGACCGCGGGCGAACTCGTCCTTGTGCAGCACGCGGTTGCCGTGCAGACAGCGAGTGGCGTTGACGTAGTCGTCCAGGCGCCGGTTGTCGAGCCTGCGGATGACCATGCCCATGGGATAGCCCATGAGGGAGTGGTAGAAGCTGGAAAGCTCCCACGCGCCCAGGTGGCCGGTGACGATCAGCACGCCCTTGCCTCGCGCCTGGGCTGCGAGGTAGTGCTCCAGGCCCTCTGTGCGGATCCAGTTGCGGGTATTCGCAGCGGTGTATCGCGTCATGCGGCAGAACTCGACCAGTTGGCAGCCGAGGCTGCGATAGACCTTACGCAGGATTTCGGTTCTGGCTTTTGAAGAGAGTTCGGGAAGGGCCAGTTCCAGGTTGCGCACGCCCACGCGGCGCAGGCGGCCGAAGGTCCAGTAGACGACGAAGGCCAGCAGGCCGGCAAGCAGACGCGCCAGCCCGCGCGGCATGACACCGAGGGTGCGCGCTACGGCCAGGACCAGCCAATATTCGATCGTTTCCCGCATGGTTAAGGGCAAAGTACAGTTTAGTCTCCCCATGCGGGGACGCCGGGATCCCGGATTTTGCTTTGTCTTCTTTAGCGGTTTTTGGCGCGGACAAAGTTCTGTGCCACATCGCGGACAAACGCCACGGCTCCGGGCGGCACCTCGACGCTGCCCTTGAGGATGGCTTCAAAGCGATGCGGCTGGCCGTAATAGATTTCCGTGTCATCGGAGTTCTGGCTGACGCTGGTCCCGTCCAGATCGATGCCGGCAAACAGGCCCTTGTTGCGCGAATAGCTCAGCAGCTCGGCATTCATCTTCCAATCGGTAGCGGCGGTGCCGTTGCGGCCCACCGGTCCGGCGGCGGCTGAGGCGTCCCCGCCGATCTTGAATTTGCTCTTCAGCAGGTCTTGAAAGCCGCGGTCATTGACGGCAACCAGAATCAGGTCGGTGGACTGGCCGCCGATTTGAAATCCAAACGACCCACCGGCCATGCGAATGAATACCGGAGCGCTCCAGCCGTGCCCGGTGCGGCAGGTGACCACGCCCTGGCCATATTGCGCGCCCACGATGAAGGCTCCCTTGATAAGCCCCGGCACAACGCCTACGCAGGTGGCCTGCTGCAGAATGTTCAGGGGAATGGTGGAGTCCTTGGCGGCCATAATCTGATCCAGCACGGTCTTGGCGGCGTCAACGCGGGCCTGCAGATCCTCGCGCGACGAGGAAGCGGCAGCGGTCGCGGTGAGCACTAGACAAAAGCAGAGCAAAGCAATTGTTTTTTTCATAATTCGATCCTTTCCTCTCCGCTCCCCAGTCGCTGGCGCGGAGGTGCGGTTGATGAACTCAGGCGTGATGAACTCAAGCGGGGAGCGCCATGTTGGCAGGCATCGCCTTGAAACAGCCTACAACATTCGCGCCGGGAGATGGGTGCTTCGCCTGCGCGGCAGACTCACCGGACACAAGTGCTGATCCGGACGCAAGTGCTTACCCATGATGAATTCGATGCAGAGATGGAGTTTGGGGAGGGCTGAAGCGGACAGCGCAGGAGCGGGGTATTCGACGGAGGCTGCGAAGAAAAAAAAAAGAGGAGTTCCCAGGCTTCATGGAAAAACATGCTGCCTGGGAACTCCTTTCCCCAGATCTGCGTTGTTTCTGTAAATCATTCTGTGGAAAAGTTGGAATTAATGCAAGGGCACGTAGGGAGTGTGAATGAAAGTAACATGTAGTATTTACTAATTAATAACCAGGTTTTTCACCGCCCGGCTGGTCATTTTGTAGACAGTGCCATCCATTCCTGATGAGATCGCGCACGCTGGCCAGACACCGAAAATATGCTGCCTGGGAACTCCTCTCCACAGATCTGCGTTGTTTCTATAAATCAGTTTGTGGAAAAACTGGATTGAACACAAGAACACGGTAGGACTGGAGCTCGACGTAATACCCTTGTCGCTCATCAGCTACTGGGCTTTCTGCGCATTGGCAGGGTGGTCGGCGTTTTGCGCCTGCTGGTGGGCACGCGGTTGGGTGTGCGGCAAGAGCGGACGATTCATGGCGTGCATGGTCAGCTCGATGCGGTTGTCGGCGCCGGTCTTGCGCATCAGCCGGCCCACGTGGGCTTTGACGGTGCGTTCCTCGATGCCCAACTGACGCGCGATCTCCCGATTGGAACGGGCCTGCAGGATCAGGTCGAGCACTTCCTTCTCCCGCGCGGTGAGGTGAAGATTGCTGTTGGTGAGGCTGGAGTCGGGGACCTTGAGGAGACGGTCGATCAGCTTGGAAAGAAGCCGGCGCGGAGCCCAGATGGAACCGCTTGTGACGACCTCGATGGCCTGGCGGACCAGGGTGGTATCGGCGGTCAGCTCGAGATAGGCCCTGGCGCCGGCGATGATCGATTCAAGAACCAGCTCGTCGTTGCCCTCGGGGCCGATGACGATGAGCTTGAGGGCGGGACGGGCGCGGCGAATGGAATCCAGAACGGCCAGTCCGCCCGGAGAGGAATGCATGTCCACGACCAGGTACTCGAGCGATGCCTGGGTCAGCATTTCCGGTAAGGTGCCGGTAATGGGGAGCAATGGAGCGTTGTCATCATGAGCCGGCTGATCGAAGATGCTGACCAGGCCTTCCAGCCGCATGGGTTCATCGGACACCAAACCGATGTGGACGGGGACGGGATTGCGTATTGAGGACATGACCGCTCTCCTGATTGCGGGCAGGAGCGCTGTGCGGTCTGCGGCGGCCTGGGCGAACTACTCCCCCAGAACGTCTCAAATGTCCTCAGGCTCGATGAACCGTTTCAACCAAGGTACTGCAAAAAGCGCCCTAGAGCTTCGGGAGCACAATTCCCTGCTGGTTCTGGTACTTGCCCTTGCGGTCGGCGTAGCTGACCTCGCAGGGTTCATCGGAGCGAAAGAACAGAATCTGGCACAGCCCTTCGTTGGCGTAAACCTTGGCCGGTAGAGGGGTGGTGTTAGAGATTTCGAGAGTCACGAATCCCTCCCACTCCGGCTCGAATGGCGTCACGTTCACAATGATTCCGCAACGCGCATAGGTTGATTTTCCAACGCAGATCGTCAGTACATCCCTGGGGATTCTAAAGTATTCGATGGAACGGGCCAATGCAAACGAATTGGGCGGCACGATCACCGACTCGGCCTGGACGGAGACAAACGACCGCTCGTCAAAAGCCTTGGGATCGATGATGGCGCTGTTCACATTGGTAAAAATCTTGAACTCGTCTGAGACCCTGAGGTCGTAGCCATAAGAGGAGAGACCGTAGGAGATAACTCCTTCGCGCACCTGTTTCTCGCTGAAAGGTTCGATCATCCGGTGATTTACGGCCTGTTCCCGGATCCAACGGTCGCTTTGAATCGACATACCTCTCCTGTGCCGGGGAAGGCTTTTCCTGAACGGCCTGAATCGCTGGCAAGATGGGGGGATCTTTGCAAATCGATTCTACGAAACGCAGCCCTCAAATGACAATGGCGATTGCGTAATTTGGGACGAAAACCCACCTTGTGCGAGTCTGCCACACGGCGCGATCTTACTTTCCTCCTGAGAAAATGGGGAATTCGTGTTTTCCTTTATTCCCTAAACGAGGCAAAAGCTGTAGCATCAGCAGCGTAAGCCGTAGTAGCGTAAGCAGTAGTACAGTCAATCCAGTCGCCCCAGCGAGGTTGCCCTTTGATTAAACAAGACATCGTCCATCATGTAATCGAGCGCACGGGTCTCCCCCGCACCAAGGCAGAGGCTGCGGTGGATACCGTCTTCGAAGGCCTGAAGCAGGCCCTGGCCGCCGGTGAGCGCATCGAACTGCGCGGATTTGGCGTCTTCAGTGTCCGCGCGCGCAAAACCGGTATCGGCCGCAATCCCCGCACCGGCACCGAAGTCAGCATAACCCCGGGCAAAGCAGTCCGCTTCAAGCCCGGCAAGGAACTGCACTCGCTGCATACCGGCACTGCGCCGAGTGCCGCTGCAGCCCCGCAAAGCTAAAAGATGCCAGCGGCGCGGCAGCTTTATTCGACGGCCCTTGGATGAGTGCCGGCGGATCAGCGGTGGCGAGACCGTCGCCGGTTTTCATCGCAGATTGTGGCTCAAACGGGCTACAATACTCGCATGGCCACAAATGCCGTTGTCCGCTCCAGAATCAGCGCCGATGTAAAAGAGAAGGCCACTGCCGTGCTTGAAGAGATGGGCCTTACCGTCTCCGACGTAATGCGCATCGTCCTGACCAGGGTGGCAAAAGAGAACGCTCTTCCGTTTGACTTGAGGCCCAACAAGATCACGCGAGAGACCATGCGCAAAACCGCCCAGAGCAAAGAAGTCCATCATGCCAACGATGCCGCCGATCTCTTCAATAAACTGGAAATCTGAAGAATCTCTGCGCAAGTCGAGGCTTTGAAAGGGCACGGCTTTAAGCCGTTCCGAAAGACGAGATTGTGAAGAGCGTGGCTTTAGCCACTGAGGGATGTTTTTCCCTCACGGCCTCCATTGCCTGAATCGTCACCTCGCCGGAACAAGATTGCCTCTGTCTTCACATCAACGCGATGGATGGGAAAGCAACACTTCTCGCCCGCCACGCCGAAGGCATCTGCCCCACCGCAGGTGGTCACATCAGCCGCAACGCATCCACGTCTACGACAAGATTTCTGCGCGGCACGCCCGCGGCGTCGGCGTGGGCCAACATCGCGCGTAGCGCGGCGTTCAGCGCCTTGCGCGAGGATGCTTTCAGGATGAGGTGGAAGCGATACGTCCCCTTGATGCGGGCGATGGGTGCGGTGCAGGGCCCCAGCACGCGCACACCTTCCGGCGCGGCCTTCTGGAACCACTTGCCGATCTCGCTGGACCAGGCGACGGCTTCTTCCAGCTTTTGCGACTGCACCAGAACGTTGGCCAGCACGCCGAAGGGCGGGTAATGCATCCAGCGGCGATATTTCAGTTCGCGCTCCACGAAGCTCGCGTAGTCGTGTTTGCTGGCAGCGAGAATCGCGTAGTGATCGGGATAGTAGGTCTGCACCACCACGCGCCCCGGCAGATCGCCCCGCCCAGCGCGGCCTGAGACCTGTGTCATGAGCTGGAAGACGCGTTCGGCGGCGCGGAAGTCGGGCATCGAAAGCGAGTGATCGCAGCCGACGACG